>JBGSLA010000036.1:0-12853 GCA_041740935.1 Desulfobaccales bacterium | reverse complement strand
AGGTCGTCCCCGGCCCGGAGCACCCAGAGCTCCACCTGAAAGCGGCGGCGGTCCACCCGGCGGGCCAGTTCCAGGGCCTGGCGCTGGGTGCCGCCGTACTCCAGGTCCTCCAGCAAAAACACCACCCGGGCCGGAGCCGCGCCCAAGACGCTCACCGGCCGCCTGTCCCCCACCCTAATATCCCATCAGGCCGCAGCAGCGGGAGCACACCGGCATCAGGCCCTCGGTGGCCAGACTGTGGCGAAAGGCCCGGTAGCGCTCGGAGTTCCACAGCTCGGTGATGGTGTGGGTCTTGATGTTGCCCACCACGTAGTCGTGGTAATCCCGGCAGGGGGAGAGATCGCCGTTGCTGTTGATCTCCACCGCCTGGTAGATGGACACGCACTGGTTGTAGCCGAAGTATTCCGCGTGGTCGGTGTAATAGGCGCGCAGGTTGTCCTCCCCCAAAATGGAGGGGATCAGCAACACCGGCGGCGCGGACCAGGGCTTGGAGCGCTCCAGGAGCAGGTTGAGCTGGCGGTTCAGTTCCCCATAGTCCCGGGGTTTCCAGTCGCCCACCCAGCCCCAGGGGCAGCGGGGCTGAAACCCGAAGCGCCGGCTGAAATCCTGGTCGTGGGCCTGGGCCCGCGCCTCGTCAATCCACCAGGAAAGATAGAAAACCGCCACGTCCACCCGGTCCCGAAAGGTCTCATACAGGTCGATCAGGTGCCGATAATTTTCCTTGTGGATGACCGTCAGGGAGGCGATGAGGGGCAATTGGGTGCCTTTGGCCCGGCGGGCCTCGCGCACCGCGGCCAGGGCCTTGTTGATATCGGCGAAATTGTCGGCGCCGCCGGCCGCGGGGCGGGCCCGGTTGTGCAGCTCGGCGGTGTGGCCGTCAATGGAGATTTGCAGCAGGAACAACGGCGCGTTCACCAGGGTCTCGGCCGCGGCGGCCACCCGGGTGCTGTTGGTGGCGATGGAGGTGGGCAGGCCCAGGGCCGAGGCCCCTTCGATGATGGGCAGGGTGCCTTCGTAGAGCATGGGCTCTCCCCCCCACAAATAGATGAGGGGGCGATGGTCGTGGGCCACCAGGTCCCGGAAGACCTCCAGATAGCGCTCCGGAGAGACCTCCTTGTGCTTCAACTCCGCCAGGCTCTTGCCGTGCAGAAAGCCGTGGTCCCCCCATTGGCCGCAGGTGTGGCACCGCAGGTTGCACAGGTCGGTGATGCGGATGCTGACCTGGCGGATGGACCGGGCCTTGCCCGAGGCGGCGTTGGGATACAGGAGGTTGAACAGCCATTTTTCCCCTTCCAGGGCCATGAGTTTCAGGCCGATCCAGGGATGGGGGAGCAGGTGGCGGAAATTTTTGGCCACCGCCCCCAGAGATACTTTGCTGCGTTGGGACATAACGTTTCCATTTACTGAAGACAAGATTTGCTGAAGTGATATTATTATAATCCAAAAATCCGGCCGCTTGGCAAGACCTAAAAAATTTGCCCCCACGGGACCTTGACAAGCGCGGCGATTCAGGGTTAAGTGGCCGGAAAGCGGCCGCGCCCAGCCCCGGTCGGTGAACCAAGGCCGAAAGCCATGCTCGCTCTCGAGTATTATTACTCCATTCCCCGTTATTTGCTGACCAAATCCCTGAGTGCGCTTTTCCCCCGGCGGTTTTTCCCCCGGCTGGCCCCGGTGCGCCTCAGGGAGGCACCTTTCGCCCGGCCCCGCCCGGACTGGGTGGTGCTGCGCCCCCGTCTCTGCGGCCTGTGCGGCTCCGACCTTAACCTTTTGCGGGGCCGGGAGTCTTATCTGTTAGAACCGTACGCCTCTTTCCCCTGCATCTTGGGCCACGAAGTGGTGGCGGAGGTGGCGGAGGCCCCGGTGGACAGCGGCTTTGCCCCAGGCGACCGGGTGGCGGTGGAGCCCCTCCTGGCCTGCCGGGCCCGGGGGTTGGCGCCCTGCCGGTCCTGCGCCCAGGGGGAGGATAATCTGTGCGAGCGCTTCACCGAGGGGGAATTGCCGGCCGGGGTTATTCTCGGGTTCACCCACCGGGCCGGGGGGGGCCTGGCGGAGATGATGGCGGCGCCGCCGGGGAATCTCTTCCGGTTGCCGCCGGAGCTTCCCGATGAGGTGGCAGTGTTGACCGATTCCCTGGCCAGCGCCCTGCAGCCGGTGCTGGATCATTTTCCCCCGGACGAGGCCACCGTGGTGATTTACGGGGCGGGGATCATCGGCCAGCATGTGCTGAGGGCCCTGCGGGGTCTGGGCTGTCGGGCGCGCCTTTTGGTGGTGGCCCGCTATCCCTTCCAGGAGCGCCTGGCCGCGGCCGGGGGGGCTGACCTGGTTTTGATGAGCCCGTCGCGCCGCGACCTGGGCGAGGCCCTGGGGGCCCGGTTCCTGCCCACCACCCTGGGAGGGGGCAACCTGGAGGGCGGCGCCCACTATTTTTTTGATTGTGTGGGCAATAAAAATTCGTTCCAGACCGGGTTGCTGGCCTTGAGGGCAAGGGGGCTGCTGGTGCTGGTGGGCACGGCCGGGGCTTTGGGGCAGGTGGATATCTCCAGTCTGTGGTTCCGGGAATTGCGCCTTACGGGGTCGGCCATGTACGCTTATGGCACACACCAGGGCCGGCGCCGGCGCACCTACGAGGTGGCCCTGGAACTCCTGGCCCGGCGGGACTTTCCCACGGCCGGTCTGGTGAGCCACACCTTTCCCCTGGGCCGTTACCGTCAGGCATTCCGAGCCGCGTTGGACAAACGGACCCACCAGAGCGTCAAGGTGGCCGTGGATTTGAAGCCCAAAACCTGAATAGGGGGGGATGGGAGAAAAAGAAAATTTTCTTAAGGTCGATAAATGTCGATTGTCTAATTGCCCTTAATAAGAAATTTTGCTAACATGGCTTTCCGAAAAACAGGTGGAATTTTTTCACGAACCAAGTATAATTGCGCCATGATGCTAAAGAAACGTTGCTTGACTTTCCACCGCTTCGTGCAGGGAGCCAGAGCCCAGGGGATTTATCCCTATTTTCGCCCCATCTCCCGGTCCTGGGGACCGGAAGTGGAAGTGCATGGGCGGCGGTTGGTGATGATCGGCTCCAATGATTATTTGGGGCTGAGTCATGAGCCGCAGGTGATGGAGGCCGCGGTTCAGGCCATGCATCGCTGGGGGACCGGCCCCGGGGGGTCCCGGTTTCTTTCAGGCAACCTCACCCTTCATGAGGCCCTGGAAGAACGCCTGGCGGCCTTTGTGGGCAAAAAGAAGGCGGTCCTCCACGTCACCGGCTTCAGCACCAATTTGGGGTCCATCGGCTGTCTGCTGTCGGCCCAGGACATGATCCTGTGCGATCGGGAGAACCATGCCAGCATCTTTGAGGGCTGTCAGGCCTCCAAAGCCCGGCTGGTGCCTTTTGGGCATAATGACCCCCAGGCCGCGGCCGAAAAGATCGCCCTGGCCCGCCAAAAAAACGCCGACTGCGTGATGGTGCTGATCACTGAAGGGGTTTTCAGCATGTCCGGGGATGTCTGCCCCCTGCCTGATCTGGTGGCCCTCAAGGAGACCTTTCCGGATCTGTTGATCTACCTGGACGACGCCCATGGGTTGGGAGTCCTGGGTCCCGGCGGCCGGGGAGTGTCGGCGCATTTCGGCCTGACCTCTCAGGTGGACTTTATCATGGGGACCTTCAGCAAGGCCCTGGCCTCCATCGGCGGTTTCATCGCCAGCGACCAGGAAGAGGTGTTGGAATATATCCGCCACCATTCCCGCACCCTGATTTTCTCGGCGGGGCTGCCGGCCAGCTGTGCGGCCACCGTGTTGGCCTGTCTTGATTTCATCGAAGCTCAACCGGAGCGGGTGGAACAGCTCTGGAGAAATATCCGCCGGGCCCACGCCGGCTACCAGGAGATCGGTCTGGTTATCGGACCGCCGGTGAGCCCGGTCATGCCCATCCACATCGGCTCAGACCTCAAGGCCGCGTTATTGGCGGCTGATCTGTTCGCCGAAGGTGTTTTCGCTCTCCCCGCCATCTTCCCAGCCGTTCCCCGGGGGAAGGCCCTGATCCGCACCGCCTATATGAGCACCCACCAGGACAGCCACATCGATTTCGTCTTGGAGGTCTTGGACCGCCTGGCCAAAAAACACCGCGTCCGCGCCGTGGACTTGGCAGAACAGGGCAAAATCCTCGACCCGATTGGCGTCTCCAACCGCACCTCCATCGACGCGACGATGGAAATGGCGGGGAAATGATCCACCCTTCCAAGGAGTTAGCTGTTGTTTTTTGACGACCTTGTGCGGGTAAGCCTGCGCCAGGTATTCCGCCATCGCCGGCGCTATCTCGGCGTGGTCCTGGCCATTGCCGTGGGGGTGGCGGGGTTTATCTCCATCATCACCATGGGCCAGGACGTCAAAAAGAATTTTAATGAGGACATCACCTTCATCGGCGGCGTCACCATCATCCGCAATGTCCTGGAGTCCCGCCCTCAACTTCCGCCAGGCAAATTCCGAGAAGATACGGTACAGGCCATTCGGGAAATCCCGGGGGTGGCCTACGCCAGTCTGGTGGGCTTAACCCGCATCAAGGGGAATAATCAGGGCCAGGAAGATTTTTTTTCGGTGGCCGCGGTGGACGAACATTTCTGGAAAATGCGCGGCCTTACAGCCCATACCGGCTCGCTCTTCGGCTCCCAGGAGGTTAAGGAGCGCCAGCGGGTGGTAGTCCTGGGGAAGCGCCTGGCCCAGAGCCTGTTCGGCACCGAAGAGGTGGCCGGACGCACCTTGGAGTTGGGCCAGGATGTTTTCCGGGTCATAGGCGTGGTGGGGGGCCTCAGGGACATCAACCTGGAAAAAAGCCTGTTTGTCCCCTTGACCACCGCGCAGGACCGGTTTTTTCACCAGCTGGTGCTGGATCGCTTCTATGTGCGCTGCGCCACCTGGGATGACGTGCCCGGGGTGGCGGCCGCCATTCCCAAGGTGGTGGCGGCCCACCAGTCGGCTGAGAATCTGCTGGTGGAGGTTTCCACGGAAAACCTGGAGCACGTCAAACGGGTGGCCTTTTGGGTGGAATTTTTCATCTACCTGGCCTTTGCCGCCACCCTCATCCTCGGGGGCATGGGCATCTGGAACATCATGATGGCCGCGGTGCGCAGCCGCACCCGGGAAATCGGCCTCAAGAAGGCCATGGGGGCCGAGGACCGGGACATTTTATCCCAGTTCCTCACCGAGGCCCTCTGCCTGTCGTTGCTGGCCTCGGTCATCGGCGTTACCCTGGGGAGAATCCTGGTGGAACTTCTCGGGTTGTGGATCGGCATGCGCCCCCCGGAGGAGCTCTTTTTCACCTGTCTGGCCTTCAGCCTGGTTTTCGCGGTGGCTTTAGGGGTGGGCGCCGGTCTGTATCCGTCCGTGCAGGCAGCCCGCATGGAGGTGGTCTCTGCCACCCGTTATGAATAGCACCAGAACACATTGCCCCGAACCTTTTATGGTACACGACCTCAAGGCAGCCTCCCCCCAGCCCCTGATTCGGGTGGAGAACCTGACCAAAGTCTATTTCAACGGCGCCGGGCCCATTGAAGTGCTCCGGGAGGTCAATCTCGTGATCCATCCCGGAGAAATGGTGGCGGTCATGGGACCCTCGGGGTCCGGCAAGTCCACCCTGCTGTACATCCTGGGTCTGCTGCAGGCCCCCACCAGCGGAGCCTATCTCTGGGAAGGCCTCGATCTTTTGACCCTTAACCGGACCCATCAGGCTGAATTTCGCCGCCGCCGCCTCGGTTTTGTTTTTCAGGCCTGTGACCTTCTGGAAAACAGCAATGTCTATGAAAATCTGGAATTTCCGCTGATCTATGAAGAAGTTGACAAAGAGACCCGGCCCCAGCGCATTCTGGATGCCCTCCGCAAGGTCAACCTGGCCCACCGGCTGTATCATTCCGCCAATCTGCTCTCCGGGGGGGAGCGCCAGCGGGTGGCGGTGGCCCGGGCCCTGGTGAACCGTCCCCAACTGATCCTGGCCGACGAGCCCACCGGGCAGTTGGACCGCAGCCACGGCCACCTGGTCATGGAACATTTCGAGGAAGTGGCCGCCACGGAAAATACCGCGGTGGTGGTGGTCACCCATGACCCTGACATCGCCTCTCGCTGCAACCGCGTCTGCCCCATGGAGGACGGCGTGCTCACCGGCCTCAGATGATCACTTCGGTGAGGGGCGCGTGGCTCTCAGGGATTTTTTCACCCATGCCCAAGCATACGACGCAAATCGCCCGGCAACATTCGTCTTTCAGCAGCCTGCTGGCCGGGTTGCTCCTGGTGGCGGGGATGCTGCCCTGCCTTTGGGGGTGGCCCGCCATGGCCTTCGGCGCCGCAGACCAGCCCCCGAACGCCCCGGCCGAGGTTTCCCAGGGTCCCCGAAATTTTGACGAGTGCGTGCGGCTGGCGCTGCGCCAGTCTCCCTTTTTCACCAAAAGTTCTTTGGAAATTGAAGTCCGGCGCCTGAATGCCCAGGACAGCCGGTCGGACTTTTTCCCGTCGCTGAGTTTTTCCAGCCGGTATTACCTGGCCCAGCCGAAAAACCCCAATGTCGACGACCCCTCCAACTATGTCATCGCCTTTTCCACCGGTGACTATAATCCCATCGTGGCCATGCTGTCTCTCAAGGTCAACAAGGTCATTATCAAAATCGCCACTCTGGCCCATATGAAGGTCATCGCCGGGGGCATCGAGCGCCTGGGCAAAGCCTTCCTCGAACTTGACGCCCTGGAGCGGCTGACCCGGTTGCAGGGGATCAAAAAGGAGCTGACCCGGGATAATCTGCGCTATGCCAAAGAGCGGCAGAAACTGGGGGAAGTAACCTCCATGGAGGTGGATATCGCCTCCCAGGAAGCAGAAGTGGCCGCGGCCGAACAGGAGACCCTGGCCGCGTCCCAGGCCAAGGTCCAGGAGGCCCTGCGCCGCTTTCTGGCCCTGAAACCCGACCAGCCCCTGCGTCTGGATCTGAAGGAGGCCCGCCGCCAGGTGCTGGGGGACTTCGACCCGGCCAAGGCCAGCCGGGAAAAGGGCGAAGATCTGTCCTTTGATCTGCGCATCAAACAGCTGACCAAAGAACTGCAGACCTGGAACGTCACCCTGGCCAAGATGAAATTTCTGCCCAACCTCAACCTGGCGGCCCAGACCCCGGACCCCCTGAATCAGAACACCAACCAGTCGGGCATGTTTTTCTCCGTGGGCCTCAATTTTCCCATTTTCGACGGCATGAAAAGGGTGCGGAACATCACCCGGCAAAAGACCATCCTGAAGCAGTTCGACTCCGAAGAGCAGGTCACCGCCACGGAATTCACCTCCAAGTGGCGGGAAGCGGAAGGAGATTACCGCCAGGCGGCCACCGAACTGCGGGTGGCCAAAGCCCAGGCGGAACTGACCCGCCTCAGGGAGCGCCAGGGAGAGACCCTGTACCGCACCGGGGAAAAGGATTTCTCCGTGTTCATGACGGCTCGGCTGGCCCAGATCAAGGCCGAAATGGCCGCGGTGAAAACCGCCCTGGAGACCGACCTGGCCGCTCTGGACCTGCGGCATCTCTCCGGTGAACTGGTCTATCGCTACGTCCACGAAGACCAGTTCCGGAAGGAGTAATGACCCGACCCCCGGATAACCGCACCTCTGTAAAGATAGAACCGAAAACCATATGAGACCTTTGACCCGAATTTTTTGTGTGATCGTTGCCCTGGGGGGATTTCTGTCCGTGTGCCTGGACCTTGCCCCTCCCTTGGCCCGGGCCGCGGAACTTTCCTTCACCGGCAAGCTGGTCTGCTCCCTGAAAAGGCCGGTGGTGCTGCCTGTGGCCGGGCAGATAGTTTCCCTGGTCGTGGAGCCCGGCAACAAGGTCCAGGCCGGCGAGGTCCTGGGCCGCTATCTCCTGATCCCCGAAGCCCTCCAGTCCCTGCGGCGCCGCCTGCTGCCCTCCCAGATCCCGGAGTTGCGGGCCAGGCTGGCGGAAATCGACAAGGGCCTCACCCTCCTGAGAAATAAGGAAAAAACCCTGGAGGAACTGTCCCGCCAGAAACTGGCGGCCCCCCAGAATCTGGAGCAGATTAAACAGGAAATCAAGGCCCTCTCCCAACAGCGCTCGGCCCTGGCCGAGGGTTTGGACCAGGCTCAGAACGCCAAGCAGGAGGAAGAGGCCCTGGTCCGCAAGCAGCTGGGCGTCTCCTTCAAGTCCGGCCAGGTCCCCAAAGAGGGGGTCCTGGTGGCCCCCATAGACGGCTATGTGCTCTGGATGCATCCGGATTTGCGCCAGGGGGCGGAATTGCCCGGGGGCACCCCGATCATCATGGTGGGGGTCATGGACCCCATGCTCCTAAGGGCCCGGGTTCATGAAATCGAGGCCCTGAAGCTCAAGGTGGGGGATGAGGCCGACATCGTCATGGAATCCCTCCCCGGCCAAAAATTCAAGGCCAAGGTGAGCCGCCTCCCCTGGGCCCCCACGGTCCTCACCCTGGAGCATCCCACCTATTACGAGGTGGAATTCCTGGTGCCCAATCCGGATTTGATCCTCAAAGAGGGCCTCAAGGCCACCCTGGAAATTGGGGCCCCGGGCAAAGCCCAGACCGGGCCTGCCCAGGAAAAATAGCGCCTTTCCCGACGGGGCGCCTCAGACCGCGTTTCCCTCAAACAGATGAGACCTTTGAACCATCAGGTCTTCCTCGACAAATCCCCCCTGACCCCCCTTTAAAAAAGGGGGGAAGGATAGGTCAGGCCAGAATCGAACTCTAAAATCGAGGTATTTTAAGTCCGCCTTTGCTAAAGGGGGATTTGATAGGGATAACCTATGGTTGCTCATATATTTTTTCGCTTGACATAAACCGCCATGGACAAAAGAGCCAGGATCCTCAAGGCCGGCGCCGAACGGCCCGGGCCGGTGGCCTACTGGATGAGCCGGGATCAGCGGGCCCACGACAACTGGGCCCTGCTCTACGCCCAGCACCTGGCCCGGGAACGCCGGGTTCCCCTGCTGGTGGTGTTTTGCCTGGCCGAGGGGTTTCTGGGCGCCGCCCTGCGCCAATACGCCTTTATGCTGGCGGGCCTGGCGGAGGTGTCCCGGGAGCTGGCCCGCCACCATATCCCCTTCTACCTGCTCCGGGGCGCCCCGGGGGAGGAAATCCCCCGGTGGGCCGCGGCCCTGGATGTCGCCCTCCTGGTCGCCGACTTTGATCCCCTGCGCATCAAGCGCGCCTGGAAAGACGCCGCGGCCCCAAGTCTGACCATCCCCTTCATCGAGGTGGACGCCCACAACCTCGTGCCCTGCTGGCTGGCCTCCCCCAAACAGGAGTGGGCCGCGTATTCCTTCCGGCCCAAGATCCGCCGGGCCCTGGACGATTTTCTGACACCTTTTCCGGCCCTCCTCATGCACCCCTTTGCCGCCGCCGACCAACCCCCGGAGCCGGATGTGGAGGAACTCCTGGCGTCCATGACCCTGGACCGCAATGTCCCCCCGGTCGATTGGCTCAAACCCGGGGAGCAGGCGGCCCGGGAGCACCTCCGCCGCTTTGTGGCGGAAAAATTGACCGCCTATGACCGGGACCGCAACGACCCCACCCGGGACGGCCAGTCCAATCTCTCCCCCTATTTTCATTTCGGTCAGCTGGCGCCCCAGCGGGTGGCCCTGGAGGTCAGGGACAGCCCGGCCCCCAAAGCCGCCCGGGAGGCCTTTCTGGAAGAGCTGGTGGTCCGCCGGGAGCTCTCCGACAATTTTTGCTGGTACAACCCGCACTATGACGCGTTTCAGGGCTTTCCGGACTGGGCCCGGAAGACCCTCGATGACCACCGGGCCGATGACCGGGAATATCTCTACACCCCGGCGGACTTCGACGCGGCCCGCACCCACGATCCCCTGTGGAATGCGGCCCAGCTCGAAATGGTGCACCGGGGCAAAATGCACGGCTATCTACGGATGTATTGGGCCAAAAAGATCCTGGAATGGACGGCCTCCCCGGAGGAAGCCCAGGAAATCGCCATTTATCTCAATGACCGCTATGAACTGGACGGCCGCGACCCCAACGGCTACGCGGGCATCGCTTGGAGTCTGGGGGGGGTCCACGACCGGGCCTGGGGCGAACGCCCGGTGTTCGGCAAGGTGCGCTTCATGAGCTATAAGGGCGCGGCGGGAAAATTCGACGTGCAGGCCTACATCAAGGCCCAGGAGCGGCGGGCCGGCGAGGCTTCCGCCCCGGCTCGCCAGCCCTTGAAGGACCAATAAGGGATTGGGGGAGGGGGCAGGTTGGGCAATCTATTGACTTTACATAGAAAATAGCCACCCCTACCCTAACCCTCCCCCATCAAGGGGGAGGGAATAAACGGACTTTCCGGAGGCACACGAGTTAAGTTAGCGCTTATGGGGGGCAGGGACCCGCCGGCCCCTTGCCCGGACGTCCTGCCTGTGCCTACCCCCCTCCCCTGCGAAAAACTTTTCAGAACCGCAAACCGCAAACCACCTTAGAATCTCACCTGCTGGAAGCGCTTGGTCCGGACCTGCTCTTTGGGGCCGGCCGGGGCTTCCCTGGCCAACATTTTGGCGGCGTTTACCCGTTCTGCGGTGAGGGGATGGGAGCGGAAAAAGCCCCCGCCGCCCCCCTGGGTGTTCATTTTGCCCAGTATGGCCGCCAGGGCCGCCGGGTTATAGCCGGCCCGGGTGAGGGTGGTCACCGCCGCCCGGTCGGCGTTTTCCTCGGCTTTGCGGCTGTAGCCGTTAACCACCATGGTCTTGAAGACGTCGTCAATGGCCCCGTCGAACAGGGTGAGCAGCTGCCCGGCCACCCCCCCGCCGTACTGCCGGGCGGCCTCGGTGCCGGCGGTGGTGAGGACCTCGGTCCATCTGGCCCGGTTGATGGAGTTGACCCCGTCTTTATTGGCGATGTGGCCCACCTCATGGGCCAGGACCGCAGCCAGTTCGTCCTCATTCTGGCATTTTTGGATGAGTCCCCGGGTGACCAGAATGATGCCCCCGGGGCAGGCGTAGGCGTTGGGATCGGAGGTCTCCAGAATCCCGAAATGATACCCCCGGTAGGTCCTGGGCATGGTGGATTTTTGGGCCACCGCCTGCCCCACCTCATTGACATACAGGGTGGCCTCCCGGTTCTGGGACAGGGGATATTTGGACAACAGCAGCGCCGCCACCGCCCGGCCCACATAATACTCTTCGGAGTCGCTGATCCCCCGGGAGGCCACCACGGCCTTTTGCCCGGTTTTTGCTCCTATGTCTATAGCTTTCCCCGCCTCGGAAGGAACGGGCAGGGAGGGCAGGCGAAACCCTGCCAGGAAGAGCACCCCGACAACCAGTCCGGCGATTCTCAAGGTTTTGAGTGTCATGGGGTCAGCCCTCCTTCCCGGATAAAGGCGGCCAGTTGCGCAGGATTAACCTGAAACTGCTCCACCTGGTCCACCATGGCATAATTCATCCCCGGGTTCTTCTGGCGATAGGCCGCTTCCACTTCAGGGGTGAAGCCCTTGCCGGCCAGGGCCACTTCATCGCCTTTGGTCTGCTGCACCGGCCCGCCGGTGAGCATGCCGGGCAAACCCAACCCCGGTCCCCTGGCCGGGGTCTGAGGCACAGACGTCTTATGCACCCAGCCGGTCTTGCCCTGATAGTTCACCTGGACCCAATCCCCGGAGCGGGACAACACCGCCACCTCAGCCCCCGACGGCAGGGCCCCCAGGGGCCGGCTGCCGAAATTGGGTGATTCGTAGAGTTGGGCATTGGGCTGCTCCACCTTCAGAGTTTCCGCCAAGCCTGTGCCCAGGCCGGCCGCCAGCCCTGCCAGCAAAAAGAGCAGGAACCACAGAGCCGGTCCCCGAAATTCTCCTGATCGCCTCACCGCTTTCTCCTTTCTGAAAACCGCCGACCTACGGTTTTCCGCCCTGAAACCCTCGTCGAACCCCGGGGCCGGCCTCCCTCCCTGGAGACCGCCACCCGGGGATCAGGGGCCCCGGTTCATTAAATAATAATCATAGGATATCTTTCATGGGAAATCATGTAATAAGGTCGAATCTTTCCAGCAAAAACTTCATCGATTTTTTCCAGCCGAGTACCGAAACCTCTGGGGGGCGCTATACCTGCGCTCCTTGTGCGGCTTGAGGGGAGACCGGGACCACAGGCATCTTGCCTGTGCGCCGCACCGGCAAGATGCCGGTGCCACCAAAAACTTTTCAGGACAGAAAACAGAAAACTTCCCAGCGCCGCCCCTGGCCGCCGCGGCTGAGCTTGTAATATTTTTGCAGGGCGGTTAAGAATATCTCCATGACTCGGACAAAACGCGCCCTGGGGCTGTTCTCCGGGGGGCTGGACAGCCTGCTGGCCGCCGCAGTGTTGCGGGAGCAGGGCATAGAAATGACCGGCGTGGTCTTTACCACTCCGTTTTTCGGGGCCGAACGGGCCCGGCAGTCCGCCGCCCAGATAGGCCTGCCCCTCATTGAACAGGACCTCACCGAGGCCTTTTATCCACTCCTGACCGAGCCGCCCCACGGCTTCGGCAGCCGCCACAACCCCTGCATCGACTGCCACATCCTCATGCTGCGGCAGGCGGGGGCGCTCATGGAGGCCCGGGGCTTTGATTTTCTGTTCACCGGCGAGGTGCTGGGCCAGCGGCCCATGAGCCAGCAGCGGGGCACCCTCACCCTCATCGCCCGCCAGTCCGGCTATGCGGACCTGATCCTGAGGCCCTTGTCCGCCAGGCTGCTCGCCCCCTCCCGGCCGGAAGTCCTGGGCTGGGTGGACCGGGAAAAACTCCTGGATTTGCGCGGTCGGGGGCGCAAACGCCAGATGGAGCTGGCCGCCCGTTTCGGCATCCTCGACTACCCGGCCCCGGCCGGGGGGTGCCTGCTCACCGACCCGGGCTAC
>JBGSLA010000035.1:0-27380 GCA_041740935.1 Desulfobaccales bacterium | reverse complement strand
GCCGCCAGCCGCGCCACAGGGACGCGGCCACCCGGTCCAGGCGGCGCCGAAGTTCGGCCTGATCCGGCACCACCAGCTCCACCGCGGCGCTGGGGGTGGCGGCCCGCACATCCGCCACAAAATCGGCGATGGTGAAGTCCACCTCATGCCCCACGGCCGACACCACCGGCAGGGGGCAGTGATAAATGGCCCGGGCCACCGCCTCTTCGTTGAAGGGCCACAGGTCCTCGAGCGACCCGCCCCCCCGGGCCAGGACGATGACCTCCACCCCGGGATAGGCGGGCAGGTCCTGCAGGGCCTGGACAATCTCTCCGGCCGCGTCCTGCCCTTGCACCTTCACCGGATAAATAAAAACTTCCACCTGGGGGAAACGGCGCTTGAGGAGGCGCAAAAAATCCCGCACCACCGCGCCGGTGGGGGAGGTGACCAGGGCCAGGCGCCGGGGCAGAAAGGGGAGCGGCTGTTTGTGGGCCGCGTCAAACAGGCCCTCCGCGGCCAGGCGGGTTTTCAGGGCCTCGAAGGCCTGGGCCAGGGCCCCCAGCCCGGCGGGCTCGAGGTAGTCCACAATGAGCTGGTAATCGCCCCGGGCCTCATACACCGTAATCCGGCCCCGGCAGAGAATCTGGGCGCCGTCCTCGGGCTTGTGCCGCAGGTGCTGGTGGTTCCCCCGGAACAGCACCGCCCGCAGCTGGGCCCCGGCATCCTTCAGGGTGAAATAGAAATGCCCGGAGACCGGCCGGCGCAGGTTCGACACCTCGCCGCTCACCCAGATCAGGGGGAAATGGGTTTCCAGGCGCCCCCGGATTTCCCGGGTGAGGCCCGAAACCGTATAGATACGAGGCAGTTCCTGCTCCATGGCCATAAATGCCTCACTATATCACAATCGCCCCTCCGGAGACAGAGGATTCTCCAAAAATTCGGAATCGCTTTCATTCTTCAAGACCCGGCTCACCAAGGGGTGGCAGGTCCATAATCTGGAATTGGGGGCCCATTCTCGGCGGCCCGGCGCGGCTTTCCTGAACGGTTCAGGAGAACGAGAAATGCTGTGCGCCTCGGCCAAGTTGCAGGACTTGACATCCACAACTGCCTAAACTGCCTAATAGTCAGCAGACTCCAAAAAAATCCGGGCATACATATCCGACAGAATGATGGGGGCTAAGGATTTTTCCCGATTGTGACGATTTATAAAAAGATACCAGGTATTTTTTGGGGCGCTGCCGCCGGGAGCCTGGTGGCGGCCGGCCCCTGGGCCCTATCCGAGGAAATCAGCAAGAGATGAACAACCTGCGTCATCTGACCTATACGTATGCCTTGATCTTTTTTGATCTGGCGAACATGGTCCTGGGACTGCTCCTGGCCACCATCTCGGCGCATCCGGACTTGGAGATGATTCCCCTGCAGCAGATCTTCGCCATGCGCCTCCGAATCACCAACATGCTTCTGTTCCTGGGCTTTGCCCTGATCTGGCATGCCTTCTTCGCCCGGTTTGGACTGCACCATTCCCGCCGTCTCAGCACCCGCAAAGCGGAACTTTTCGACATCATCCATGCCACCTCCCTGGGCGCCCTGGTGCTGTTTCTCATGAGCGTGGTTTTCCGGATCCAACTGGTGACGCCGCTGTTCCTTTTCTTCTTTTGGGTTTATACCAGCGGCACTACCATCTTAATCCGGTTGATTCTCAAGCATCTGTTGGAACATTTGCGGGCCAGGGGGAAAAACCTGCATAATGTTTTAATCGTCGGCACCAACAACCGGGCCTTGCAATTTGCCAAAAAAATTGATTCCCGGCTGGAGTTGGGATACCACATCCTCGGTTTTGTGGACAACGAGTGGGTCGGCACTGAAAAGTTCCTGGAGTCAGGTTATCCCCTGGTGGCTGATTTCTCCAATTTGCCTGTTTTTCTCAGAGATAACGTGGTTGACGAAGTATTTATCGACTTGCCCATAGAATCATTACATGATGAGATTCGCCACATTATGAGCCAATGCGTGGAGCAGGGGGTCGTTGTTCGATTTATTTCCTATAATTATCTGTTTCTGCGAAAAATCCCGGCGCACGCCAAAATAGACTTGGTGGAAGATACAATTTTGGTGTCGTTGCGGGCCGGCGCCATGGACGGATGGCCGATCCTGGTTAAAAGGGTCTTCGATTTTGTGGTCTCGCTTTTGCTTCTGGTGGTGTTTTCCCCCTTGTTGCTCCTGACCACCCTGGTCATCAAACTCACCTCCGCCGGACCGGTCCTGTTCATTCAGGAGCGGGTGGGGCTCAATAAGCGCCGTTTCCGCATGTATAAGTTCCGGACCATGGTGACGGATGCCCAACAGAAGCAGGCGGAACTGGAGGCCCTGAATGAAGCCAGCGGTCCGGTGTTCAAGTTGAACAACGACCCCCGCATTACCAGGGTCGGCCGGTTTTTGAGGAAGACCAGCCTGGATGAATTACCGCAGCTGGTCAACGTGCTGAAGGGCGATATGAGCCTGGTGGGCCCCCGGCCTTTGCCGGTGCGGGATTACAACGGCTTCAACACCGACTGGCACCGCCGCCGCTTCAGCGTCCGCCCCGGCATCACCTGCCTGTGGCAGGTGGAAGGCCGAAGCACTATCCCCTTCGAAACCTGGATGCAGTTGGATATGAAGTATATTGACCACTGGTCCTTTGGACTCGATTTAAAGATTCTGGCCAAAACCTTGATCGCCATTTATAAAGAGACCGGGGCTTATTAATGTCCCTTTGGGGGCATGGAAGAAAACCCCTCGCCGGCAGGCGTCCCCTGCTTCAAAACACCGCCTGCAGACGTTGGTAATTGATTCCAGATCAGCAGAAAACCGCATTTATCCATACCCCTTTCTCCACCCGCCTCCTTTTAACTCCTTTTTATGCCTTTGGACAACCGGCTGAAACGCCTGACAGTGCGGGCCTTCCGCCCGGCGCCGCGGTAGTTTTTCAAAGGGAAAAACCAAAGAGGGTCCTGCAAAGTGGTTTAACTTGTTCTCCCCCGGGAAAGCCTTTTTTTTGAAAACGGTTTTGAAATCCCCTTTTGAAAAAGAGGAATTTATGGGGATTTTCAAGGGGTTATCAAATCCCCCCTAACCCCCCTTTAGAAAAGGGGAATTGTATGGACTTTCCGGAAGAGAACTTACTTGTCATCCTGAACGAAGTGAAGGATCTCAAGCCTTTAAAAATTCGAGATTCTTGGCGGCGCTCAGGATGACAAGCTCTCACGGCAGAGAATTTTGCAAGAGCTTCCAAAATCTCGGAATCAACTTGGACATTTGTGCCAAGAGTGTGGTACAATGGGGCATAGTTCGAATTCTCCTGTATTTTTATTGAGTTACGTTGCAAACCCATGCGCCCTGATTCCAGGAGGGTTCAGGCTTTTTTTGATCAGTTAACCGGACAGCACTCTGGGCAGGTAAAATTCTTTCTTACTCAGTGCAGGAATTAGATTAATGTGGCGTCGCCGCCACCGGCGCCGGCGGGACCTGCCAGCCGGGTGGTCCCAGGCCCTTATGAAACGCCGGAAGCCTTGCAGGAGGCCCTCCTGCGGGGGCAGGAAGAATCGGAGTAAGCATGGCAAGCCGCTCCATGTCCCTGACCGGCCTTTTGTTTCTGGTGTGTATGTGCCAGGGGGCCGTGTCCGCCTGGGCCCAGGAGGATATCCGGTTTGAGCAGTTCTCTCCCCAGGAGGAGAGGCACTGGCAGGAAAAACTCCGGAGCAATCCCCGGGATGCCAAGGCCTATTATCACCTGGGGCGCTACTATGAGTTTGTCCGGCGCACCTCCGATGCCGCCGATTATTACCGGCAGGCCACCCTGCTCAATGCCGGCTGGCCCCAGGCCTTTTTCTATCTGGGCAAGGCCTGCCGGGAGCTGGGACGCTACCAGGAGGCCGCGGCGGCCCTGAAGCGGGCCGTCCTCCTGAAATCGAATTATGCCCGGGCCTATCATTACCTGGGACTGGTATTGATCAATCTGGGGAAATACCGGGAAGCCGCCGACGCCCTGGTCAAGGCCTACACCTATGACCCCGGTTGGGCCGAAACCTATTACGACAACACCACCTACGGCATGCACAACGAGTTGGGGGACAGCAAAGAGGTCGTCCTGGACCTCATAAAGTATATTTACCCCGTCAACCAGCACCTGGCCAGGATCCTTTTCAAACGCTGGGACCGGACCGGCGGGGCCATGAAGGAATATTGGGAAGTGGTTTCCGGCCGGAACCTTCCAGGAGACTTTGGCTACCAGGAAGGCCCCATCCCGGGGTTTCGGGAGCCGGAAGAAAAGGGTTATCAACGCCCCGAGGACAGGGGATACCAGCGCCGCTCCAATCAGCCCGGCGCGCCTGAGGAATAGGCGGATTGAGGCGGGGATGATCCCAGGGGGCGGCCTCACCCGGAGGCCGGCCGGACCTGGGAGTGCAGCACGGGAAAGGGAAACTGAGGTGACCAGCTGTTAGATTTAATCGCCTGATGGGAAGGATGGCAAAGAAATGAACGGAACACCAGGACGCGACAGGAGAATATCTCTCCGGGACCTCCTCACCGTTTTCTTTTCCAAGCTCCACGTCTTCCTCGGCATCCTGGTCACCGTGGTGGCGGTGACCCTGGCGGTGTCGTTTTTCAGCGATCCCATCTACCAAGTCACCGGCAACGTCCTGGTGAAGCCCCTTCTGGAGCAAAATCTGAAGCTCATGGCGCCGCCGTCCACGCAATTGAGCACTCAACCGGTGACGGTGCAGGACATCAACTCCGAAGTCAACCTCCTGAAGTCGCCCCAACTGTTGCGTCAGGTGGTCCAGAAGCTGGACCTGACCCAGATGGAGGAGCCGAAAAGCCTTCTTTCCCGGGGAGCGCTTTTTCTCCTGGACCAGTTCCACCGGCTGTTAGTGACCCTGGGATTATCGGCGCAGCCCGATCCTGAGGATCAAGCGGTGGTTTCCCTGCAGAAAAAATTGGACATCAAGCCCATCGCCCTGTCCAATGTCATTGAGGTCTCCCTTTCCGGCACCTCACCTGAGATGATCACCAAAATCGTCAATACCCTGCTGGACGACTACATCGACTATCGGGTGGCCATATTCCGGGCCAAGGGAGCCCGGGCCTTTTACACCCGACAGGCGGACATCTGCGCCGCGGGCCTGAAGAAGGCGGAAGACGACCTGGAAAAGTTCAAGAAAGAGTGGTCCATTATTGAAATCACCGCCCAGAACCAGGCCAACATCAAACTGGTCCAGACGCTCCGGGAAAACCTGTCCCTGGTGCAGGCCAATATCGCCGACCGCCAGACCAAAATCGGGGTGCAGCAGCAAAACCTGGCCCAAACCGGGGAAGTAGGCGCGTTCACCAAGGACCTGCAAAGCAACATCCTGGAGGAACTCGTGCGGGCCCTGGGTCCCTTGCTCACCGAAAGGGAGCGCATCGGCATGCACTTCCAGAAATCCAGTCCCAAGTATCAAACTCTGAATCTCCAGGTGAAGGAACTCCAAAAGGCCTATGAGAAGCAAATTAAAGAGCTTCTCCAGGGCAATGCCCTGGACCTGACCGGCTTATCCACCTATAGCCGGGTCTTAAAGAAACAAATTACAGTCATCGAAGATAGGTCCCTGCTCCTTTCGGAAAAACAGGTGGAGTTCGAACGCCTGGTGCGGGACCTGAAGCAACAGGAAAAAAATTATCTCCTCTACCTGGACAAGACGGAAGAGGCCCGCATTGAAGAACAACAGGATAATTCCCGGCTTTCCAATGTGTCCGTGACCGACTGGGCCAAACTCCCGTCGGTGCCGATCTTTCCGAAAAGGGTGCTCATGACTGTCCTGTCACTGGTCATCGGCTGCTTCCTGGGTATCGCCGGGGCCTTCACCGCTTATTATATAGATCATACCGTCAAAACCCCGGAAGACATCGCCCGCAATTGCCGGTCGCCGATGTTAACCTTCATCGCCGACCAGCAGCAAGCCGCGGACCGCGCCGCCTTCCCCGGGAAGCCGGGAGGGAAATCCCCGGCCCCGGGTTTTTCCCCGCTGCCGTCAGCACCCGGGGGTTCCCCCCAGACAGGCCGGGGCGGGGTGCCCCTATGGATGACGGAGCCCATGCGTTATCCGGAATTGCTGGATAGTTTTCGCAACTTGAAAAACTACCTGCACTCTAAGGAGGAATCTGCCAATCTGAAGGTGGTCCAGTTCACCGCGGCCGACCGGAATGCAGGCACGTCCACCATAGCCTGCAACCTGGCCCTGGTATTGGCCTGGGACCTCTCCGATCACCGCATCCTGCTGGTGGACGCCAACCTGGCAAACCCCTCGTTGCATCGAGCCCTGGGGGTGGCGGGGGAACCGGGACTGCTCAGTTACCTGACCGGGGATCTGACCCTCGAGCAGGTGGTGCAGCCCTACCTCCGGCCCAACCTGGAGGTGATCAGCCTCGGCAGGACCGCCAACCAGGTTCTGTCCCCTTTTGACCTCCTCAAGCTGGATACCTTTCTACAAGAGGTCCACCATAATTATGACTACGTGGTGGTGGATTCCGCCCCTATTCTGCGCTCCAGCGACAGCTTTGCCCTTTCCGGGAAGGTTGATGGAGTTGTTTTCGTAGCCAAGGCCAATCATACCCGCTACGAGGTCATCAACGACATGGAAAGCCGATTGGCGGGAAATGCCAGAATGGTGGGCATTGTCCTGAACAAACGCCGCTTTGTCATTCCTAAAGTATTATATAATTACATTTAAAGATTTCTTAAAACCAGATGTAGAAATGAGGCGATGAGACTCCGGCGTTGATTGTCGAGCCTTTCTGCAAAGCGGGGGACCAAATAATGTTATGCGGCAAGACCGGTAAGAAAACTGTCCTGTTTATCCTCCTTCTTTATTCTGTGGTCAGTTGTCTGGTGGGCTGCACCGCGGTAAAGCCGGCCCGGACTGCGGATGAGATGGTCAAACAGCCTGTTCCCCCCATGCTTCTGGGCCCGGGGGATGTGATCGACGTGAAGTTCTTTTACGTGCCCGAACTGGATGAGAGCCAGATTGTCCGTCCCGATGGCTGTATGACCCTGCAGCTGGTGGGGGATGTCCAGGCCCAGGGCAAGAGCCCGGCCGCACTCCATCAGGAGTTGCTTAAGCGTTACGCCGCTCACTTGAAAAACCCCAACATCACCATCATGGTCCGCCGGCTCAATGACAGCCGGGTATGGGTCGGCGGCGAAGTGAAACGGCCCGGCCCGGTGCAAATGCCCGGCCGCCTGACGGTCCTGGAAGCCGTCATGGATGTGGGCGGCGGCATCCGGCCCATGGCCGACTTAAAAAACGTTCTGGTGGTCCGCCAGCGTGACGGCAGGAGCTATGGCTGCCTGATAAACCTCAAAGATGTTTTGCAGGGCAAAGAGAAGGAAGTCTTTTTGTTGCAGCCCCAGGACGTGGTGTACGTGCCGCCCACCCGCATCACCCGGGTTGACGACTGGGTCGACCAGTACATCAACAAGCTGGTGCCCCAGGCCAAAGGCCTGTTCATCTATCCGGTGGGACCCGACGGCGCCGGCCAGTTGGGCATCGACACCACCAACAGGTAGGCTTTTTCCCCGGGAATGGGCCAAAGCCGGGCGGAAGCCGGCTCCGGCAGGAACCCGGAGCCTGCCTGCCGGTTAAGGGGGACCGCTGCCAAGGACTGAGCAGGGCCGCTGCCATGAATCTTCTTTCTGCCGACACTGACCGCTCCTTTGGCCTGGATGCCGCCCTGATCCTGATCTACGGCTTAACCGCGGCCGTCAGTCTGGCCGTGGCCTTCTATCTGCCCACCAAGTGGACCTTCTTTATCATCTTCCTGTTGCTGGTGATCGGCATCTTCTCCATGGTCAGGGAAAAGGAGAAGCTGCTTTTCTATCTGAGCGTCATCTTAACCAGCGTCTTTCTTGGCTTCCACCCCATTTTTATCGAATCCGGGGTCTTTCCCTACCCCATCAGCGGCTTCCGGATCACCATCTTTGAGGTGGCCTTATTTTTTCTCTTTCTCTCCTGGATGATCCGCCTGGTAATCAATCCTGACCTCAAAGTGCGTTTCTATCCCTGGATCACCATCCCCTTGCTCCTTATCTGGGCCTTGAGCCTGGCCGGCCTCAGCCGCGTCTCCATGCCGGGAGTGATCAAGATCAGCAACCTCTGGCTGGTGCTGGAAAGTTGGCTCATCTTCCTCTATTTTGCCAACAACATCCAGGACCGCCGCCTGGTCTTCAACATTGTCGCGGTTCTTCTGTTCACCGGCGTCCTGCAATCATTTCTGGGAATAACCCAACACCTGGCCGGGGGCGCTCTGGGGCTGCAAGTCTTCGGAGAAACCAAGTCCTATAACGTCATGGCCGGGGGCGCCGATATTATCAGCCGGGTGTCGGGAACCTTCGGCCACCCCAACAACCTGGCGGGTTATATGGTGATGCTGGTCTTGATCAACCTGGCCTTGTTGTGGGCTCCCATCTCGCAGCGGCTGAAGTTGCTGCTTTTCCCGACGCTGTTGCTCATGAGCGCCACTCTGATCCTGACCTTTTCCCGGGGGGGCTGGCTGGCCCTGGGCATTGGCGGCATGGTCAGCCTCTACCTCTGTTTCCTCCGCTGGAGCCGGCACTGGGTCATCTCTTTGATCATCGCCCTGGGCTTGCTGGCTATCTTCTTCATTGCCTCGGTGGGGTTGATCAGCCCCCTGAGGCATCGCCTCTTTCTGGAGGACTACGGGGCCGCTCAGACCCGGGTGCCCCTGGCCAAAGTGGCCTTGAACATCATCTACCATCGCCCCTGGCTGGGGGTGGGCCTGGGGAATTATACCTCCGCGGCGCCGGACTATGATATTTCCCGGGAAGGCATTTCTTACGAATTTCCCCGGCCGGTGCACAATGAATTTCTCCTCATCACCGCCGAACAAGGCTTGCCGGCCCTGGCCCTGTTCCTGGTCATGCTGATCTATATCCTGGTCCAACTCCTCCGCCTGAGCCGGTCCCGGGACGATCCCGTCCTGCCTTACCTGGCCATCGGCTTGGTGGGCACCTACGTCGCCTGGTGCGTTTTCCGCATGACAGACTACAATTACGTCTTGCTGGGGGATCCCTTCTGGTTGCTGGCCGGGCTGTCCCTGGCGCTGGTGCAGGTGAACCGGCAGGAAGCAGGCCTTTCCCCCCAGGAGGGGCAACCCCTCACAGTTCCCGGTAACTGATGAGACGGATGGGAAATGACTGCCCGGTCAACCACGGGCTTTCCAGGGGGCTGGGGTCCGCGGCGTATCGGGGATGACCCGGGTGGACCACGAGTTCCAGGCTGGGGTGGCGCTGCCCGATTTCCTCCGGGGCCTGGAGAAAGGCGGCGAAATCCGCCAGGCCGGAAGTGGTGACGGTGGGATAAAAATAGCGCAGGGCCAGGTTCCACAAACGGTTTTTCCTGAAGGTTTCATGGGGCGAAAGGGAGATATTGGCGGCGATCCTTACTTTCCGAATGCCATAAGCCCGCTGCAGACGCTTCAATATCAGGAAAAGCCGGGGGTCGGTGTGCACGTCATGGTGGGAATCGAAATGGCTGATCTGCACGCCGTGGGCCCGGAGCCGCGCCACCTGGGCCGACCACTCCTTATAGATGGCTGCCCGCAAAGCCCGGTCCAGGGAGGCTCCCTGGTATTTCTCCAGGCTCAGGCGCCCCCGGGAATCCAGCAACGGCCCCAACGCCGGGTTGCCGGTCAGGGGTTGAAATTCAGTAATATTTAGATGAATGCCGAAAGAACAGGAAGGATGGGCCGTGATCAGGTTCAGGCACTCCTTCCAGGCCGGTCCGTTGGCCAGAATGGTGGCCGAAGTCACCACCCCCCGGCTCATTAAGGCAAAGATGGCCGCGTTGACCCTTGAGCTGCTGCCCAGATCATCGGCATTGATTATCAGGCGCATGCCGGCACTTGAAGGAGCGGAGATTATTCTCCAGAGTAATTCCCTTTGTGTTGCAATTCAATGAAAATTCTCTACTTTTCTTATGTTGACCTTGATACTCCCAGCGCCTGCCAGACACACACCCTGGGCCTCCTAGGCGGTTTCGCCGCCCAGGGCTGCCGGGTGGACGCCGTCGTCCCCCGGCCCTCTCGCCCCCCCCCGGAGCACAGACGGATAAGGTTTCATTTTCTCAATCCCTATCTTGGCGGGCGGCGTTATCTCCTGCGGGAAGTGCCGTCCAGCGCCTGGCGGCTCTGGTCTTTGTGCAGCCGGCAGCGCTATGACGGCATTTATGCCCGGGATATGGATGTCTTTGTGGGGCCCCGGCTCTGCTCCCGGTTTTTCGACATCCCTCTTTTCCTGGAAGTGGACGATACCCCGGTGGAAGGCGCCTATCCCCCGATTATCAGGAAAGCGGTGGAACTCAACCTGAAGCGGGATTACCGACGCGCCGCCGGGCTCATCGTCCCTTCGGTGCCCCGCTGCCACATTATCCACCGGCGCTACTGCGTGCCCTGGGAGAAAATCCACCTGATTCTGAACGGCGCCGAGGAGCCTGATGGGGGGGAGGTCCCCGATAAAGCCAGGGCCAGGGAGCGGCTGGGCCTCCCCGGGGACTCTTTTTGTCTCGGCTATCTCGGCACCGTCTATGAACGCTATGATTTTGCCGCCATGCTGGCGGCCATGGCCCTTTGCCGGAAGGACATTCCCAACCTCTATTTTCTCCTGGTGGGGGGCGGCCCCGCTCTGGAGCAGGTGAAAGGGCGGGCCGCGGCTTTGGGGTTGGCAGACCGGCTGCTGTGCCCGGGTTTTTTGCCCCCGCAGGAATTTGCCCTGTTCCTGGCCGCCATGGACGTGGGGCTCATGCCCCTGACCAGGGCGGCGGTGCTGGAGCATGGCCCCATTCACACCAAAATTGCCACGTATGCCGCCTTCGGGCTGGCGGTGGTCACCGCGGGGTACTCCCTGGAGGGTTACCCGGCGGAGCTGGAGCAGGGCGTCTGGCTGGTGCCCCCGGAGGACCCTGCGGCCCTGGCCGCGGCGATTCTCCATCTCTATGAGCATCCCCGGGAACGGCAACAGCGGGCCGCGGCCCTGGCCCGCTATGTTCTGGCGCGGCTCACCTGGAAAGCCGTGGCCGGTGACATCCTGGCCGTTATGGAAAAGTCGTGGAAAGCGCCCATCGCCGCCTGGCCCTGAATACGCTGTTGTTGAGCCTCACCGAGTTTCTCACCCGCCTGGTGAGCCTGGTGCTGGTGATCTTTGTGGCCCGCCGGCTGGGTCCGGAGATGATGGGCCTCTATGCCTTTGCCCTCACCTTGGTAAATCTTTTTGATATCTTCGTTAATTTCGGCCTGGACCGCTATATCCAGCGGGAGGTGGGACGGCAGCCTGACCTGGCGGGGCCTTTGTTCAGCCAGGTCTTCATCCTCAAGCTCCTGGCCTACCTGGCCGCGGCCGGGGTTATTTTCCTGGTGACCATCACCTGCGTGGACGGCACCTTGAAACGCTGGGTCATCTGGCTCCTGAGCCTGTCCCTGTTTTTCCGCACCAATATCACCTCCAGCAATTCCTTTTTCCGGGCCCACCAACAGGCCAAATACGAGGCCCTGGTGGTCATCAGCTTTCGGGTGGTTTACGGGGCCGCGGGGTTGACCGCCATCCTCTCCGGCCAGGGGCTCCTGACCCTGGCCGGTCTGGAGCTGGTGGCCCAGGCGGGGGCCTGCCTTCTGGCCTGGTGGCTTTTTATCAAAAAAATCGGCAACCCCTTTCACCGGGTAAACTGGCGCCAGCTTCTGGCCCTGGCCCGGTCCACCAGAGACTTTCTCCTCATCCGGGTGGTATTGACCGTCTTTGCCTCCCTCAATATGTTCATGCTGTCCTTTATGGCGGGAGACGTGGTCACCGGCTTTTACTCCGCGGCCCTGCGCCTCTCCTCATCGTTTGATTTTTTGCCCGAAGCCTTCACCGGCGCTTTTCTGCCGGAGCTGAGCCGGCGCGGCGCCCAGGGGTGGCAGGTCTTCAGTGCGGTATTCAGGCACTATTTCAAGTACTTGCTCATAATCGGCCTGGGACTGGCCGCGGTCCTGGGGGGGCTGGCGGAGGGCTTCATCCTCTGGGTCTACGGACCGGCCTTTGCCCCTGCGGTCCTCACTCTGATGCTTCTGGCCCTGGCCCTGGCCCTGGATTTTACCAACCTGTCCCTGTCCACCGCGCTCATCGCCCTGAACCGGGAGCACCGGATCGTCCGCATTTTCCTGGCGGCTTCGGTCTTGAACTTCGGCCTGAACCTGGCGATGATCCCCTGGTACCGGCAAAACGGGGCGGTGGCCGCGGCCATCATGGCCGAAGCCCTGATCCTCTGCCTCCAGGTCCGGACTCTGGGCCGGGGGCCGGTAAGGGCCCTGGGTCTGGGCCGGGTGGCGGTCCAGCCCCTTGTGGCCGGGGTCCTGACCTTTGCCTGGGCCCGCTTGTTGACCCTGTGGCAGCTGAATTTTTTCCTGGCCCTGGCCCTCCTGGCCCTGGGGTTCTTGGTCTTGCTGGTCCTCACCGGCGCCCTGAACCGGGAGGAATGGGATGGGGCCTGGGAGATCATCAGAATGAAGCGCCGGGGTCTGGATCCGGCCTGAAAACGGGGTGGCTGGGCCCGCCGCCCGGGTTAGGGAGAGAGACACGTGTTGGGGACCCATCTGATCTGCAATTTCCGCGGCGGACCGCCTCCGGGAGAACCCGATCTTCCCCCGGAGATTCAGGGCAGTTTGCCGTCCCCCTTAAAGCAGCGCCTTATCTGGCAGGATGGCTATTCCCGGCTGAGCTGCGGCGCTTATGCCCATTACCCGGCCTTTGCCTGGGAAAACGACGAGTTCCTGGTCCACCTGGAAGGCCGATTGTATCAGGGGGAGGAGTCCCGCTGGGGCCGGCAACTCTTAGATCTGGCCCGGCTTTTGTTCCAGGAGGAAAGGGACCGGACAGGAACATTGCGCCAGTGGCTCCTTACAACCGACGGCGACTTTCTCCTCACCCTGATCCACAAGGCCGAGGGCCGGATGGCGGTGCTCAACGATATTTTCGGGCATCTGCCCACCTATTTTCACCGTCGGGACCAACGGTTCATCTTGTCCCGCAATCTCAGATTCATCACCGCCGCGCTGGGCGGGTCCTCTTTTGACCGCATGGCCCTGGCCCAATACCTGCTGGTGGGTTTTCCCCTGGGCACAAAATCCTTGTTTGACGGGGTTGAGTACCTGGAGCCCGCCTCCCTGGTCCTGGTTTCTCCCCGGGACGCCGCGGTGCAAGTGAGCAAACTCCACGAGTTCAACTTTGAGGCCGAGGAGCATGGCCGCTTAAGTGCCGGGGAAAATGCCCGGAACCTGGCGGACCTTTTTCGGGACGCCTGCCGGCGCCGAAGCGGCAAAACGGGGGCAGATGTAGTCTCTTTGAGCGGCGGCCTTGATTCCCGGGCGGTGGCCGCGGGGTTAAAGCAGGCAGGGATATCCCCGGTCGCGGCCACTTTCCTGGAGCCGGCAGGGGGGAACGCCCGGGATGTAGAGGTCGCTGCCCGGGTGGCCCAGCTGTTGGATCTGGATCGGCGGTGTTTTCCCCTGCCTGTCCCCCGGGGTGAAGACCTGGCCCGGCTCCTGGCCCTGAAAAACGGGGCCAACAATCTGCGTATGAGCTTTATTCTCGCCTTTTTCCGGCAGTTGACCCAAAGTTTCGGGCCTGACCTGACGTATTTTACCGGCGATGGCGGCGGCGACGCCCTGGGGGACTCCCGGCCTTACCGTCCGCTCTATTCATCCGAGGATTTGGTGGACTTTATCCTGGAGCGTTACCAGGTATGGCCTCTTAAGGCAGTGGCGGCCCTGACTCGAATAAGCCGCGAGGCCATCAAGGCGGAGTTCGCGGCGCGCCTGGCCGCATATCCCGAAAGCGGTCCGGAGAGAAAATATAAGCATTTCTTCTGCCTGGAAGTGGCCACCCGGATGTACCACGAAGGCGAAGACCGGAACCGCCATTTCTTCTGGAGCGCGGCGCCTTTTTATGCCTACGACTTTTTCCATTACGCCCTGAATTGCCCGGACCGGGACAAAAAGGCATACCGCCTGTACGGGGAATTCCTGGCCCAAGTCCATCCCGCGGTGGGCGCCGTGGACTACGCCGACTGGCAGGCGCCCATCGATTCCCTGAAATTCAACCTGGTCTATCGCCTGAAATGCCTCAGCCGGGCCAGACCGGGGTTGGTCCACCGCCTGAGGAAACTCTTCCGACGCTATGAGATGGTGGCTCCAGGCTCCAATATTTGGACCTGCCTGGCGCGGCAAAAAGACGCCTGCGCCTCCCTCAAGCAATATTTGGATTCCCGGACCCTGGACCGGGTGCTGGCCCGGCCCCGGGCCTGGAATAAGCTGCAGGTTTGGACCCTGTTCACCCTGACCTCCACCATGGCGGCCTTCACCTCTCCCCCGGCCCTGGGGGAGGATCTCCTGGAGCGGGACTTTGTCTGAGGGCACAGGAGCGCCGGGGTCCAGGCCCCCAGAGGAGGCCGCGGTCAGGCTGCGGCCCTTCCCTTATCCCTATCGGGCGGCCCTGGCCCTGTGCTCCGACATCGACGGCTGCGACCGCGCCACCTTTTTAGGGGTGCACCGCTTTCTGAACGATCCCGTTCAGGGCCTGGGCCTGCCTGTGGCCGACTCCTTCTTCGGCCTGGGGCGGGACCCGGGGCAGATGGCTTACTTCCTGCCCGATGGTTTGACCCCGGGGCCGGATGCCGGCCTGATCATCCAGGGCCTGGAGGGGGGGCTCATCGAATCCCTGCATGCCTGGGGGGATTTCAACCTGGCTGCTCCCGACCCCGGAGCCCTGAGAAGCATGGCCGCCAGGTTGACCGCGGACCTGGTGCGCCGGGGGGTGTCCGTGCCCATCTGGCTCAACCATGGGGACCCCTGCAACCTGCAAAATCTGCACGCCAGGCTGCAGCCGGTTTACGCCGGCGATGACCCTGCCTCGCCTTATTACACCGCCGATCTCCTGAAAGATTTGGGCTTGAAATATTATTGGTGGTCCGAGCTCGTCTCCTGGCCCCTGTCCTGCGGCCGGGCCTCGCCGGAGGCCTGGCTGCGCCCCGGACTCAACGCCGTGAGAAACGTCATCAAGATCCTTTTGCGGCAGCGGGACCGGGTGAAAACCACGGCCCAGATCCAGGAATTATGCTGCCCCGTCACCCTCAGGGACGGCCTGCGGCTCCTGGGTTTTACCCGCCACCTCCGGGGCCTGAAGGAGCCCACCTCCCGGCACACCCTGCGTTACACCCTGGGCGCCCCGGTGCTGGAAGAGTTGCTGGCCCGGGAGGGATACCTCATCCTTTACACCCACCTGGGTCTGCCCCGGCCCCGGCCCGGGGAGGAGCTTTTCCCGGCGCCGGACCGAGTGGCCCTGGAGGCCCTGGCGGCGCACTTCCACGCAGGCCGGATTTGGGTGGCGCCCACTTTCCGGGTCTTGACCCACTGGCTGCTGACCCGGCATCTTGCCTGGACCGGGAAACGGCAAGGGGAGCGGCTCACCATTTGCCTGAAAACTCTTCACGACCCCACCACCGGCTCCCGGCCTCCTGAAACGGCGGAATTGGCCGGCCTCTGTTTCTATGCGCCGCCGGGGGTGGAGGTGATTTTTCGCCTGGGGGAGCGGGAGCTGGCTGCCAGGGTCTTCGGCGCCGATCACACCGGAGAACCGGTGGTGGGGCTGGAGCCGCCTCAGCCGCCGGATTGGGCCGCGCTGGCGGAATATTCCTGAAACTATTTGGGAAATCTCTCCAAATGGCCGAAACTAGTGCAATACGATAAAAGGTGAGTGCCGCCTTAACTCACCATACCCTGGAACCCCGGGCCGCGGTTTGCCTCCGGGATTCCCTTTTCGGGGCTGCCGTGCCGCACCTGGCCTATTATTTTTCCACCTTCCCCACCCTCACCACCACCTTTGCCCAACATCAGGTGCGGGGCACGGAAAAGCTGGGCCTCTCCTTCATCCTGGCCGCCAACCGTCCCCCCGGGTCCCGTGGCTTTCATCCCCAGGACGAGGACCTGCGGCAGCGGACCTTTTACCTGACGCCGGTGAAGCCTGGAGTTTACCTGGAGGCCAACCTGCGGGCCTGGCGGCGCTGGCCCCGGGGCTGCGCCCAAGCCCTGCTCCTGGCCCTGCAGCTCCGGGAGGGCTCTCTTTGCCGGCCCTGGAAAAATTTAGCCCATCTGGCCGGGGCCGCGGTCCTGGCCAGGCATCTCCTTAGGCACCGGGTCCACCACGTGCATATCCATTTCGCTTACGGGGCCGCGGCAGTGGCCATCTTCCTGGAGGCCCTGAGCGGCATACCTTACAGCCTGTCCATCCACGGCTCCGACGTCCTCCTGGACAACCCCCTCCTGGAGGAAAAGCTTGGCCGCGCCCGCTTTATCGTCTCCAACTGCCGCTTCCACGTGGCCAACCTGCGCCGCCGCTTTCCGTCCCTGGAGCGCCAGCGCTTTTACGTGGTTTATGGGGGGTTGGACCTGGAATCAGGACCCTGGTCCCGGCTGCAGCCTCCCGGTGCGGACCTGCCCCTGAGAATCCTCCATGTGGGCAGGCTGGAGCCGGTCAAGGCCCAGGAGGTGCTGATCCAGGCCCTGGCGCGCCTCCGGGACCGGGGCCGGCGGTTCCAGTGCCGCCTGGTGGGGGACGGCCCCCAGCGCCGGGCCTTGCAGGACCTGATTTATTCCCTGAACTTGCAGGAAAGCGTCCATCTGTTGGGAGAGCGTTACGCCCCAGAGGTTGCCGCGCTCTATGATTGGTCCCAGGTAGTGGTCCTGTCCTCCCGGAGCGAGGGCACACCCGTGGTGATTATGGAAGCCATGGCCAAGGCCCGGCCGGTGGTCGCTCCCCGGATTACCGCGCTCCCGGAAATGGTGGCCCCGGAAAATACCGGATATCTCTTTCGCCCGGGGGATGCGGAAGACCTGGCCCGCCAGCTTTCCCGGCTGCTGGCCCAACCTGAGGACATTATCCGCCTGGGGCAGGCGGGCCGGCGCCGGGCCCTGGAACTCTTTGATCTGAACCGCAATTGCCGGAAACTGCTGGCCGTCTTTGCCCGGGAGCTTCCCGGCCTGCAGGGGTCTGCGGAGGTTGCCGTCCCATGAAGGCCCCCGTCTATCACCTCATCACCCCGGCCCACAACGAAGCGGCCTATCTCCCCCAAGTCATCGCCGGGGTCGCCGCCCAGACGTTAAAGCCGGCTGCCTGGGTGATCGTGGACGACCGCTCCACCGATGCCACCTGGGCCCTGATTCAGGCAGCAGCCCGCCGCCATCCCTTTATTGAGCCCCTGCGAGTACAGGGAGGGGGCAACCGGGCCCTGGGCGGCAACGTGGTGCGGGTCTTCAACCTCGGGCTCGCCCGGGCCAGGGCCGCCGCGGCCTTTGTGGTCAAGATGGATGCTGATGTGCTCCTGCCCCCGGACTATTTCGCCCGGCTGCTGGCCCGCTTCCGGGAAGAACCCCGGCTGGGGATCGCCTCGGGGAAGACCTACAATTTTCAAGGAGGGAGTTGGGTCCTGGAGCGCATCGCCGACTCCCACGTCACCGGGGCCTGCAAGACCTACCGCCAGGCCTGTTTGACGGACATGGGCGGGCTGATTCCCATGTTGGGCTGGGACATCCTGGACGTGGTCCAGGCGCACCGGTGCGGCTGGCAGACCCGAAGCTTCCGGGACCTCCCCCTCCGCCACCTGCGGCTGACCGGCTCCGCCACCGGCCTGGCCCGGGCCAACCTGCGCTATGGCCGTTGTTATTACGGCATTCGGGGCCATCCTCTGTTTATCCTGGCCAAGGCCCTCTACCGGGCCCTGGAGCGGCCTTATCTGGCCAGCCTGTTGATTCCCCTGGGTTATCTCCTGGCCGCCTGGCGTCGGGAACAACGCCTCGATGACCTGGGTCTGGCGGAATTTTTACGGCGCGAACAATTAAACCGGTTGCGGGGGCGGACCTTCAGCCAGGAAGAATTGTGGCCCCGGCCCTGGAGAGATGAAGAAGGACCGGTTGCCCCCTGAAACCAAATTATCATCAAACTTATATCGGTCGCCGGGGCGGACCTGGGGTTCTCCCTTAACCGACTGAAAACTGATGGTCTTATTTCCTGTGGAAAGCATCGAATTCCTGGGCCTCAAGATCACCCCCGGCACGGTGGAACAATTTTGCCGGGAGCTCACCCGCCTCATTGAAGGGAAGCGGCAGGGCTTTATCCTCGATGCCAATGTCCATGGCATAAACCTGGCCTGGCAGTTTCCCTGGCTCAAGGCCTTTTATCTCCGGGCCGACCTGGTCTATGTGGACGGCGCCGGCGTAAACCTGGGGGCCCGGCTCCTGGGGTACCGGCTCCCACCCCGGCTGACCATGGCCGATCTCGGCTGGCCCGCGGCCGCCTATCTGGCCCGGCAGGGGCACAGCCTCTACCTGCTGGGCAATCCCCGGGGGGTGGCGGCCCAGGCCGCCAGGAGGCTTCAGGCCGCGGCCCCGGGATTGCAAGTCCTGGGCACCCACCACGGTTTCTTCCAGAAGGAAGGCCCGGAGAACGACGCGGTCATTGCCGACATCAACCGGGTGCGCCCCGACGTCCTGATGGTGGGCATGGGCATGCCCCTGGAGCAGCGCTGGGTTTTGGACAATCATGCCCGGGTTAAGGCCCGGGTCTTCTGGACCGTGGGCGCCGGCTTCCAATACTGGGCCGGCGTCATTCCCCGCTGCCCCCGGTGGATGGCGGATTCCGGCCTGGAATGGCTCTTCCGGCTGATCCTGGAGCCCCGGCGTATGGCCAGGCGGTATCTCTGGGGCAATGCCGTATTTCTCTTCAAGGTCTGGCAGGAACGCCGGAGGCTGGCCGGAACCGCAGGGCGGCCGCAACCGTAACCAAAGGAGAAGAGGCTTGACCTTGTCGGCCCGGGTTTTCTTTATCGCCGCCCTGTTGCTGCTTTTTTCCACCTTCCCTGGCCGGGCCGATTCCCCGACTTTGGTGCCGGTCCTGCCCAGTCAGGATTTTCTATCAACCCACCTGAAAAAGACCCACCCCCGTCTCCTGGTGGTTCCGGAAGACTTCACCCGGGTAAAAAAGCTCCTCCGGGAAAACGACCTGGCCCGGCGCTGGTATGGGAAGCTGCAGCGAGAAGCCCGGGAAATCCTGGCACAACCGCCGGTCCGCTATCGGACCCAGGGCAGTGGCGGGCTCCTGGAAGTGAGCCGCACTGTGCTGCGCCGGGTTTATCTCCTGGCGCTGCTTCACCGTTTGGAGGGAGGCAGCCGCTATGCCCACCGTGTCTGGTTGGAAGTGGACGCGGCCGCCCGCTTTCCCGACTGGAACCCCGGCCATTTCCTCGATACCGCGGAAATGACCCACGCCCTGGCCATCGCTTATGACTGGTTATACGATTCCTGGTCCCCTGAGCAGCGCCGCCTCCTGGCCGGGGCCATCATCGACAAGGGGCTCAAACCCGCCCTCGATGCCTATCGGCATGACGGGGAAATTGGCTGGTGGGTGAATTCTCCTTTTAACTGGAACCAAGTCTGTAACGGTGGCATCGGCCTGGGGGCCCTGGCCGTTTTCGAAGAGGCCCCGGAGCCGGCCGGGGAGGCGCTGCGGGGGGCCCTCCAGTCTCTGCCCCGGGCCCTGGCCAAATTTGCGCCGGACGGGGGCTGTTATGAAGGCCCCCTCTACTGGGGCTACGCCACCTACTACACCACTCTGTTCATCGCGGCCCTGGAAACTGCGCTGGACCGCGATTTCGGCCTGGCAGGGGCCCCCGGTTACGGAGTCACCGGCTTTTTTCCCATTTATGTGACCGGCCCCCGGGGGCGCACGTTTAATTATGGCGACGGCGATGACCTGATGTACTGGACCTCCCAGATGTTCTGGCTGGCCCGGAAATTCCGGCAGCCCGTCTTCGCCGGGTATGCCCGGTCCATCACCAGGGTCCACCCTCTGGACCTTTTATGGTTTGAGGCCCAGGGGCCAAGCCCCCGGGAGGCCGGACTCCCCCTGGATCGCCGCTTTCGGGGGGTGGAGGTGGCCGCGTGCCGCAGCAGTTGGCACGACCCCGAGGGGGTCTTTGTGGGATTTAAAGCAGGTGACAACCGGACCCCTCACAGCCACCTGGACCTGGGCAGCTTTGTCCTGGACGCCCGGGGGGTGCGCTGGGTCCTGGACCTGGGAGGGGACGACTATGCCCTGCCCGGCTATTTCGGGAAAAAACGTTGGGATTACTACCGCGTCCGGGCCGAAGGGCACAATACCCTGGTGCTCAATCCCGGCTCCGGGCCGGACCAGGACCCGGACGCCACCGCGGCCATCATCCGCTTCCGCTCGACTCCGGAGCGCTCCCTGGCCGTGGCTGATTTAACCCCGGCTTACGCCCGCCGGGCGAAGCGGGTCTGGCGGGGCCTGGCTATGGTTCAGGGGCAACAGGTTTTGATTCAAGACGAAATCCAGGCCGAAAAACCGGCGGAACTCTGGTGGGCCGCGCATACTGCGGCCGAGGTGCGCTTGAGCGGGGATAAAAAGACCGCATATTTAGCCCAGGACCAACAACGGCTGGCCGCCAGGATCCTTGCTCCCCCTGAGGCGGTCTTCACGTCCAGGCCGGCCCGGCCTGGCCCTTTGTCCCCCCACCCCCCGGGCCAGGCGGAAAACCGGGGCGTATCCAAGCTGGCGATTCATCTGCAGCAGGTGCAAAACCTGCGCCTGGTGGTGCTCTTGCAGCCGGGGAGCGAGGAGGAGGGGAAGCCTCCGCCGGACCAGAACTTTACAATAATACCACTCTCACAATGGTGAGGAAAAACCCGGGCCGGGGATTTCTGCCGATAGCTCAAAATGCCTGGGGAATTGTCCGGGCGCACCCGTGGCCGGCGAACCGCGGCAACAGGTAGCCGGTTGGCTGGAAGAAAGCCGCATCAGCCACGGAGAGCCCATCATTTCAACCTTACAGAAACTGATGCCGGCCATCAAGACGGAGTTTGGCATCTCCTTACAGAGATGATGAACCCCTACCCGGCAGAGCCGGCGGCTGCTTTTCCAGACCGGGAAATCATATGGATAATCCTTGGAGAACCATACCAGGGGCGGATTTGCTACCCCATATGCTCCCCCAATTAAAAATGGGGTCAGGCACATCTGCCTAACCCCTTGAATTCTCTGGTGGGCCGTCGGGGGCTCGAACCCCAAACCTAGTGATTAAGAGTCACTTGCTCTACCAATTGAGCTAACGGCCCGGTGGTTTTTTATTCTAACTGAGCCGGGGTTTTTGTCAATGGCCCGGTCGCGGGAAAATGGGGAGTTTTCTTAGCCGGATGGAATGTTTGTGGTAGTGAGCTCTGGACCCCATCAATAGTCGGCCTTCGAAGGCTTGGGAGGCAAAGGGGGGGAGGCCTGGGCCGCCAGGCTCTGGCAGGCTCCGAATCCGACGGATTAGAGTGGCGGACGGTGCCCGCCCTGGTATCTTTTTATCCTATATTGATATATACCAGCTTGGGATTAAGGTGAAACAAATCAAGTGCACAACACCTTTAATTCTTTAATTAATTTTGCCGAAAACCGCAAACCGAAAGCCGAAAACGTTATTCTATATGGGCGGCAGGCCCATGAGCGACTGCCCGGGAACAGGGGCCTTTACACCGAGTTGCCATCAAAGAGGTAAAAAGCAGTGGCATGGTTTTCCCGGCCTGTGCAGGCGCAGGCTAAACGATCATGGACAATCTAAGCCACCCCCGAGGATGAAAAAATGTGGAACAGCCGCCCCCGGCTGTTCAATAAAGGAGCAGGCGAGGGCGCCTGCTCTACATTTCCAGGGGGATTTCCACGGTCAAGCCTGCGGCTATTAGGATAGATTATCCGTTTGAAGGCAACTTGGCACAAGGAGGAGTGCTGGGCGCGGAAGCCAGATCGGATGAGGCAAGGTTATTTTACCAGTTATTCCAAGTTATTGGGTTTTGAGGAATGGGGTGGGGCGGGTGCGGTGCTCCGGAAACCAGGCCTCGCCGTCACTTGTCCCAGACCTTCAAGCCCAGCCAGGTGAAAAAGGGGAGATAGATGAACACCCCGGACAGGAAGATGCCGGGTTCGCCGATCCACAGGGTCACACCCAGGTTAAAGACCAGGATGCCGACATAGAGGCCGGGGCCGAGAAGAGCCTGGCCGGGAAAGGTCCTGCGGCCCCCGTCCCAAAAGGGGCCGGCGGGCAGGCGGGCCAGGAGCAGTTGCAGCAAGCGGATGAGGACCAGGGACACCAGGAGCCAGCCGCCGAAGTTGGTGAGGGGGATGCCGAAATACCAGCCCGGTTCGGAGTAGCCGTAGATCTGCCCCAGAAACCAGCGGTAACCCCTCAGGGCCACCGGATCAATGACCACGTCCAGGGTCATCATGAGGACGGCCCCCAACACCGCGCTACGCCAGGAGTGGAGCAGGCCGCGGTCGTCAAGGACAAAGCGCCGACCCTGCCAGCGTCCCGGGGCCAGGGCCAAAAGGGCCAGGGCAAAGCTGGCGTAGGCCAAAAAGACATAGGAGATGGAGTCCATGAAAGGGACGCCCGCCACCCAGATCTCCTGGTCCAGGGTGGCCGGAATATAGATATACCGGCCGAAGGGAAAGCCGGTGTGGATGCTGCTCAGCTCCGCCAGCCAGGCCGTAGCGTAACCGGCGACCAGAAAGGCCAGGGCCCGGCCGACCCCGAACTGCCAGGCGGCCAGCCACAGGTAGCAGGCCAGAAAGATGAACACGTAGGGGCGCAGACACAGGGTGCCGAAGAGGAACTGGAAAAATTCCATAACAAGTGCTCAGGAGCCCCTGGCTCTCTCAAAAACGGGAAGAGCCTGGTGGCACATCGCGGCCTAAAGGCCGGAACCAAACGGAAAAAATTGAATGATTTCTTAATAAGATTAACATGTTGCAAGAAAAATCTTTCTCAAAAAAATAAAAACTCGGATTCAGTAGCACAGGTGTCCCCACCGGTGCATTCTCAAGGGTTCAGGCGCCGGCATGAAGATTGGCGGTGGGCGAGCTTGCCCAACAAAACTTTGCCGAGAAATTTCTCATGGGCTTAGGGGCCGCTTTTAAGGCATGATAAAAGGACGGGGTTCTTGCCCGCCTATCTCATTCCGAATTCTGAGCAAAGCAGAGCTTTGCATCCAAGAGGGCTCCCAAGCGGGAGCTTGGGAGCCAGAATACCTTTCCCCAGCCGTTGCCGGCCGTCGGCGCCCAAGGGGTGGGATCATTGGCATCCCTCAGGTCTTAGGATAAAATGAACATTACCCATAAATCCGAAAAACTGAAAACAAAAAAGCGAATCCGGGACCGCGTATGAAAGTTATTCTGGCCAAAACCTCAGGATTCTGCATGGGGGTCAAAAACGCCATGGAGATGGTCCTGAGGGCCATCCATGAAAATCACACCAATATTTACACCTATGGGCCTTTGATCCATAATCCCCAGGTGATGGACCTGCTGCGGGAGCGGGGCATCAAGGTCCTCAAAGAAGGGGAGGTGCCCGCCTCGGGGCTGGTGGTGATCCGGGCCCATGGCATTCCCCCCCAGGAGCGCCAGAGGCTGGAGGATGCGGGTGTCCGCATCATCGACGCCACCTGTGTGCGGGTGGCCCGGGTCCAGGCCATCATCCGCCGCTGGGCCTCCAGGGGCTATGCCACCATTATTGTGGGGGACGCCGATCACCCGGAGGTCCGGGGGCTTTTGGGGCATACCCGGGGACGGGGTTTTGTGGTCTCGAGCCCCGAGGACGTAGCAAACCTGCCGGAGCTTGACCAGGTCATTGTGGTGGCCCAGACCACCCAGAGCGAGGAGACTTTCGAAAAATTGGTGGAATGCATCAGGGCCCGGTTTCCCGGCGCCGAGATCCGCAACACCATCTGCGACGCCACCGCCAGCCGCCAGGGGGAGATCGAGGAACTGGCCCGCCAGGCCGAGGCCCTGGTGGTGGTGGGGGGCCGCAACAGCGGCAACACCCAGCGTCTGGTGGAGATTTCCCGGGCCACCGGCCGGCCCACCTTTCATGTGGAAACCGAGCAGGAGCTGGACCTCAGGACTCTGAGCCGCTATAGCGTGGTGGGAGTAACCGCGGGGGCCTCCACCCCCCATTGGCTGATCGGCAATGTGGTCAACAGCCTGAAGCACGCCTGGGCCTTCCGGCCGGGCTCCCTCACCAGTTATCTGTACCGGGTGTGGCGCTTTTTCCTCAAGTCCAACCTGTACGTGGCCCTGGGCGCGGGCTGCATGAGCTATGTATCGTCTCTGCTCCAGGGGGTGTGGCCGGATGCGGCCTACTTTTTTGTGGCCTTTCTGTACGTCTATGCCATGCACATCCTGAACCACTTCACCGACGCGGCCAGTAAGCTCAACGACCCGGTGCAGACCATGTTCTACGGGCGGCACCGCCGGTTTCTCCTGGTGAGCGGCGCCCTGTCATCCCTGGGCTCCCTGGCCCTGGGCTTTTATCTGGGCTGGGAGGCCTTCGGGTTCATCGTCATGATGAGCTTTCTGGGCCTGTTTTATAATTTAAAGCTGATTCCCGGCCGTCTGGCGGCCTCCACCCGGATTGCCCGCCTAAAGGAAATTTCGGGTTCCAAGACCGTGTTCACCGCGCTGGCCTGGGGAGTGCTGGCGGCCCTGATTCCGGTGGTGTGCTCCGACCAGCGGATTTCGGCCGCCACCGCGGTGGCCTTTTTCTTTGTGGCCGGCCTGGTGTTTATCCGCACCGGGCTTTTTGAAATTCTGGCCATGGAGGGGGACCGGGTGGTGGGCAAGGAGACCCTGGCCATCGCGCTGGGACCCAGGCGCACCCTGAACCTGCTGTCGGCGGGGGCCATGGTCCTGGTGGTCATGCTGGCGGGGTCCGCCTGGGGCGGCCTCATTCCGCCTCTCGGCTATGTCCTGTCTCTGTGTGGCTTCTATGCCCTGGGCTATCTCACCCTGCACCGCTTCGGCCTCATGGAATCCGGTCTCATGCTCGAATCCCTGGTGGAGGGGAACATGATCCTGGCGGGCCTGCTGGCCTTTCTGCTGGACCCCCACCACGGTCCTTTCCGGGGGTTGTGAGGGAGCAGGTTTTCCTTCATATTTTTGTCCTGAAAAGTCCAAGGTCCAGGGTCGAGAGTCCAATGTCCAAAGTTTATTCGGTTCCGAAAAGTTCTTGTGTAGAACCGCCGCCCTCGGCGGTTTTTTAAAAGAGCAGGCGAGGGCGCCTGCTCCACATATATTCTGGTTCCCAAGCTCCGCTTGGGAACCCACTTGCCCGCCAAGCTTTGCTTGGCTTCGAATCCGGCAGCTGAGAGTGGCGGGCGGAGCCCGCCCTACGTGACTAAGTTCTTCCTTAAACCCCTCCCGCCCCCCCTCCACCCCCGCAGTCCCTTTTCCTTATGCCCGGGTGGACCAGAGTTTCAGGAGCGTATAGACCCCGTAGAAAAATTTTTACCTCGACCGTAAAGTTAAGGGGGAAAAAATTCGACAAGTGAGGTGAGGCCTTGATACAATTTTTTGAACCGCTAGAAAAAATTTTTGAATTTTTTATTGACAAATGTGTCAGGCCTCATTAAACTCGGTTTTGGTAAATCAAAATCCTGGAGGGAGGTGATGGCGGCAAGACGCACCAACATTGAACCTCAGTGGTAATCAAAAAGGGGAAATGGTAACCACTCACACATCGATTAAGGGGGGAAATTCATGAAAAAATTGGTATTGTTAATCTGTCTGGCAGCGTTGGTGCTGATGGCCATCCCGGGCTCCGGCCAGGCGGCCACCAAACCCGGCGATTGGGACCTGGGCGGCTACGTCAAACTGGAAACCTGGTGGGACAGCACCGACATGGGGAAAAACCTGCAGACCCCGGCGCTGCGGCGGAATACGGCCCAGCCCAACCGGGTCGGCCGGCTCAAGTTCACCTCCCAGTCCACCCGGTTCAATTTCACCATCCGGGGTCCCGAGGTCTTTGGGGCCAAGACCGTGGGCTTCATTGAGATTGACTTTGACGTCGCCGGTGACGCCCGTCAGACAGCGTCCAACTCCTATGCGCCCCGTATGCGGCATGCCTGGTTCCGGATGGATTGGCCGGGCGGCTGGTCCCTGCTCATGGGCCAGTACTGGGGTATGTTCTGCAACTTCTATCCTGAGACCATCCAGGACGGTGGCTTCCAGAACCATGGCCAGGCCACCCAGCGTATTCCCCAGGTCCGGATGACCTACAAAACCGGTCCCTGGACCTTCTCCGGCTTGGCGGGCGTGAACTACGACCCCGCGGGGGACAATCAAAGCGCGGCGTTCAACACCTTGATCGGCTCTAATGCCGCCGGCGCCAACACCGGTGCGACTTTATGGGGCCAGAGGTCCACCTTCCCGCAGTTCCAGGCGCAAGTGGAGTTTGAGAAGGACCTGTACGGCAAGGCGGGCTTCGGCGGCCGGCCCCGGGGCTTTGTGGCCAACCTGTCCGGCGGCATCACCCGCATCAACTACCAGGGCGGCTCGATCAACGGCGCCGGCACCTGGGGTCGGGACCAGTTCACCGCCATCGGGGTTCCCAACCTGGTCAACAACAACCAGACCCTGGTTCCCTGGGTAGTCCAGGCAACCCTGTTCATCCCGGTCCTGACCACCACCACCCAGAACCTGAAGAATACCGCCAACATCACCGCCCAGTTCTATGTCGGCCAGGGGCTGAGCTTCATCGGCAACGGCCTGGACGCGGACAACAGCTTCTTCCGGTATGACGCTCCGGGGTGGCGGTTCGCCCGGGCGACTGCCCTCCCCGTGTTTGAACTGACTTACCGTCGCCAACTGGTCAAGAAATACGGCGGTTACATCCAGGGCCAGTACTACTTCAACAACCAGTGGTATGTGAGCTATGTGTACGGCTTTGCCAAACCCTACGGCGTGACCCAGTCCCGGAGCGGCGCTCTGCCGTTCATGGATGCGGCCAACCCCGAGGGCTACGAATACGCCAGCCTGAACGACCAGACCCGGATGTGGCAGGAACATAACGCCACCCTGTTCTTCAGCCCCATCAAGGCCTTCAAGTTCGGCCTGGGGTACTCCTTTGTGCAAACCGACTACATGCAGATCACCAATGGCCCCGGCGGCTTCGGCACCGGCACCCTCAACAGCACCTACCGGGTGACCCGGACGGGGCAGAACCACAGCGTGCGCTTCGGCGGCTGGTTCTTCTTCTAACCTGAAAAGCAGTTGACACACCTTAAGCCCACAGGGTAATATCCCTGTGGGCTTTTTATTGGGCAAGGGTTGGGGTTATGGGTTAAGGTCCTCCGGCTGGTGGCGCCGGTTGTTAGCCGCGACTGAGTGGAAAGCTAGTGTTCTGTCCCGCGATTAGCTTGCCAAAGTGCTTGCCTTTACTCCCTCCCCCTTGATG
>JBGSLA010000034.1:0-43374 GCA_041740935.1 Desulfobaccales bacterium | reverse complement strand
TGCGGCCGGGGGCTTTCCTCCAACTCCTCAAGGAGCGTCAGGACTTGCCGGGGCAGGCGCGGGGCCGCGGCCCGTCCGGGGGCGGCAGGCCGGCTTCGGTGACGATGGGCCGCCACGGCCTTGAGGAACTGGGTTTTAATCCTTCCCAGGTGCACATTGTCATCGTCCCGGAGCCGGTAGCTGGCCCGGGCTATATCCAGAAACTCCGCCATTTCCGTTCGTTTCTCCCCGGTAAAGCGGGAGAGGAACGCGGCCTGCCGGTCCTCCTGGGCCGCCTGGGCGAAGCGCTCCGGTTTGGGGGGCTGGGCGGCCATCTCCCGGATCAGGGAAACCAGGCTCTCCGGCCCCTGGGGGCAGGAGAGGGCGCCGCAGGCCAGGTCCCCGAATTCCCTGGTAAAGGTCGAAAGGGCCGTCTGAAAGGCCTCATCCCCGACCCGGCCACTTCTTAGTTCCTCCAGGAGGGCCGGCTGCTCCCTGACTCGGGCGGCCATGGCCGTGAGGAGCCGGTTGCGTTTCAGGCTGAGGAGGTTCGCGGCCCCCAGGAGATCAAGAAATTCGTAGGCATCGGCGGGTTTGACGGCGTCGTTGTAAATCATGCCGAACAGCCGGATGCCGTGGGCCAGGGGGATGAAATCATCCCAATAGACCTTTTCCCACTGCCGGTAGAGGTCGCCCCGGCGGGTGACTTCTTCCTGAAGCTGGGAATCTGACAAACGGTCCAGGGCAATGGCCCCGAGCCGGGCCGCGTCCTCCTCCATAGCCGGAATCAGCTGGCCCTCAACCTTTTGGCGCAGCGCCTTCAGATTGTCAAAACTTCGCCGCAGACTGAGATACCAGGGGCGTTGATCTCCTTTGGTCTTTTTGCCGATGCGGGTGATGGGCCGCGATTGCAGGGCGATGAGCTCTTCACCGGCAAAGGTCCATTCCATGTCCTGGGGCGCGCCGAAAACCTGTTCGCTCTGCCTGACCATCTGAAACACCTGCCCCACCTCGGCCTCGCTTAACGGGGGGGTGCGGCTCTGCTCCGGGGACAAAGGCGCCAGGCGCACCCCCTCCTCCCCCGGGGTCATGAAGCTTTGTTTGGGGGCCGGATGAAAGGCCGCCACGGCCCCGGTTTCCCGGTCCAGGAACCATCTGTCCGGCTCCACCGCGCCGTCCACCAGCCCCTGATTCAGGCCATACACGGCTTCGATGACCGCCTGGGAGTCATCCTGGGGATTTTCCCCAAAGGCCACCCCCGATTTGTCCCCCGCCACGATTTCCTGGACGACCACCGCCATGGCGCTTTTGTGCACGTTCAGCCCCAATTCCCGGCGATAGAGCAGGGCCGCGTCCGACCACAGGGAGGCCCATACCAGCTTGATGTGGTCCAACACCGCGTCCAGGCCGGAAACGTTGACAAACGAGGCGTGCAGGCCGGCAAAGGAGGCCTGGCGGGAATCTTCCCCGGGGGCCGAGGACCGGACCACGCAGCGCTCCGGCAGGTGGGGCGCCAAACCGCTCCCCAGGCCGGCGGCCAGGCCGGCGGGCAGGGGGGTGGTCAGGAACATGTTCCGGATGCGCAGGGAGATGTCCCAGATCTCCTCCCAGCGCAGGTCCTTGAAGCTTTTGCGCCCAAGCTCCATCAGGATGCGGCCCTTCAGGCCGGTGGCAGCCGTGAAATCCTCATAGGCCCGGGTGGTCACCGCCAGGGTGAGGGGCACCTTAAGCCCGTTTTGGGCCAAGACCGCCAGGGAGAAGGCCTTGCCCCCCACGACCCGGCGATCCCGGGGGCGAATATCCGCAAGATTCAGGACATGGTTCATGGGGCCGGGGTCATCTCCCTGACTTCCTGAAATTGACTCACCAGGATGTATTTGGCCACCTTGACCTTGAGCAGGGCGCAGGTGGGCGCGCTGACAAAATCCTGCAAATAAGGATGCTTGGCCAGAAAGAGTTCAAGGCCCTGCTCTTTCTCAGGGCCGTGGACTTCCCGGGCGGACCCCAACACCGTCAGGGCCGCGGCCTCGGCAAAGTCGGCTTCCTGATTGGCCCGGTTGTCAATGAGCAGCGCCACCCGCGGGTCCGCGGTGATATTGGCGAATTTCCGGGTGGCCCGGGTGGTGGCGAAGAAAATATTCTCCAGGTTCGGGGCCGCGGCAAAGGCTATCAAATTACTATAGGGCTGGCCGGCCTGGTGGGTGGACAGCACCGCCAGGGGTTGGCCGGCCAGCAGGTCCTGGACGAGTTTTTTCATTTCCGGTTCGACCATGGGTTTTTAAGTTCCGCCTCTCATTGTCTGAGTTTCCGGATGACCGCGTCCCCCGCCCGGCGACCGGAAACCATGGCCCAGTGGAGCGAGGACAGACTGTGGTACTCGCCGCAGACAAACAACCGGGAAGTGATCCGCACCTCCTGGGCCAGGGGGTTGGGGGTGGGGGGCCGCTGATCGGGAAGGGCCTTGTTTATTCGATAAATTTTTAAGAGCCGCCACTCCTCGACCTGCGGCCCGAACCAGCTGTCGAGCTGCTCCCGGCACTTTTTCTCCAGGTCGGGGTCGGACAGCCCCGGGTTCCCCGCCACCGTGGCCTGCATCAGGGAAGTTCCGGGGGGAGCGTAGGACGGCGCCACGTTGCTGAGCACCGCCAGGTTGGTCACCGGGCCGGTATTTTCCCCGTCCAGCACCAGAAGAGGCTCGGTTATGGGTGGCTTGGCGGCCGCAAAGTACAGGCAGGCGCAGTCCACCGTGGCAAACGGTTCCATGCGGCCCAGAAGCCGGACGGTTTCAGCCCCGTCGGTGGCCAGGACCGTCAAGCGGCCCTCGATTTCCTCTCCGGAAGAGAGCAGCACCCGGCCTTCCTCCACCCGAACCACCGGGGCCTTAGTCCTGATGCTCCCCGTGGGCAGCCCCGCGGCCAATTGGGCCGGGATGGCGCCGATGCCCGCAGCGGGGAGCGCCGCGTCCCCCTGGGCCAACATGCGAAACACAAACTCAAACATGCGGCTGGAAGAGTCCAGGTGGCGATCGAAAAAGACCCCGGTGTAAAAGGGTCGGAAAAAATGGTCGATCATGCCCTCGGAAAAGCCGTAGGCCCGAAGCGCAGCCAGGGTAGAGGTCTCCGGCCGCTGGAATAAATCCTCCGGCGCGCCCTGGGAAACCCTCCAGCGCAGTTTGGCCACCCGCAGCTTGTCCGCCAGGGTACCCACCGGGGAGAAGAGGGCGGCCAGGGCCTGCCGGGGTTGGCGCACCGGGTCAACCAGCCGGTGCAGGCGGCCGTCGAAGAAGACCAGGGCCCCGGGGGCAAAGGCCTTGAGCCCCAGGGCCTGATAATCCAGCACCCGCCGGGCTTCGGGGTAGGCCGTCTGAAAGACCTGGAAGCCCCGGTCCAACTGAAAACCCTCCAGCCGGTCGGTGCGCACCCGGCCGCCCAACCCGTCCGAACCCTCCAGGACCTGGAAATGAACCCCTTCCTGGTGCAGCCGGCGGGCGCAGCTCAAGCCGGCCAGCCCGGCACCGACGATCAAAACGTCCACCCTGGTTTCTCCTCAGAAGAGACTTATTATTGGATTATTATATGTCGATAGAGTGGTTCTTGACACTTTATCTTACCATATTGCCATGATTTTCCTGAATATCACTGGCAGGACCCAAAGACGGCGTGAGCGGCGCGGATCAGTCCCCCGGTGTTTATCGCCCCGCGCAATAAACCTCTGCCTGGCCAGGGGTGAACGGCCTTCAGGTTTCCCGGCAAAGCCTGCTAACAGAAAATTAACAAAAGATCACCCTTGACTTTCTGAATTGAAACATTACTTATTGATAAGTTTTCCTGGTAAAGAGTTATAGGTCAAAATTGCTCGCTTGTGAAACCGATACCGGTTGTTGGTCAGGCAAAAGTGCATTTGTGAATCTCCCAAGAAGCTCAACCAAGGTGCCGGGCTATTCTGCCCCACCTTAATTCGCCAAGGAAGAAGGAGGGAACATCTATGACGAAAGACAAACCGCAAGAGGAATGGGGCGGCAAGGGCGGCTCCGGTGACGTTAAGGGCCAGGAAAATCTTTTCACCTGCCCGGAGTGCAATGCCGAACATGCCTTTCCGGGGCATAAGGCAGGCGAGCCGCTGATGTGCCCCAAGTGCGCCATCCCCATGAAGGCCAAGTACACCAAGTAAATTTTTCCGGCCTTGCTCGCTTGGGCGGCCACTGCTTAGCCGATTCGTCGGCCATCATCCTCAACCTGGAAGGCGGCGCCGCCGCCCTCCAAAACTTTAGGTGTAAAAAGGGGAGGCGGCCATACCGCCTCCTCATTTCATGCCGAGCCTTTGCCACCCGCCGGCGAAGAGCATCGACCAGGAGGTTGTCATGTCTGAACTCTCTGAACGGGGGAAGCGTTTCGTCAAAGTCAAGGACAGCTCCGGCAACGAGTGGCTCTGCCCCCTGGACGCCCTCAAAAGCGCCCAAAAGGCCACCCAGGAAGAACTGGACGACTGCGTCGAACTGGACGTGGTCACCCGCTACGCCGGAGACATCGAGGCCAAGCGCTAATCACCCAGAGCCGCCGACATGTGTCAGGATCAGAAAATCCGGCCCAGCCCCCGGGCCTTTTGGGGGAATTTCCGGGGTCCCGCCCCCCGGTCCGTAAAGCTCCGGCTGCTCTTCAAGAATATGTGGCTCAAGCTGAAAAACCGACGCAACTGCTGCGGCCATCCGGGGGAGCCGGGCTGTTGACAGTGACCCGACGGCCTCGGGGAGGCCGCCCCCCAAAAACCCGGCTCTGAACGGTATGATTTTACAAAAAGATTCAGGAGATCCCCACATGCCTGAAGCAATCAACTGGCGCCCGGACTGGCCGGCAGCGCTGGACGAAGCCCAAAAAAGCAACCTTCCCCTAATCCTGGAAATTTACCTGGAGGGCTGCCCCGTCTGCGCCCGCCTGGCCCGGGAGACCCACACCGATGCGGGCGTGGTTCAGGCCTTAAATGAGCGCTTCATCCCGGTGCGTCTGGAAGCCCGGGAAAATTTGGACCTGGCCCATGAACTAAACGTCACCGCCGCGCCCACCACCCTGCGGTTCTCCCCGGAGGGCAAGGAAACCCACCGGGTGGAGGGATTCCAGAGCCCTGAGGAGTATCTCACAGGATTAGCTTAACCTTTCCGGGGTGGGACCCCGGGAAAAACCGCCCACGCCGCGTTTGAAGGAAAGCCATTATGGGGCATGCCCTGAAACTCTATGTTCTGATGGTAATCGTCTTTTTGGCCATCGACCTCACCTGGCTGGGGTTGGTGATGGCCAAATTTTACAAAACGGAGTTGGGACCCCTGGCCCGCCGCTCCGGGGAGGCCATGGCGCCGGTGTGGTGGGCCGCGTTCCTGGTCTATGCGCTGATCCCCCTGGGATTGGTACTGTTTGTCCTGCCCCGGGTTTCCCCGGAGACCCCGGCCACCGCGGCGCTGGGCTGGGGCTTTGTCTATGGCGTTATCCTCTACGGGGTCTATGACCTGACCAATTATTCCCTCATCGACCGCTGGCCCTGGCGCATGACCCTGGTGGACATCGCCTGGGGCGGGGTGATCTGCGCCACTGTCTCTTATATAGGGGTGCGCCTCGACCGCTGGCTGGCATGAGGGTTTCATGAGGCGTCACTTTTAGTCCGGCGCAGACGATTTTCAGCGAAGAATATGTCACCCGTTACCGATCTCCGGCGTTTTTCCGGTTTTTTCCGCTCCCTGCATCGCTGGTTTGACTCCAGCGTGCCCCTGGAAGCCCCGCCGGCGGCACCCCCCCTCCAGAAACTGCTGCGCAACCAAAACTATCTGCTGGTGCATCTCGCCTGCCTGGGGGTTATCTGGGTGGGGTGGAGCTGGACTGCGGTGGGCGTGGCGGCCGGATTGTACCTGGTGAGAATGTTCGCCATCACCGGCTTTTATCACCGTTATTTTTCCCATCGCACTTTTACCACCTCTCGCGCCTGGCAATTTTGCTTCGCGGTCTTGGGAAATTCTGCGGCCCAGCGGGGCCCCCTGTGGTGGGCGGCCCATCATCGGCACCACCACAAGTTCACCGATAAACCGGAAGATGCACACTCCCCCAGCCAGCACGGCTTTTGGTGGAGCCATATCGGCTGGCTCACCGATCCGGCCAATTTTTACACCAAAACCGAGTACGTCAAGGATTGGCTGAAATTTCCGGAACTGGTCTGGCTGGACCGCTTCGACAAGCTGGCGCCCCTGGCTTTGGGCGTTGGTCTTTATGGAGGAGGGGAACTGCTGGCCCGCTATGCCCCCGGGCTTGGCGCCAACGGACCGCAGCTGCTCATCTGGGGTTTTTTCATCTCCACGGTGGCGCTCCTGCACGGCACCTGCACCATTAATTCCCTGAGCCATTTAGTGGGCTGGCGGCGGTATAACACCGCGGACACCAGCCGCAACAACCCGGTGCTGGCGCTCATCACCCTGGGGGAGGGCTGGCACAACAACCACCATCACTATCCCATCTCCGCCCGCCAGGGCTTTTTCTGGTGGGAATTCGATATCACCTATTACCTGCTGGTCATCATGTCCTGGCTGGGGATCATCCAGAACCTCCGGCCGGTGCCGGAAAGCGTCCGCCGTCCCCAGGGGACCAAGACCCCGGCCGGCGCCCCGGCGGGCGGGTGAGCGGGCGAGGGGCCCCATGAGGATCGCCGTCATCGGCACGGGTATTGCCGGCATGGTAGCCGCCAATCTTCTGGCCCAGGACCACGACTTGGCGGTCTTCGAGGCCAATGACTACATCGGCGGGCATACCAACACCGCGGCGGTGGCGGCGGGGGGCCGGACCTATCAGGTGGATACGGGTTTTATCGTCTTTAATGAAACCACCTACCCTAATTTCGTCACCCTGCTGAAGCGCCTGGGGGTCCCCTGGCAGCCCGCCAACATGAGCTTCAGCGTCCACAACGCCGCCACCGGCCTGGAGTATGGCTTCAGGACCCCAAACGGCCTCTTTGCCCAGCGGCGCAATCTGTGGCGACCGGCTTTTTACCGGCTCTTGATGGACATATGGCGCTTCCGGCGACAGTCCCGGGAATTGGCGCAGGATGAGGCCTACAGTATAGGCCTGGGTGAATATCTGAGCCAAAAGGGTTATTCTTCAGTTTTTATTCAGGATTTTCTGATGCCCCTGGGCTCGGCCCTGTGGTCCGCCGATCCCGAGGAAATTCAGCACTTCCCGGCCCGCTTATTCGCCGACTTTTTTCAGCGCCACCGGTTTTTAAACCTGGTCCGCAAAATCAAATGGCAGGTGATCAAGGGGGGCTCCCGCCGCTACGTGGAGGCCCTCACCGCCTCCTTTCGGGACCGGGTGCGCCTGAACTGCCCGGTGGCCTGGGTGAAGCGACAAGGAGACCAAGTGGAGCTCAAACCCTCTAAGGGTGAGCCTGAGCGCTTTAACCGGGTGGTCATCGCCACCCACAGCGACCAGGCCCTGGCCCTGCTGGCGGACCCCACTGGGCGGGAGCAGGAGATCCTGGGGGCGTTCCCGTATCAGGAAAACTCCACCGTGCTGCACACCGATGTCACCCTGTTGCCCCGGCGGCGGGCGGCCTGGGCCAGTTGGAATTACTACCTACCGCCTAAGGCGCAGGAAAGGGCCACGGTCACCTATCACATGAACCGGCTCCAAAATCTTACAGCCCCGGTGGAGTTCTGCGTCACCCTGAATCGGGACCGGGACATCGACCCGGCTGCCATCATCAAGAAAATCATGTATCATCACCCGGTGTACCGCCGCCAGGCCCCTCTGGCCCAGAAGCGCTGGCCGGAGATCAACGGGGTGAATAATACCTATTTCTGCGGGGCCTATTGGGGCAGCGGCTTTCATGAGGACGGGGTGGTGAGCGCCCTGGCCGTCTGCCGGGAGTTCGGGAAGACCCTGTGAACACCAAGAGCTGCATCTACGAAGGCCACGTGCGGCACCGCCGGTTTGCGCCGGTGGTCAATCAGTTCCGCTACCGGGTCTTTCTCATGTATCTTGATCTGGGTGAGCTGCCCACCCTGTTCGAGGGCCTCCGGCTGTGGTCCGCCCACCGGGTCAACCTGGCCTACTTCCGCCGCCGGGACCACCTGGGCGACCCACGGCTGCCCCTCGACACCGCGGTGCGGGACCTGGTGGAGACCCGCCTGGGGGAGCGGCCCGCCGGCCCCATCCGCCTTCTCACCCACCTGCGCTATTTCGGCTATTGCTTCAATCCGGCGAGCTTTTATTACTGTTACGACCGGTCAGGGGAGCGGGTAGACGCCATCGTGGTGCAAATCCACAACACCCCCTGGGGAGAGGAGCATTGCTACGTTTTAGGGGAAGACGCCAACGAGCAGCCGGGCGCCGGCTTCAAACGCTTCCAATTCGCCAAGGCCTTTCATGTCTCCCCTTTCATGCCCATGGACATCTGGTACGATTGGCGTTTCAAGGAACCGGGGGAAACTCTCAGCGTGCATTTTATGAATTATCGGCAGGGGCAAAAGATTTTTGACGCCACCCTCACCCTGGCCCGGCGGAAGCTCACCCCCCGCCACCTGACCCGGGTGCTCCTGAGCTACCCCCCCATGACCCTCAAGGTCATCACCATGATCCACTGGCAGGCCCTGCGCCTGTGGCTCAAGGGCGCGCCGTTCCACCGGCACCCCAAAAAACGGCAGGCACTGCTTGGGGGGATATCATGAGGCCGGAGAGCTTTGCTGTGGAAATACAGCCCCACCTTTTTCCCCCGGCGAGGGCTTTTGACCGGCTGGCCCGGCGGCTGGTCTTCTGGCTGCTCGAAAAGCTCAAGCATGGCCGCCTCACCCTGGTGGAACATGGGGAAAGATACTCTTTTGGGGAGCCCCCGGGGCAGGCGGCGGTTCAGGCCGCCGTCACCGTGCATCATCCGGGCTTCTATCGCCGGGTGGTCGGCGGCGGCAGCCGGGGGCTGGGGGAAGCGTATGTCGAGGGCTGGTGGTCGGCCGACGACCTGACCGCGGTGATTCGCGTCCTGGCCCGGAATCTCTATCTTTTGGAAAAAGCCTCAAAAACCTGGCTGGGGGTGGCGGAGCCGTTTTACCAGACGATGAAAAGGCCCTTTCAGAACACCCTGTGGGGCAGCCGCCAAAATATCGCCGCCCATTATGACCTGGGGAATGAGTTTTACGCCCTTTTTCTGGACGAAACCATGACCTACTCCTGCGGCATCTTCGAGGGGGCGGACAGCACCCTCAAGGCCGCGGCCATCGCCAAATACGACCGCATCTGTCAGAAGCTGGCGCTGACGCCGGCAGATGAGGTGCTGGAGATCGGCAGCGGCTGGGGCGGCTTCGCCCTCCACGCAACCTCCCGCTACGGCTGCCGGGTCACCACCACCACCATTTCCCGGGCCCAATACGATTTGGCCCGGGAGCGTGTCGCCGCCGCCGGGCTTACGGACCGGGTGACCCTGCTCCTCAAAGATTACCGTCACCTGGAAGGGGCCTTTGACAAGCTGGTCTCCATCGAAATGATTGAGGCGGTGGGCTACGAATATCTTGACACCTTTTTCCGGGTTTGCAGCGACCGTCTCAAAGACCACGGTCTCATGTGCCTCCAGGCCATCACCATCGCCGATCAGGTCTTCGACCGCTACCGGCGGTCCTATGACTTTATCCGCAGCCAGGTGTTTCCCGGCAGCTGCCTCACCTCCGTGGCCGCCATGGCCGCGTCCCTGGGCCGGGTCACGGATCTGAGGCTCATTCATCTGGAGGACCTCACCCGCCATTACGTCACCACCCTGCGGCTCTGGCGGGAGCGCTTCTTGGCCAACCTGGAGAGGGTCCGGGCTCTGGGCTTTGACGACCGGTTTATCCGGCTCTGGGAGTTTTATCTGTGCTACTGTGAGGGGGGCTTTGCCGAGCGCTACATCGGGGACGTGCAGCTGCTCCTGGCCAAGCCCGGCTATCGGGAGGCTGCCTCCCCCGCAACGGCCCTTGCCGCCGAAGACTGAGATAAGAAAGGAAGACAGAAATCCTATGCATTGTTCTGGAAAAACCCGTTTTTCCCCGGAAACCTGGCCTCTTGGCCATCGGGATGGCGTTGCCGGCAGGATGGCGCCCCGCAGGTCAGCCGCAGCCATCGCCACCCTGGTGCTGCTCCTGGTGGTCTTGACCCTTCCCCCCGGCACTTTTGCCGAAGTGGAGGGCTATCCCGACCCGGCTCCAAAACCCCAATTTTCCCTGACCGTCACCCCGGTGTTCCAGTTACCGGCTCATTTGGGGGGCGGCGGCCAACTCGGGGTCACCGGGGTGTTGGTCAGCGCCGACGTGGTCAAACAGTTTGACCGCCGTCTCGGGGTGGGCTTCAGCTTTAATTATGATTTTTTGGGCTACAATTTTTCAGGCTCCACCGGCTTTCCCGTGGACAAGCCCTGGGGTGAGGTGCAGCGCCTCGGCTTCAGCGTCCCGGTTTTTGTGGGGTTGTCCGATACCTGGCAACTCCTCGTCACTCCCACGGCCCAATTCTCCGGGGAATTTGGCGCTGATTGGGGCGAGTCCATGATTTACGGGGGCTCCCTGGTGTTGTTGAACATCAAAAATAAACAGCGGGTCTTCGGCATCGGCCTGGCCGGTTACGCCCACCTCGAGGAGATCCGGATTTTCCCCTTTCCCGTGATTAAATGGCAAATAACCGAGCGGCTGCGGCTGGCCAATCCCTTCCGCAGCGGCCCGGCCGGGCCGGCGGGCCTGGAATTGTCTTATGCCTTTAAAAAGCCCTGGGAAATCGGCATCGGGGGCGCCTACCGGTCCTACCGCTTCCGCCTGGACGCCAACGGTCCGGTGCCCCATGGCATCGGCGAACACAAGACTATCCCGGTTTTTGTGCGTCTGGCCTATAAACCCGCCCCGGTTTTCGGGGTGGAGGTGTACGCCGGGGCCACTTTTCTCAACAAACTGTACCTGGATGACCGGGACGGCGACAATCTCTATCGCACCAAGCACAGCGTGGCGCCCCTGTTGGGGGCGTCAGTGTCGGGAAGATTTTGAGGTTTTTCCACCACAATTTCCTGATCACCCCGAAAATCCCCTGAGGGACCGCCGGGGAGTAAAAAAATCAAAAATCATCGAAAGGAAAGTCATGAACCCTCAAGAACTTAAGGATTACTTTGAAAACACCAAAGGCGCCGGCGTCTTGGCCACCGCCGACGCCGGGGGGTTGGTCAACCAGGCGGTCTTTGCCAGGCCGCATATCATGGATGACGGCACCGTAGCCTTCATCATGCCCCAGCGGCTTACCCACAAAAACCTGTTGGAAAATCCCCACGCCGCCTATCTCTTCATGGAAAGCGGCCCCGGCTGGAAAGGCAAGCGCCTGTATCTCACCAAGGTGCGGGAGGAGCAGGACACTGAATTGCTCTATTCCCTGAGGCGCCGGACCTATCCCGAGGAAATGGAAAAAAAGGAAGGGCCCCGGTTCCTGGTGTTCTTTAAGGTGGATATGGTCCTGCCCCTCATCGGCGCCGGGAAAAAATCCTGATGAGGGTGAGGAGTAAAGTTTTGGGGGGGGAAGGGGGAGCCCACGGGCAGGATGCCCGTGCCGGGGCCGGTGGGCCCCTGCCGCCTCCCCCAGCCCTCCCCTCAGAGGGAATTTTCCACTCTTACGGGCGGGCCGAAAGCTTATGAGGAACTGTGGGAAATTTCACGGCGCATCCTCCCTTCAATCTTTTCCCCTTCGCCTCAGCCGGTAATGGGACACCAGCCACTCCCGGCCCCGGCGAAACCCCCAAAGCTCGGCGCAGGCAAGGAAAAAAAGACGCCAGCGGTGTAGTCCGCGGCTCGCCTCTTCGGGTCCGTAACACTCCCGAAATAGGTCCAGAATCTGCTCCCGGCGGGCATCCAGGTTGGCCAGCCAGGCCTCCGCGGTTTTTTGGTAGTGGACGCCGCTGACCCGCCAATGCCCTTCCACCACCAGGTCGTCCTGGCAATGCAGCAGCAGGTCGTCCGAGGGCATCATGCCCCCGGTGAAGAAGGTGCGCCCCATCCACTGGGACGACCCGGCAGTCTCGAAGAGATAGGCAAACTGCCGGTGGGTGAAAACGTGGACAAAGAGCTTGCCCCCGGGTTTGAGCCAGCCGGCCAGCCGCTGGAGAAAAACCGGCCAGTTCCGCAGGTGCTCGAACATTTCCACGGACACGATGCGGTCAAAGGTGCGCCCCGGGTCAAAGGTGTTCATGTCCGCGGTGGTCACCTCAACACCGGCCAAACCGCGGGCCGCGGCGGTCTTCCGGATAAAATCCCCCTGGAGCCGGGAATTGGACACTGCCAGGATGCGGCTTTTCGGCAGGGATTCGGCCGCCCACCGCGTAAAGGACCCCCAGCCGCAGCCCAGATCCAGGATGTCCTGGCCATCCGCCACTTCGGCCCGGGCCGCGCTCAGGGCCAGCATGGCCTCCTCGGCCTTATCGAGCGAGGTCACCCCCGGCGGCCACCAGCAGCAACTGTACTTGAGCCGGGGGCCCAGGACCGCCTGGAAAAAAGCCGGGGGGACTTCATAGTGCTGCAGGTTGGCCGCGCCGGTGTCCACCGCTATGGGGCTCCGCCGCAGCATCTCCACAAAGTCCTGCCCGGATTCGCCCTCATGGTCCCAAAAGCGGCGCTCTTCCTTGGCCAGACGCCGCCGGTTAAGCATTCGCATCCCCCAACGCAGCACCGGCTCGGGAAGGCGGCCCTGTTCGGCCAGGTCCAAAAGGCGGCTCAGGAGTTTTTCCGTTTGGGAAACCATGGGATAAAGGCGCTGGTGGTCTCCAGGTATTCCCGGTACTCGGGGCGGCGCTCCACGATGGTGGCCTCGAGCAGAGTCACACCGGAGACCTTGAGGAGTAAAAAGGTGATGACCACCGGGCTGATGAGGGCCCACCAGCCATATGGGGTGGACAGGGCAATAAGGAACAGACCCCACCAGATGAGAGTTTCCCCGAAATAGTTGGGATGGCGGGAATAAGCCCACAGTCCTTTATTCATAACTTTGCCCCGGTGGGCCGGGTCGGCCTTGAAGCGGGTCAACTGCCAGTCGGCCGCGGCTTCAAAGACAAAACCCACCAGCCAGACCATCACCCCCAGAAAGTCCAGGGCGGTGAGGCGGGGGGGTGAGGGGGAGACCTGGCCGAGCTGCACCGACAGGGAAATGAACCACAAGAGCACCGCCTGCACCAGAAAGACGTTGAAAAAGCTTACCCACCAGAAACGGTCGCCGCGCTTTTCCCGCCAGGCCTGATAGCGGCGGTCTTCGCCCTTTCCCCGGTTGCGCCAGACGATATGCAGGAAGAGCCTCAGCCCCCACAGCGTGGTGAGCAGGGTTAAAAGAATTTTGCGGCCCGGAAAGCCACCGCCCAGGGCAAAGCTCAGCCAGGCGAGGAGCACAAACCCCAGGCCCCAGAAGATATCAGCCAGGCTGGCGTTTCGGGTGGGAAGGCTCAGCAGCCAGACGCCCGCCATGAACCCCGCCGCGGCCAAAAGATTTAAAGCTAAAAGGAAAGACAGGGGCCAGGGGGACATTAATATAAAGGGGAGCAATTGTTATTTTTCAATAACGGTAATCATTCTCCCGCCTGTGTCAATTTATCCCCCAACCCGGGGTAAACTTTTGGAGGGATACCCAGGCCTTGACCACCAGAGGTCCTTAACCGCCCTCCATCCACAGTTTGGCCACGCCGTTTTTCACCACCCCGAGCTTTTGGGCCGCGCTGTAAGAGAGGTCGATGTTCCTTCCGGGGATATAGGGCCCCCGGTCCGTCACCTGCACCTTCACCGAGGTGCCGGTTTGGGGATTGGTAAGGGTTAAAGGGGTGCCCAGGGGCAGACTTTTATGGGCCACGGTGTCGGCATACATATCAAAGGGCCGGCCATTGGCCATTAATTTGCCGTGGTGTTGGGACCCATACCAGGAAGCCACCACCATTTGCTGCTTCTGGCCGCGGCTGACCGGCGCGGCGGCCTGGGGGGCGCTTGCCTCCAGAGAGGCGGTTGCGGCCGGTCTGGCTGGGGCTTTTTTCGCCAGACGAGTCGAACCAGAGGTTGGGAGGGCCGGGGAATTTTCCGGCAGGGCCAGGGTCTGGCCGATCTGGAGCCGGTCCGGGTCCTTCAGTTGGTTGGCCCGGGCCAGGGCCTGGGGATTGTCATACCCCAACTTTTTGGCAATGACCGAAAGGTTGTCTCCCGCCTGCACCACGTAACGGGGGGCGGATGGCGCGGCCCCGGTCTCGGGGGCTGTTGATGCCTGGGAAGCGGCTTCTAAAACTTGCGAAAAACCATCCTGGGGGGGCGATGAGGCGGGCGGCCCTTGGCGGAGATAGCCCAGGGCGGCCGTAAGTCCAGGAATGAGCGCGGTCATGTTCACCTCCTGGCCTTCTTTATAGCAAAATACATGCCTCGCGCTAAGCCCTCAGAAAAATATGGGATTTTTGCTTCAGTTCCCAACTCCCGGGATTTTTCCGGCAGAATTTTCCCAGGCGCCGGGCTTGTTTGGCCGGCGTCGTCCCCCCAGGCGGAGCTTGGCGTGCAAGGGGGTTCCCAAGCGTGAGCTGGGAACCAGGAAGGCATGAAAAGAATTTCTGGGGGGAGGGCGCAGGGGAGGTGGCTCCCCCACCCGCCCCCAGTTCCCCCTTTCAACCCTTTTGTCCCGGGAGCACAGGCATCTTGCCTGTGCCGGACAGGCGGGACGCCTGTGCTCCCGAATTACGGGGTTGGGGGAGGGGCTGTCCACCCCGGGCAGGCGAGGGCGCCTGCCTACACAAAGCAAACTTTTCAGGACAGTCTCATCAGAGGCTCAGGCCGGGAATCCGGTCCCAGCCCAGGAGGTGGACGGCCAGGAAGCCTGTGAGGAAAAGCGCGGCCAGGGCCAGGGCCAGCCAGTCCCGGGGCGCCATCCGGAGTTCCAAAAGATAGGTGCGCTGCCGGTGGGCTTGGAAGCCCCGGGCCTCCAGGGCCCAGGACATGGTTTGGGTGCGGCGCAGAGTAAGGAGGAAAATAGGGACCAAAAGCGGCAGATATTGCTTGAGCCGGGCCACGGGGCCGCCTTTCCGGAGGGCCAGGCCCCGGACCTCCTGGGCCTCCTTGACCCTGAGCGCGGTCTCATAGACCTCCGGCACCCAGCGCAGGGCCAGGGCAAAGGCGAAGGCCACGGCATAGGGGAGGCGCAAACGCACCAGTCCCACAAAGAGCTCCTCCACCCGGGTGGTGGCCAGGAGCACCAGGCCGGCCAGCATCATGGCGCCGAGCTTTAAAAAGGTGGCGGCCCCGAAGGCCAGGGATTCGCGGCTCACCCGCCAGACCAGCGGGGTGGGCCCCTGGGCCAACAGGGACCAGACGGTCAGGCTGAACAAAAACAGCGCCGCCAACAGCCAGCGGATGCGATAGAGCTCCCCCCAGGCCCGGGCCAGGGCCAAGTGGATGAGGACCAGGCCGGCCGCCGCCCCGGCCACGAGCGGCCGCTCCGGGAGAACCGCCATGATGAAACCGGCCAACAGCAGGGCCAGCTTGGTCCGGGGGTCCAGGCGGTGGACCGCGGTCAGCCCTGAAACCGCGGGATTAAGAAAAATATCTTGCATCAACCCATGACTTTTTTGACAATTAAGTGTTTAAGTCAGATCAAACCATAGCATCACGCCGATTGCTCCTAGAATTGAAGCAAAGGAAACGCCTAACTTATCGAATTTGTCATTATTTTTTACCGAAAACAAACCTCTGGGAAAATTTTCCAGCGTATGGACCTGTCATTTTCGCCGAAGCAAGAATCTCATATTTTCAAGAGGTTGAGATCCTTCACGTCGTTCAGGATGACAAAATAAACCTTTTTCCCCAAGCTCTCGAAAACAGAAAACCGAAAACCCTCTTAAGGAACGGTGCAATGCTCAATTATGTGGTCCTGAGTCTGATCCTCCTGGATGTGGCCCTGAACGTGGCTGGTCAGCTTTCCCTGAAATTCGGCATGTCCAGGATGGGGAACTTCGCTCTGTCCCTGCCTGAACTCACCTCGGTTTTCTTGCGGGCGGCAACCAACCCCTATATCATCCTGGGGCTTTTTTGCTATGGCACCGGATTTTTGGTCTGGCTCATTGTGCTGGCCAAAGCGGAGGTGAGCTATGCTTATCCCATGATCAGCCTGGGGTATGTTTTCACCGCGCTTCTGGCCTGGCAGCTTTTCGGCGAGAATGTCACCCCCATCCGGGTCGCCGGCATTTTCATCACCTGCCTCGGGGTGTTTATCATTGCCCGCAGTTGAACCTCCTTGAAGGTGCGGCGAAGGCCTCTCAAGGGGATGGGGCTTACGGTCAGTCTCCTGCCGAATCCTTACCGGACCGCTCCTCATGGGCCTGCGTCCTGCCAATAAAGCATGAAAAGCCATTTCTGGTGCAGGGACAGCCGCCCCCGGCTGTCCGCCCAGGGCAGGCGAGGGCGCCTGCCCCTACACCCGGCCTGCACCTCCAACCATCAAAATTTTACCATGGAAATCCAACCGTAGGGGCAGGGTAACCCCGCCTACACAAAAAGATTTTCATTGCCGAGGGTGCCCATTGTGGCCATTAAGGTTTAGCCTGCGTCTGCACAGGCGAGACGCCTGTGCCACCAGGCTGATTGCCTCATAAGAGCTTATAATTTCAATAAAATACCTTTATGATCGCAACGCGGGATAAAGCCTAACCTGTGTGATTGTTGCCTCGGCGAAGCCAAAATATAATCAAAAATTCTTTCTTACTTTCCCAGCCAATTCCCGGGCCCGGGCCAGGGTTTCCTCCAGGTCAAAGGACAACAGCCGCCGGTTTTCCACCAACAGGCGCCCCTCCACCATCACGGTGTGGACATCCGCGCCGGTGGCGGCGTACACCAGGTGGGAGTAGGGGTCGTAGATCGGGGTGAGGTGGGGCTGATCCAGGTCGATGACCGCCAGATCGGCCTTCAAGCCCGGGGCCAGGCTGCCGATTTCCCGGTCCCAACCCAACACCTGAGCGCCCCGGCGGGTGGCCAGGGCCAGGGCCTCACGGGCCGGGAGCGCGGTGGGGTCGAGCCGGCGCACCTTGGCCAGCTTGGCCGCAGTGTCCATTTCCTGGAGCATGTCGAGATTGTTGTTGGAGGCGCAGCCGTCGGTGCCCAGGCCCACGGGCACCCCTCGGGCCAACAGATCGGTGATGGGGGCGATGCCGCTGGCCAGTTTCATGTTGGACTCAGGGCAGTGAACCACCCCGGCCCCGGACGCGGCCAGAAGGTTTATATCGGCCTCGATCAGGGCCACGGCGTGGTCGGCGATGGTGTTGCCGGTAAGCAGCCCCAGGCGGTGAAGGTGGCCCACCGGGGTGGCGCCGTAGTGCTCCAGGCAATCGGCCACTTCCCGGGCGGTCTCGCTCAGGTGGATGATCCAGCGGGTGTGATGGCGGTCGGCCAGGGCCTTGCTTTTTTGCAGGAGGTCCGGGGAGCAGGTGTACACCGAGTGGGGCTGGACGGCCACCCGCACCCGGGCATGGTCCTGATAGGTGCGGCAGAGTTCTTCGGTGAATTTAAGGCCGTTGTCGGGATTGCCGTAATTGGGGGAGGGAAAATCGTAGAGCACCTCGCCCACCAGCGCCCGGATGCCGGTGTCCACCGCGGCCTGGGCCACCGCATCGGTGAACAGATACATGTCACAAAAGGTGGTGGTGCCGGAGAGCAGCATTTCCGCCACCGCCAGCCTTGTGCCCCAATAGACGAAATCATAATCCAGGTGGCGCTCCGCCGGGAAAATGTGGGAATTGAGCCAATCCTCCAGGGGCAGGTCGTCGGCCAGACCCCGGAACAAGGACATGGCGGCGTGGGTGTGGGCGTTGATCAGGCCGGGGAGGATGAGGCCCTGGGGGTAGTCAAGGACGCGGTCCGCGGCAAAGCTGCGGGCAATGTCCTCTTGGGGTCCCACCGCCACCAGATGAGCCCCCCGGACCGCCACCGCGCCGGGGGCGAAGATGCGGTCGGCGGCGTCCATGGTCACCACCCAGGCGCCGTTAATCACCAGGGAGACAGATTCCTTCTCGGTATGTGACCGCATTGTCAGGTTCCCCCGTCAGGGCTTGGATTTGTTCGGCTTGGGGGTCTCGATTCTGGGCTCCAGGTTGCCGAAACGCTGGGCCTCGGCAAACCGGGCGGCGGAGCCCTTGGGGAGCTTGAAGCGGTAACCCCCCGGCGGCAGGGAGGCCCCTTTGATCCAGGGATTGAGTTCCCGAAAGGCCTTGTAATAGGTGCCGCAGGCGGCCGCCAGACTGCGCACCATGATCTCCTGGGTCAGGATGGCCTCGGCCACGTCGTATTCCACCGACGCATAGAGGCCTTCCGGAGGGATGTCATACCCGTAGGTTTTGGGGGACTCCAGGACGATTTTGGCGGCCAGGGCCCGGAAGACATACCTTTCGGTCTCTTCCGGCAGGTCCAGGTGATAGTAAGTGTTCACCCGCTGGGCGGCCAGTTCTTTCTGCACCCGGCCTTCGCCGCAGTTATACGCCGCCAGGGCCAGGGACCAGCTTCCCAGTTGCTGGCGCAGTCCGGCCAGATAGGTGAGCGCGGCGTCGGTGGCCATGCCGAAGTCCAGGCGGTCGTCCACCGCGGGAGTGATCCTGAGCTGAAACCGCTGGGCCGTGGGCCCCATGAACTGCCAGGGTCCCAGGGCCCCGGCGGAGGAGCGGGCCTGGTGGCGCAGATCGCTTTCGATCAGGGCCACATATTTCAGGTCCAGGGGCAGGCCCCTGGCCTTGAGCTTGCGCTCGATTTCGGGGAAATAGCGGTGGGCCCTTTTGAGCCACATGGTGGTCTGGGCCCGGCTCCAGACCACAATGGTAAATTCCCGGTCCAAAGCCTCCCGGACGGCGGCTTCCTGAAGGGGCACCGGTTCCCCGCACAGACTAAGGCTCTCCGGGAAGGTGAAGTAGGGGAAGCGCACCTCTACGGGCGCCGGGGCGGGTGTTGTCGCCGGGGACGGGGCCGCGGTCTGGGCCCCAGGCTCCGGGGGAGGGGACGGCAGCGGGTCGGCTCCCGGGGACGCCGGCCAGAGCCAACAGCAGAGCACCAACAGGATATGGATCAGCATAATGGTTTCCTGAAAGACGAATGTTTAGCATTTACCTTAGCGTCGAACCGCTGTCAATCAAGAGATGGGGGGAAGGGACCTCTTCTGCGGTTTTCGGTTTTCGGTTTTCGGTTATTAAAAGTTCACCTGGTGCAGGGGCAGGCGCCCTCACCTGCCCTCAGTGGACAGCCGGGGGCGGCTGTCCCTACACGCACACAGGCTTTTCAAGCTTTGTGGGTGGGCCACAGGCCCATGGGGAACTGGAAAAAAAATTCATTGAGCTTGAGCCTTTGGGAAAATTGCCTGTGGTTGGCAGGTTCATGCTGAGCGCAGCGAGGAATCTCGAATTTTCACTCGTATTTTCATGAGGTTGAGATTTTTCACTTCGTGCAGGATGACAAAATGGGCCACTTTTGCAAGAACCTCAGCACATTAGGTGCTAAACTTCAAGGTGAATTTGGTCTGAGCCCCCTTTTCGCTACCCTTGTCCAAATCTTTTTGATTTTCCCATCTTATCGGATATACTGAGGAAAATATCGGAAACGGGGGTGATCTCAGGTGCGGCTGTCCGTGCTCCTGGTGCGACGCAAATCCTGAAACCCAGGCCTCAAGAGAGCCTGGGCAAGGCTCTCCACACCCGGCTGGCCCCGAAGGGCATGGCGGACGGCCTGGGATTACCCTTCAGGCTTTTGAGACGCAGTTTCCCGCCTTCCCTTCCCCGGTCTGGTTAAGCTTGACCGGGAATTTCCCGCCAAATTTTTCCCTTGGGGTTTAAAATCCGGGTGGCACAGGCCTTAGCCCCGGTATTTCCGGGCCACCTGAGAGCAGGCAAAAATACCTTTTAATAGCAAGTCGCAATCAAACGGCGACAACGGCTTACCGACCCAATTAGGCGCAGGCTAAACCTGCGGCTACAGAAAATAGCTTTTTGATCGCAACTTGCTATAAAGCAGTCGCTCATGGGTCCCCGTCTCTCCCTCAAAATCAGGAACAGCCCGGTAGCACATCCCGGCCTTGCGGCCGGAACCAAACATAATAAATTGAAGTGATTTCTTAATAAGATTAACATGTTGCAAGAAATTTCTTCGTGAAAAAACCAGAAACTCAAAATAAGTAGCACAGGTTTGTAACCTGTGCCTGGACGGGCTGGAAGCCCGTCCTACCGGTCCCAGGTATGGTCGGGGGAAATAGAGGCGATTGAACTTTTCAAAGCAGTTCCTCATGAGCCGTTGGCTCACCCGCAAAGCATGAAAAATGTGGCGCCGGCGCCCCCGCCGGCGAACGAACCGCCGAGGGCGGCGGTTCCACATAAAAATTTTTCAGGAGAAATGACTTATTTCTTGAGAGTGTGGGCATGGATGATGCGCTGAAAAATCGGGAATTGGACTGCCGGGGCCGGGCCTGCCCCCACCCGGTGTTAATGACCAAGGAGATCGCGGACCAAACAGAGGTGCGGCGCCTCACCGTGTTGGTGGATAATGAGGCGGCCAAAGAAAACGTCAGCCGCTTCTTGGAGCGCTCCGGCTTTGTGGTCCGGGTGGATTTCCGGGACGGCGGCCTGGCGGTGACCGGCACCAGGGAAGAAGAGGGCCCCGACCTGGAGGGGCCGGCGGTCGGGGAAGAAGCCGAGAGCCGCAAAATCCTGGTCCTGGTGGGGACCGACCGGTTGGGGACGGGCGACGACGAGCTGGGGAAAAAGCTCATCATCAGCTTCATCGGCACCTTGAAGGAAATGGGTCCGGAATTGTGGTGCCTGGTGCTGTTGAATGCCGGGGTCAAACTGGCGGTGACCGGTTCGGAAGTGCTTGACAAAATTCAGGAACTGGAGCGGGAGGGGGTGATGGTGCTGGTGTGCGGCACCTGCCTCAACCATTTTCAACTCCTTTCGCGCAAACAGGTGGGGGAAACCACCAACATGCTGGACATCGTCATCCACATGCAACTGGCCGATCAGGTAATTTCGCTGACGTAAAGGGGGGTTATAAAAGACTTTCTGGGGGGAGGGCTGGGGGAGTGGTGGCTCCCCCACCGGACCTTCTTTTTGAACTTTTCAGGATAGTTGCTCATGGGCCGGCGGCACACCCGTAAAGCATGAAAAGATTACCCCCCTCACCCCAACCCTCCCCCCCCCGCCAGCGGGGGGAGAGGGGGATAAGGAAAAACTTTTCAGGACAGGAAAAATCGAGATGAATGAACCCATTACTCCGGAGATGACCCTCCTCGAAGTGTTGCATAAACACCGGCAGACCGAGGAGGTGTTTCGGCGCTATGAACAGCAGGCCCGGGGCTGCCTGTTGTGCCACGCCCTGTTCGATACCCTGGCCGAGGCCGCGGCCAAATACGGCCTTGATCTGAACAACCTTATTCAGGATCTCCAGGCGTCCGCCGCAGGCCTGGCAGATAAACCCTGACCTTGAGGAACAAGAGCATGAATGACCCTTCCATGCCCCGGTTGATGGAGCAGGTCCGGGCCGCGGGGTGAGCTGCCAAAGTGCCTCCAGGGGTCCTGGAGGAAATTTTGGCCGGCCTGCCCATCAGGACTGACCCGCGTTTGCTGGTGGGGATGGAGACCGGGGATGACGCCGGGGTCTATCTCCTGACGGAGGAGATCGCCCTCATCCAGACGCTCGATTTTTTCACCCCCATCGTCAACGACCCCTACACCTTCGGTCAGATCGCCGCGGCCAACGCCTTGAGCGACGTGTACGCCATGGGGGGGCGGCCCCTCACCGCGCTCAACATCGTCTGCTACCCGGCGAAAACCGTGCCCCTGGAGGTCCTTAAGGCCATTTTGGCCGGGGGCCTGGACAAGATTCACGAAGCGGGGGCGCTCCTGTTGGGGGGGCACAGCGTCGATGACACCGAACTGAAATACGGCCTGTCGGTGACCGGGGTGGTGCATCCCGGGCGGGTGCTCACCAACGCCGGGGCCCGGCCCGGCGACCGCCTCATCCTCACCAAGCCCCTGGGCACCGGGATCATCGCCACCGCGGTGAAAGGCCGGCTGGCCTCCCCCGAGGCCGAAGCCCAGGCCCTGGCGGTCATGACCGCGCTCAACAAAACCGCGGCCGAGTGCCTGGAGGGCTTTGCGGTGCACGCGGTGACCGACATCACCGGCTTTGGCCTGTTGGGCCACGCCCTGGAGATGGCGGGGGGGAGCGGCGTGGACCTGACCCTGTCCGCCTCCCGGGTGCCGATGCTGGCGGCCGCCCGGGAGTACGCGGCCATGGGGCTGGTGCCCGCCGGCACCTTCGCCAACCGCAATTTTTGCGAGAAAAGCCTGAAAATCGCTCCGGGGCTTGACCCCATAGCCCTGGATATCTTAGCCGACGCCCAGACCAACGGCGGCCTGCTCATCGCGGTGACCGGGAGCCAGGCGGAGGAGCTGCTGGCCTGCCTGCATCAGAATGGGGTCAGCGCCGCGGCGCTCATCGGCGAGGTCAACGCCGCCGGAGCGGGGTGCATACATTTGGCAAGGTAGAGGCAAGGGAGAAAGGCAGGGAACGGTCGCGCCTGGGCCTGCGGCTCACCCTTAAGGGATGAAAGATATTTAGGGCAGCCGTCCCGGCCGCCGTTAGAATGTGCTGGATTCGGAGCCAAGCAGAACTTGGCTTCCATTTGGGTTTCCAAGCGGGAGATTGGGAACCAGAATATATGTGGAGCAGGCGCCCTCGCCTGCTCTTTTCAAGAACCGCCGAGGGCGGCGGTTCCACACAAGAACTTTTCAAGACAGTTGCTCATGAGCCGGCGGCCCACCCGCAAAGCATGAAAAGCCTTTCTGGTGTAGGGACAGCCGCCCCCGGCTGTCCATTGAGGGCAGGCGAGGGCGCCTGCCCCTACACAATACAAACTTTTCATAACAGTCGCTCATGAGCCTTCGGCTCTCTCAAGACAATGATAAAGATATTATGTCAACTAAGGCCATTTACGTCTTTGCGTATCATATTGATATAATTAACTAATTCAATGCATAATTAAAACTTTTCGTAACAGGGAAAGAAGAACCGAAGACCGGATTATTCGCTCCGGCTATCCACCAGTTCCCGGAACCGGCCTACGGCCCGGGGAATGAGGCGGCGGATGGCGGTGCCCTGGTCCATGGGCGGCAGCTTCTGGTAGGCCTGGTAATCGGGGTGGCCGGGGGCCAGGCGGGGCAGTTCCCGGGCAAAAGAGGAACCGTGTGCCCAGGCCTGCTGCACCAGGGCGATGAGGGGCGTCTCTTCTCCCGGCACACCTTCCACCCACCCCAGGCGCCGCATGACCTCGAAGCGCACCCGGTCCATGAGCGCGAAGGCGGCGTCCATGATGCGCAGCTTGATGGGCGCCTCCAGATCGTCCAGGCGGAAGCGCACCGCTCCCCCCAGGTCTTTAGCCCCCATCACCAGATCAAAAAAAACATAGAGATTTTCCTCACCCGGGGTGGCCAGGTACAGCAGGGTCTCCGGGGCCAGGTCTTGAAGGCGGGTGTCCGGGCCGAACTGATCCTGGAAGCGCCGCAGCCAGGTGCGGAAGCCCTTGTCCGCGGCCAATTTGCGCCGGAATTGCTCCAGGTCCACGACTTCGGCCACAGAATCCCTACCCTTGTCGATGGTTGCTATGGGTTGCGTCCCAGAGCGCCTGAAGCACATAGTGGACCCCGGAAACCGTAGTGAGGCCGCCGGTAAGGTAGAAGAGGACATCCAGAAAAGACGGGGCAATGGTCCAGGTCTGGGCCATCAGCACCAAAAGCACCGTGGCCACCTGGGTGGCGGTGGAGAGCTTGCCGGCCACGCTGGGGTGCACCACCACGGGGAAGTTGGCCAGCTTGAAGAGCGTCACCCCCAGGACCAGAACCAGGTCGCGACTCAGGACAATCACGGTCAGCCAGGGGGGTATAAGGTGGGAGATGCTCAGGGTGATGAAGCTGGAGCCCATGAGGAGCTTGTCCGCCAGGGGATCGAGGAAGGTCCCCAGGGGCGATTTCTGCTGCCAGCGGCGGGCGATGATGCCGTCCGCCAGATCCGACAGGCCCGCCAGGATGAAAATCCCCATGGCCGGCTGATAGCGCTTCTGGATGAGAAAGATGACGAACAAAGGTGTCAGCAGGATGCGGGTCAGGGTGATGATATTGGGGACGGTGAGGCGCGCCTTGGAGTCCACAGAGGAAATCATATCAATTTTTAAACCTAACACAAGTATCCCAAAAACCAAAGAGTGAGAACCGACCGGTTTTTGCCGATGAATTTCTGCCCGCGCCGGCCATTTTCTCAGATTCCCGCCACGAAGGCCCGCCGGGCCTTGTGCCGGTGGCGGGGCAGCTCCGGCTTGAGCCACAGGACATTGCGGCCCACCGCCTGCCGGACATCAGAACACAGACGCCAACGGCCCTTTATCAATCCCGCCGGCCGATAGCCCCAGGGGCTGAGAAATTCCTGGATGGCGTTGCGCTCCGTGCCCAGGGCCTGAAAAATGGCCTCTTTCATTTCCACCAGGAGCAGGGGATCAGCCTGGGACAGGGTTTCCCGGGCGCCCGTGAGCGCGGCCAGTTCGGCCCCCTCCACGTCCAGCTTGATGAAATCCGGGGCGGGCAGGCCCTGATGCCTGCGCCAGCCGTCCAGGGCGACGGTGCGGACCTGCTCCCTTACCGTCTGATCGGCCCCGGCCCGGAAAAGATTAGCCCGGCCGTCCGCGGATGCCGAAGTGGAGTACAGCAGGGCTTCCCCTTCCCGGTCGGCGGCGGCCAGGGGAACGAGCCGGATGTTGGCGAAGGGATTGAGGGAGACATTTTTTTCCAGGACTGCAAAGGTGCTGGGCCCCGGTTCGAAGGCCGCCACCTGGCCGGTGTTTTGCAGGCAGGCCGCGGCCAGCAGGGTAAAGTAGCCCAGGTTGGCGCCCACGTCCCAAAAGACCTCCCCCGGGTCCAGGACCCGGCTGATGAGGTCCGCCTCCCGGCGCTCATCGTAGTCTCCGAAAAAGAAAAGCCGCCGCTGCACCGGGTCGGCCAGGTCCAGGCGCAGGGTAAACCCCCGATTGAGGCGGGTGACGACCCAGCCCTCGGGCGGCGCCAGGCGGCGGTGCAGGCGGTCATACAAAAAGGCCTTGCCGTCCCGCCAGGGAAACCGGCGCAGATACCACAAAAACGCCCGGCGGCCAAGGCCGAGCAGCCGGCTCTGGTGGTGGAGGGGGTTTTCGGGTTCTTGGGTCGGAGGACTCCGCATACGGTTTTCGGTTTTCAGTTTTCGGTAAAAATAATCAGGGAAATTAACTTAATTATGCCTTTTATTGTTTTTATCGCAATCCGAAGTTGATGGAAAGACCTGCTTGTCCCTCCCGGCTTGGGTCATTCTACCCCAAACCCAAAAAATTTTTTTCAAACAAAAAAGCCTTTGCCAAAATTCACCATGGTTAGAGGGTGTCATTCTGAGCGCCGCGCAGAATCTGGTATTTTCATAAGGTTGAGATCCTTCACTGCGTTCAGGATGACAAAATGAACCACTTTTGCAAGAGACTCAACAGCAACCCCTTTTTTTGTTTCCATCCGGGATTAGAAAAGGCAGAACCGCCGCTCCCGGCTGCGCTCGGCAGTTCAGCGCCCTCGCCTGCCCTCAATGGACAGCCGGGGGCGGCTGTCCCTACACCAACAACTGCTGAGAAGTGCTGGCCTGATGATGGCGGGATTTTTCGCCGTCCTTAAGGGCCTAATCAGAAACTCTTGAAGGTTTTGGTATATCCGGCACGATAAACTAAGGTAAAATGAGAAAAAATCGACCCAACCAATTTTTCCGGCTTTCATCAAGTCTTGAGGAGAAGACATGAACGGCGAGTCCGCAGCCTTGTCCTACCGCCTCCGGCATCGAGGCCTCATCGGGGTCAAAAGCAAGATGCCCATCAGGGATATGTCGGTGTTGAGCCGCATCTACACCCCCGGAGTGGGGGCCGTGTGCCGGGAGATTGATAAGCTGCCGGTGTCATCCTACCAGCTGACCTGCCGGGGCAACTCCATCGCCCTGATTTCGGACGGCAGCGCCGGCTACGATTTCGGCAACATCGGGGCCCTGGCGGTACTGCCCAAGCTCGAAGCCAAGAGTGTCATTTTCAAGACCTTTGCCAACGTGGACGCGGTGCCGGTGGCCCTCAACACCCAGGACGCCGATGAAATAGTGGAGATCGTGCGCATCCTGGCGCCCACCTTCGGGGGCTTTTCCCTGGAAAGCATCGCGGCGCCCAAGTGTTTCACCATTGAAAGCCGCATCCGCAAGGCGGTGCGGGTAGCGGTGCTGCACCACGAGTTTCATGCCGCGGGCATCATTGTGCTGGCGGCCCTGCAGAACGCCCTGAAGGTGGTGGGCAAAAAGCTCGAAGACATCCGGGTGGTGATCAACGGCACCGGGGTGGCGGGCCTGGGAGTGGCCAAGGGCCTGTATGTTTCGGGGCTGGACAATGTGGTCCTTTGCGACCGGCACGGGGCCCTCAGGGTCTATCGCATGGAGGGCATGGACTGGGCTAAAAGCGAGGTGGCCCGGCTGCTGCGGCCGCATTCCTACAAAGGGTCATTGGCGGAGGTGATCAAAGGGGCTGACGTGTTCATCGGGCTTTCCGACAAAGGCCTGTTGACAAGGGACATGGTGGCCTCCATGGCCCAGGACCCCATTGTTTTCGCGCTGGCCCTGCCTGAACCGGAGATCAGCGAGGCCGAGGCCCTGGCCGGGGGGGCCGCGGTAGTGGCCACGGCCCTGTCCAGCAGCCACAACCAGATCCGCTCCTCCCTGGTGACCCCGGGGATCTTCCGGGGCTGCCTGGACGTGGGCGCCGAACGGGTCAACGTCAAGATGTACCTGGCCGCAGCCCGGGCCCTGGCGGATATGATTGATGGGGATAAGCTGTCCCCCACCAACATTATTCCCCGGCAAATGGATTGGCACATCTCCCCGGTGGTGGCCGAGGCCACGGCCCGGGCGGCCCAGGAGACCGGGGTGGCCAAGCTGGGGCCGGAGCAAATGTCCCCGGAAAGGGTTCACGAACGCACGGAACGCTACATCTATGAAGGGGAATTGGCCTGGCTGCCCCAGGAGGGCCAGGATTACGGCAAGATGGGCATCAACGAGGAAGCCCTGGAGGTGCACCGGCGCTACCAGGGGGTCATCCAGGTGTACACCAAGGTGCCCATCAAGGACGAGATCATTTACCGGCAGTTGTACGCGCCGGAGGCGGTGGCCGAGGTCATCCTCAAGGTCCTGTCCGACCCCATGGCGGCTTATGACTACACCTGTAAAAGCAACCTGGTGGCCATTGTCACCGACGGCAGCGCGGTGCTGGGCCTGGGGAACATCGGCCCCCGGGCGGCCCTGCCGGTGATGGAGGGCAAAGCGGTCCTATTCAAGACCTTCGGCGGGGTGGAGGCCTTTCCCATCTGCATCAGCACTCAGGACACGGATTTGGTGGTGCGCCTGGTGGAGACCATCGCGCCGGCCTTCGGGGGCATCAATATGGAGGACATCTCCTCCCCCCGCTGTTTCGAAATTGAGCAGAAATTGCAGGAAATCCTGGACATTCCGGTGTTTCACGACGACCAGCACGGCACCGCGGTGGTGGCCCTGGCGGGGCTGTTGAACGCCCTCAAACTGGTGGACCGCAAGCTCAGCGAGGTGAAGATTATTTTCAACGGCGCCGGGGCCTCGGCCATCGCCACGGCCAAGATTCTCCTCCAGGCGGGGGCGCAAAATCTCATCGTCTGCGACACCAAAGGCGCGGTTTACAAGGGTCGCCCCCTGGGCATGAACCGCATCAAAGAGGAGCTGGCGGATTTTACCAACCCGGACCGTCTCCAGGGGAGCCTGGCGGAGGTCCTCAGGGGGGCCGAGGTCTTCATCGGCTTGTCCGGTCCCAGGGCGCTCACCGGGGAGATGGTGAAATCCATGGCTCCTGAGCCGGTGGTCTTTGCCATGGCCAACCCCGACCCGGAGATTCATCCCGATGAAGCCAAAAGCGCCGGCGCGGTGGTGGTGGCCACCGGCCGGAGCGATTTTCCCAACCAGGTGAACAACTGCCTGGCCTTTCCGGGCATCTTTCGGGGGGCCCTGGACATCAGGGCCAAGGTGATCAACGACGCCATGAACATTGCCGCGGCCCATGCCATCGCCGAACTGGTGGGGAAGGACCTGGCGCCCGGCTATATCCTGCCCAACGCCATGGACTTCCGGGTGCCGCCGGCGGTGGCCGAGGCCACGGCCCGGGCCGGTCTCGCCACCGGCGCAGCCCGCAGAAACATTGATCCTCAAGAGGTGGGCCGCCATACCCGGGAATTCATCTACGACGAGCGCCTGTCCCTGATTTCGGGGTAAAAAATTTCTTCCGGACCGTCACTCATGGGGCGCGGGCTCTCTTTTAGCCGAGAAAATTTCGGTGGGGCGGGCCTCAGTGCCCGCCGGAACCCTGGGCGGCCAGGGACGGCCGCCCCACCGGAATATGGCCAACCACGCGGAGCTTAACACCCAAGGGGGTTCTAAGCGGGAGCCTCGGAACCAGGGTACATGTCACAGGCGGGATGCGCTTCGCTTTCCCGTCCTACAGCCCTACGGCCCCATTCTGGTGTAGGGACAGCCGCCCCCGGCTGTCCACGAGGGGCAGGCGAGGGCGCCTGCCCCTACAACCTGCGAAACTTTTCAGGGCAGCTCCCCGGGGTATTTTCAGGCTCCAGCCCCGGAGCGGCCTCTTTGGTTTTTCAGGTTTGCCTGAAGTTTTGCGCCGGAACCACCGATGAAGCCGTCAGGAACAAGGAGGCACCTGGAGGGGCCTCTGCAGGGTTATCCAAGGAGGGATGTGATGCGGGTCATGGTCAAAATAAGCCAGTGGTCCCCCTGGCTGGGGGCCTTGGTGGTCCTGGTGGCCATCATCGGGCTGGCGGGCGGTTCCCTGATCGCCGCGGACCCGGACCGGCTGCCCGTGCAGATCCTGGCCATCAACGACTTTCACGGGCAGATCATTGCCGGCAAAAAAGTCAACGGCCGGCCGGTGGGCAGCGCCCCGGTGCTGGCCGCATATCTGAAAAAAGAACAACAGCAGTTTCCCGGCCTCACTTTCATCGTGCACGCCGGCGACCTGGTGGGGGCCTCGCCCCCGGCCTCGGCCCTGCTCCAGGATGAACCGGCCGTCATGTTTATGAACCTTTTGGGAAACAGCCGCGGCGATGGCAAGGACCGCCTCAATCCCCAGGCCAACCTGGTGGGCACCCTGGGGAACCACGAATTCGACAAGGGTCTCAAGGAGTTGATGCGCCTGTTGGAGGGCGGCAACCATCCCCAGGGCCCTTTCCTGGAGGACCCCTGGCTCGGGGCCGCATTCCCCTATGTCTCGGCCAATGTGGTGCATCAGGACACCCACAAACCCATTTTCCCCCCCTATGTTATCAAAGAAGTGGACGGGGTGCCCATGGCCTTCATCGGCGCGGTGCTCAAATCCACCAAAGACATGGTCATGCCTTCCCATCTGGCCGGGCTGGAAATCCTGGATGAGGCGGAAGCCATCAACGCCCTGATCCCGGAACTGAAAGACAAACAGGTGCGGAGCATTATTGTGCTGTTGCACCAGGGAGGCAAGCAAACGGCCTATGAGGGGCCCACCCGGCCGGAGGCCAAGCTCGCCGGCCCCATTAAAAATATTCTGTGGAATCTGGATGACGAAGTGGACGTGGTGATATCCGGGCACACCCATGCCTTCACCAATGCCCTGGTGCCCAACAAAAACGGCAAGGACATCCTGGTGACCCAGGCCTGGGCCGCGGGCTGTGCCTATGGCGACATTGAATTGGAGATCAGCCGGGGTACCCGGGACGTGGTGAAAAAAACCGCGGCCATCGTCACCACCTGGGCCGACGCCGGGCCGGGCCTGACTCCGGACCCGGAAGCCGCCCGCCTGATGGCGAGGGCGGAGCAAAAAGTGGCCCCCCTCACCCAAAGGCAGATCGGAGTGGCCGCGGCCGACCTCAGCCGGAGCCGCAACCCGGCCGGGGAATCGCCCCTGGGGAACTTCATCGCCGACGCCCAGAGAAAGACCATGAACACCGACTTCGCGTTCATGAACCCAGGCGGGTTGCGCACCAATATCCGGGAGGGGGAGGTCACCTGGGGGGAGTTGTACGCGGTGCAGCCCTTCAACAATTACCTGGTCAAGATGGAACTCACCGGGCAGCAGATTTACGATCTGTTGGAACAACAATTCCCGCCCACCCAGAGCTATGCCCGGATGCTGGCGGTCTCCGGCCTGACCTATACCTGGGACCAGCGGCGGCCCCGGGGCAACCGGGTGGTGGAGGTGCGCCAAGACGGGAAGCCCCTTGAGCGGGGGGCCGCCTACACGGTCACGACCAACAGCTTCCTGGCGGAGGGGGGCGACCGCTTCCGGATCTTCACCCAGGGGGCCAACCAGGTGACCGGCCCGGTGGACCTGGACGCCCTGTGCAGTTATATCCAGTCCCAGCCCCAGCCCTTCAGCGCCCGGATCGAGGGGCGCATTGAGAGAATGCCCTGACCGGCCCCCCGGCTCTGGGATGTTAAAAAATGTTCAAAAAATTTTACACTTTGTCAAAAAATTTTATAGTTATTTTGAACATTATTTTGTTCAGAAAAGTAATTTAATAAGATTACCAATAAGTTATCTTGTTATTTTTTGGCTGAAAGCAGGAACAATTAATGCATAGAAATAAGTTAAGGGTTCCTGCGACAGCTCTCCTGACCTGCGCCACCTGACTCACCTAAGCGACTCCCCTTCCGGCCCTGACGTAAAAAACCCCTGACATCTCCCCCCTGAAGGGGGTGGAGACCATGTGCGGGTGCTTAAGCTCCCTGAAAAAGCCTCCTTAGGCTCATCCTGGGCCGTAGGGGGCTTTTTTGTTCATGAGGCTAATCCTGCCTCCTGGGCCTGGCGGCCCTGGGCCGGTGAAGAAAGCGGGGCAGAGAAACTCACCACCCGTCAAGGTAAAAAAAATCGACCCGCCACCGCCACACGGAGGCTGTGGTTCATAATTCAGCGATGGCAGACAGAGGAGGTGCAGCATGAAGACTATGAGATGGTGGCGGGTTCTGTTTCCCTTGGCTATTGCCGTTATGATGGCTGGGCCTGCCGCCCAGGCCATCGATTACACCATTACCACCACCGTCACCCCTTTGCCAGGCGGTTATAACTTGTACCCCAATATCAACAACGCGGGGCAGGTGGCCTGGCTCAATGGCGGCAGCGGTTCTGGTGCGCCCTGGCAATATTACTTATACAGCGGCGGCTCCTACAATCAAATCTCCCTCCCCAATTGCGGGCCATTTACACATGGCCAATCTTACTATTGGGGATCACCCGCGCCGCCCCAGATCAACAACTCCGGCACGGTGGTCATGGAGGGGCATCAAACCGTGAGCCCCTGGTATTATCCCATATACCAGTACAGCAACGGCTCCACCCAGGCCCTTGTCAATCAAACGACCACCGAAGCCCGCTTCCCGGCCATCAATGACAACGGCATGGTTACCTACCGCTGGGGCAATGATTATTCCAACAACCTCTATTCCTATAACCCCACGGGCCAGTTAACCAACAACAATCCCACCAATACCGAGCGTTCAGAACATTCCGACATAAACAGTGCCGGGCAGGTGGCATATTCAAGGCATGTGGGGGACGGTACGGGTTATTCCATCTATCTGTATGCCAACGGTTCCTCCAGCCTCATCGCCCCCGGGTACTGGAACAGCTCTATACCCGATCCAGCTGGCTACAATCAAAGATACAACTGGTTTCCTGACATCAACGATGCCGGCGAGATTGTCTGGTGGCAGTATAATTGGTCTCCTACATCCGCCAGTTATCAGGTGTGGCTGTATAGCGAGGGTACCACGCAACTCTTGGATTCAGCCCCGGGGGGACAGTTTCCGCATATCAACAACCGGGGCGAGGTGGTCTGGACCGACCCGGACGGCCACATCCAGCTTTACAGCGGCGGCCAGATTTACGACTTGGGCATCATCGGCTATATGCCTGATATCAATGACTATGGGGTTATTTCAGCGATGGATAATAGTTTGTACGGTAACCTTTTCCTGGCGTCCCCGGTTCCCCTGCCGCCCTCGGTGCTCCTTTTGGGCTCTGGACTCCTGGGTCTGGCGGCCCTGGGCCGGCGACGGCGGTCGTAGCCAAAAACTAAACTTTTTACTTTTAAAATAAAGGAGAAAATCATGAAGAAAATGGTTCTTGCTCTGGCTCTGGCAATTGGCTTGTGCCTGGTCTTATCAGGTTTTGCGCAAGCCTATACTTGGATTCCTAATTCCACCACCAATCACTCTTATGCCTTGACATCCGCTTATTCCAACTGGGATGAAGCTGAAGCTGAAGCTGTTTCTTTGGGGTATCATCTGGTTTCCATCCAAAACCAGGCCGAAAATGACTGGCTTGTGTCAACCTTCGGTTCTTCATCTATCTATTGGATAGGTTTTAGCGATGCGGCCCAAGAAGGAAACTGGGTATGGAGCGATGGCAGCCCAGTGACCTATACCAACTGGTATCCCGGGATGCCAGACAACAATGCTCCCAATGGGGAAGATTATGCTTTTATAAATGATTGGGGTGTTGGCAAATGGAATGATGTTGGAGTACCTCAATCAATCGCTAAAAGTGGGATCATTGAAACTCCTCTGCCGCCCTCGGTGCTCCTTCTCGGCTCCGGCCTCCTGGGCCTGGGGGCCCTGGGCTGGCGCAGGCGGCGGCAAGGATAAGCCTGGAATGAAATAAAAAGAGGGTGGGCCTGGCCCACCCTCTTTTATCTCATGCCTGCCTTCTTCTTATTTGCTAAAAACCCTGTGAAACAGCTCGTCCACGTGGCGCAGGTGATGCTTCAAGTCGAAAAGTTCCTCCAGTTCCCCCGGCGATAAATGTTTGCCGATCTCCGGGTCGGCCAGGACCCGCTCTTTGAAGGTCCCCCCTTGTTCCCAGACCTGCATGGCGGTGCGCTGGGTCAGGCGGTAGGCCTCGTCCCGGGAGAGACCCTTATGCACCAGGGCCAGGAGCAGCCCCTGGGAAAACACCAGCCCCCGGCTGGCGTCGAGATTGGCCTGGAGATTCTCCGGATAGACCACCAGGTTCGCCAGCACTCCCTTGAGGCGGTGGATCATGAAATCCAGCAAAATATTGCTGTCCGGGATGATGATGCGCTCGGCGGAAGAATGGCTGATGTCCCGTTCGTGCCACAGGGCCACGTTTTCCAGCGCCGCGAGGGCGTTCCCCCGGAGCACCCGGGCCAGGCCGCACAAATTTTCGCTGAGCACCGGGTTGCGCTTGTGGGGCATGGCCGAGGAGCCTTTCTGTTTGGCCCCGAAGGATTCCTCGGCCTCCCGCACCTCGGTGCGCTGCAAATGCCTTATTTCCGTGGCCGCCTTCTCGATGCTAGCCCCGACCAGCGCCAGGGTGGAGAGGTAATGGGCGTGGCGGTCCCGCTGGATGATCTGGCTGGCGATGGCCGCCGGCGCCAGCCCCAGGCGGGCGCAGACCCCGGCCTCCACCGTGGGGGGCAGGTGCGCAAAAGTCCCCACCGCGCCGGAAAGTTTGCCCACGCTGACCGATTCCTTGGCCGCGGCCAGGCGCTCCCGCTGGCGCTGAAATTCGGCGTGCCACAGGGCGAATTTGAGCCCCAGGGTAATGGGCTCGGCGTGCACCCCGTGGGTGCGGCCCACCATCACCAGGTCCTTGTAGGCGTAAGCCTTGTCCTTAAGGACCGCCAACAGCTCGTCCAGGCCGGCCAGCAGCAGGTCGGCCGATTCTTTGAGGCGCAGGGCCAGGGCCGTGTCCAGGACGTCCGAGGAGGTCAGGCCGAAATGGAACCAGCGGCCGTCCTCTCCCAGGCAGGCGGCCACCTGGTCCACGAACGCGGCCACGTCATGGTGGGTTTCCTTTTCGATGGCCAAAATGCGGCTGACATCGCATTCGGCCTTGCCTGTGACCCGCTCGGGCACGTCCGCGGGAATGAGGCCCACTTCCGCCAGGGCCTCCATGGCCGCCACCTCGACCTTCAGCCAGGCGGCGAACTTGTTGTCTTCGGACCAGATGCGGGCCATGGGCTCACGGCTGTATCGGGGAATCATGGGTCACCTCGGATTGCGTGTTGGGAGGGGAGGGAGTTTTTTTTAGGGAAGGGGGCTAAGGGGCAGCGGCCCCTTACCCCCTGCCCCAAACCCCCGCCCCCAATCCCTCAGGGTAAGGCGGCGCCGGGAGCATTGCTCCCGACACCGCCTGATTATAACCGTAATCAAGTAACAGAAGTCAATGATTTTACGATATAATGGCTTAGAAGAGGAAATGGGGGCTCTGCGTTTTCTGGCACTTCACCTCATCAAACTTACTGACGAACATGCCTGACTGGGGAGAAATTTTTACTGATCCTGAGATGCAGCACCTGCCTCCCCACCCGGAGGTCATGGCCCTGGTGCCGGAACTCCAGGCCAGGGGCGTCCGTCTGGTCCTGGACGCGGGCTGCGGGGCCGGGCGGCACCTGTTGCCTTTGGCCCAGGCAGGGTTTCAGGTGTTGGGGGTGGACCGGGAGTGGTCCGTGCTCCGGGACGCCAAGCCTCACCTGGAGGCGGTTTCGCCTTCAATCCGGCTGGTCCAGGGGGACCTGCAGAATCTCCCGGCTGCCGGCGGGGCTTTCGACTTCGTCCTGAGCATCAATGTGGTCAACCACAGCTACGCCCGGGACTTTGCCGCCTACTGCCGGGAACTGGACCGGGTCCTGAAGCCGGGGGGTCTGGTGTTGATCTGCGCTTCTCCCCGGGAGGCCCTGGACGCGGTGCGCCTCCCGGAAACCCTGGAGTTGGAGCCCGGCACCTTTGTCCGGATCGCCACCCCCGACGGGGACCTGGTGCACCACCTTCCCACCCCGCCGGAACTGGCGGCCCGGTTTCCCGCCCATACCATCCTCCGACTGGAGACAGTCCTCACCCCCATTCCCTTCATGGGGGGGCAGGAATTGCCCCAACTGATTTTTCTGGCAAAAAAATGAGGGGAGGGGGGCCTCGTGGCCCCGGCCTCCCCCCGGGTGGGTTATTCAGTCCCCTAGCGCTTCAGCGCCAGGACCTCCTCCATCATGCTGTCGGTGGTGGTGATGATGCGTGAGTTGGCCTGAAAGGCCCGCTGGTAAAGGATCATGTGGACAAATTCGTTGCCCAGGTCGACGTTGGACTGCTCCAGGGCGTTGGAGTTGATTTTGCCCAGGCCGTTGGTGCCGGGAGAGCCGGTGAGGGGCACCCCGGAGTCCTGGGTTTCGGTATAGAGGTTGCTCCCCTCCCGGTAAAGTTTTCCGGGGGAGTTGAACCGGGCCAGGGTGAGTTGATACTGGGGGATGACCTGGCCGTTGCTGTAGTGGCCGGTGATGATCCCTTCGTTGTTGATGGACAGGCGTTGGAGAAAGCCCGGACCATAGCCGTCCTGGGAGGCGTAATTGGTCACCGAGGAGGCGGCGTATTGGGTGGTGCTGCCTCCCGAGGTGTCCCGGGTGTTGAGGTCAACGGGTCCGATGTTGTAAGCGGCCAGGTCGATGGCATACAAGCCGCCGCTGACCATGGTGCCGTTGGTGTTGAACACCATGGGAGAGGGGCCGCCCCCCCCTTGATCAGTGATGTTGGCGCTGATGTCCACCCCGTCCAGGGTGCCGCTCACCGTCCAGTTATTGGCTGCGGCGTTGGTGTAGTTCATACTCAGAGAATGGACGTTGCCGACGTTATCGTAGAGGGTAATGGCCGAGTTGTAGATATCCCCCACCGCGGCGTTGGCATTCAAATTCATGACCATATCTATCGAGGTGGAGGCCCGGGGCGCAGCGTAATTCTGACTGACCACGATGTCGGTATCCACCCCGGAGGGGGTGCCGGTGGTGGGGTCGATTTCCTTGCCCTGGACCCGGTAGCCATGGGCGTTGATGAGATAGCCTTCGTTGTTCAGCGAAAAATTGCCGTCCCGGGTATAAAACAGGGACTCATTCAGGGGGTCTTTGACAATGAGAAAACCGGTGCCGGTGATGGCCACATCCACATCGTCGGCGCTGTTTTCCAGGGAACCTTGCGCCCAAATGGTGCTGACCTCGGAGATGCGCCCCCCCCGCCCCACCTGCCCCGGTCCGGAGCCGGTGGGAATGAGCTGGGCCATGAGGTCCTCAAAGTGCACGGAACTGTATTTAAAGCCCGTGGTGTTCAGGTTGGCGATGTTGTCGCCCACCACACTCATGGCCTCCCCGAAGCTGTTCAAGCCGCTCAAGCCGCTGTACATGGCGGTGGATAAAGACATGATCGACCCCTCCTCAGAACTGACTCAAGGGTTGGTGCGGCCAACCCGGAAATGTCCCCGAAGCCTGCCTACGACCCTTCCAGGACGGAAACGATGCTGCTCAGCAGCACCTGGCGGCCGTTTACCGTGACCCAGACGCCCTGGCTGTCCTGATAGACCTCTTCCACCTTGCCGGTGAAGTAGGGGTCCACCGTAATGGCGTTGCCGGATTTGTCCTTGGCCGCGATCTTGAAGGTATAAGTCCCATCGTCCACCGTTTTCCCCTGGCTGTTTTTGCCGTCCCAACTGACGTTGCACAAACCGGCGCCCTGGCCCCCCATATCCAGGATGCGCACCTGATTGCCGCTGGCGTCGAAGATGCCCACCACACATTCCTTGGCCTCCTGGGGCAGCTGGAAGGAGGCTTCGGCCACTTTGCCGTCGGCCACGCTGATCTGGTTCCCCGAGCCTTTGACGTTTTTCCCCAAAAGAGCGATCCCCTGGGTCATGTGCTGGGTTTCCTGCAGGCTTTCGAAAAGGTCTCCCATCTCCTCCAGGGTCTTATTGGCGTTGATTTGCTGCTCCAGGGAACTGAACTGGGCCAATTGGGCCACGAAATCCTTGGGATCCTCAGGGCTCATGGGGTCCTGGTAGCGCAACTGGGTCACCAGCAGTTCCAGGAAATCTTCCTTGCCCATGTTCTTCTGGACGCTGCTGGTGAGACTGGTGGTGGAGTCCGAGTTCTTGGACGTGGAACTGCTGGCGGCAGTTGTTTGGGTGGCGGTGTTGGCGGCAGTGGTCAAGGCGCTGAGGTTTGTCATGAGGGCTCTCCTGATGTTTTACACAAACCGGTCCACCTCCCCGCTGCGGCGGCGGGAGGGGGGCGGAAACTTTTCTCCCGCTTCCCCGCTCTTCTCCCTGGTCCCGGCAAACGAGGGCCCGGTCTGGGCGACGGGTTGATCCTGCAGGCGTACCTGGAACTGGGTCAAGAGCAGTCCCTGTTGGGCCAGGGACTGAAGGAGCTGCTGCACCCCCTGGGTGGCCAGTTCGGCCACTTCGGGGCGGGCGGCCACAGCCACGACCGCCAGTTCCTGGCCCACCAGGCGCAGGTTGAGTTGGATCTGGCCCAACTCCGGGGGATTCAAATTGAGGCTGACCTGGCTCTCTCCGGGAGTGAGATTCGAGGTGATGCCGGATTGGATCTGGGACCACAGGGATTCCCGCGCCTCCGGGCTCAGAGGGCGCCATCCCGGGTCCAGGCTGCTCAGCGCCGCCGCGGCCCCGCCCCCGCTTTGGGAGAACATCTGGAGTTCGGGGAAAAAGGCCCCGAGGCCCACCCCTTCTCCCGTGGCGGCCGACGGCAGGGTGGCGGCTTCCATGGCCCCCCAGGGCTGCTGCTCTCCGGTGCCGTTCCCCAGGAACTGCGGTTGATCGTCCCGGCTCTGGCCCTGGAAGAAAAAGGGCTGCTGACGCAAGTTGTCCGGGAGATACAGCGGCTTGGGCGCGGAAAGAACGGTGGTTTCCTCCGGGGGGGCCAGGGACAAGAGCGCAGTTTTGAGTTCCTCTTGAGTGGCCGGGGTGGCCTGGCCCAAGATTTTACTCACCAGTTCAGGTTTGAGTCCGGCCTGGGTGAGGACCTGCTGCCATTCCGCCACTTGTTCGCCGGTTACCGGCTTGTCGGCCAGGACCGCGGACTGGGAAAAAAGTTCCCCCGGGTCGGTCTGGGACGGGGAGCCGGTGGAGTCGGTGGCGGGCCGGTGCAGGCTGGCTCGCAAAACCTGCCAGGCCTGGCTCAGGGAGATGCCGGCGCCCGGGGTTTCCCCTTCCAGTTTGGCGAGTGCCTCAGGGGTGCCGCCCAGGCGGGCCAGGGCCAGACGCAGGGTGGGGATGCGGCTAGGGGGCACGGTGAGGCGGTCCCACAGTTCCCGATATTCCGAACTGCGGCGGATGTCCCCGTCGCTCTGGGTGGGATTCGGCTCCCCAGACATGCCCTTTTTCTGGGAGGCCTCCATGGTTTTGGGGGCCGCGGCCTGACTCTTAAGCCGCTCCCAGACCGCGGCCAGATCGGCAGCGGTCAGTCCCTTATCCGGGGAAGCCGCGGCCGCCAGCAGGCGATCCACCTCCTCCTGGGGGAGGCCGGCGGCCAGGAGCATGGCGCCCAGGACCGGAGCCTCTTGTGGGGAAATTTTCAGGGCCCCCTCCGGTTGGGATTGCAGAAAGGCCATGAGTTCCTGAAGAAGCGGAGGTGGGCGCTCGCCCGCCAAACCCTTTTGGGCTTCGCCGGCTTGCAGGCCCGCGCCGCCGCCCCCCGTGGGCTTTCCCGGTGCGGCCGTTTGACAGCCGCTCCCCGGGGCGGCATCCCGTCTCAGGGTTCCCGGGGCGCGGGTCGTTGGCTCAAAAGCATTGGGATTTTCGACGACGCCGCAGGTACTCTTGTCCTGGGAATTTGAGGAACGCCTGGCCGCACTCGCCCGCTTTTTTTCCACGATCCCGCTGCGGTCCCCTGCCCGGGACTTCCCCGCACCGGAAGACCGGCCGGCCGCCTCCCCTGAGGCCGCCGCCCGGGAGGCCGCCCGGGCCTGCAAGCGGCCCCGGAAGACCTCCCGGAAGGCGTCCTTTCCCGGAGAAGACGAGGTCTCGGCCCGGCAACCCAGGGAAAGGAACATGGAGGTGGAACTGGGAGCGAATGATTGCATGTCGGCAAGCTGTCCTGAAATCAGCGTTTGGCCTGAACCTAACGCAAAATATGTGCCAGGGTCGGCAAGGCCCATGAAGTCGATATTTTGGTGAAAAAAAGTAAACTGCTGTCGAAGAAATCGGCAAAAGCGGTCCACTCACCCGGCAAGAAATTCCGGTCTGTCCTTGCAGGCGGGGGGTGCTACCGGGTAGAATGAAAAAAACCGCATCGGCCAAACCCATGGAAACCATTCCCCGCAGACCCACCCGGGCCATCATGGTGGGAAACGTCAAAATCGGCGGCGGCGCCCCGGTGGCCGTCCAGTCCATGACCAACACCGACACCCGCAAGGTATCCGCCACCCTGGCCCAGGTGGAGCGCCTGGCCGCGGCCGGCTGCGAGATCGTGCGCCTGGCCGTGCCGGACCAAAAGGCGGCCCGGGCCTTCGGCGACATCAAAAAGGCCAGCCCCGTCCCCCTGATCGCCGACATTCACTTCAACCACCGCCTGGCCCTGGCGGCCCTCGAGTCCGGGGCCGACGCCCTGCGCATCAATCCGGGCAACCTGGGAGGGGTGAAAAAAACCAAAATCGTGGTGGAGGCCTGCCGGGAGCGGGGCGTGCCCCTGCGTCTGGGGGTGAACGCCGGGTCGCTCGAGGCGGACCTGTTGGCCAAGCACGGCGGACCTACGCCCACCGCCCTGGTGGAGAGCGCCCGGCGCTGGGTGCAGATTTTTGAGGACTGGGGCTTTTTTACCTTTAAAATTTCCTTGAAATCTTCCGATGTTATTACTACTATCCAAAGTTACCGGGAGTTATCCCGCCAGGTGGACTATCCCCTGCATCTGGGGGTCACCGAAGCGGGGGGCCTGATTGCCGGCACGGTGAAATCCGCCCTGGGAATCGGCCTGCTCCTGGCCGAAGGCCTCGGCGACACCATCCGGGTGTCCCTCACCCGGGACCCGGAAGAAGAGGTGCGGGTGGCCTATGAAATTTTGCGGGCCCTGCATCTCAGGGCGCGGGGGGTGGAACTCATCTCCTGCCCCACCTGCGGCCGCTGCGAGATCGACCTCTTCAGCCTGGCCGAACAAGCCGAGCGCCGCTTGCTGCGAGTCGCCGCGCCCCTCAAGGTGGCCATCATGGGCTGTGTGGTCAACGGCCCGGGAGAGGCCCGGGAGGCGGACGTCGGCATCGCCGGGGGCAAAAAAGTGGGCGCCTTGTTTAAACGGGGCGAACTGGTGCGTAAGGTCCCGGAGAAGGAGCTGCTCACCGCGCTTCTTGAGGAGGTGGCGGCCCTCACCGGGGAGGCCGTGGACCTGAACGACTAGGAGAGAAGTATGCCCAAGAAAACCCTAAGCCTTGCATTGCTGGCCGGCGTCATCGCCCTGCTGCTGCTGACCTGTGCCCAGGCCGCGGCCCCGGGGCCCCAAACCCTGCCGCCCTATGTCGGCATCATCAAAAACAACTCCGGGGTAGACGTTGCCGTGCCGTCGGAGAACAGCCTGGCCACGCTAACCGTGCCGGCCAGGGGTTGGATCGAATTTGTGGTCTGGGACCCCAAGTTTGACCTCATTCCCTATATAGCCGGCAAGCCCTTCGGGTGCCAGAAGGTCACGGTGACCCCCAAGGCCTTTCCCTACATGTGCAAAAATTACGATTTTATGGTGGAGATCAATCCGCCGGCGGCCGAACCCGGCCAGGAAAGATACAAGAAATACAAAAAGCGGGTGCGGAAGAAAAGAAAGGCCTGAAGCAGGAAAACCCGGCGTTTATCAGGCGAGGCCACCACAGCCTCGCCTTTTTTATTGACCTGAAAAGTTCTTTAGGCGGCCAAACTCCGGTGGGGCGGCTGTCCCTGGCGCCCGGCGTTTTGGCGGGCGCTTAAGGCCCGCCCCACCGAATTTCCCCTGGTTTTAAGAGAGCCCACGGCCAATGGGCAACTGACCCGAAAAGTTTGTCTCGTTTAGGGGCAGGCGCCCTCCCCTGCCCTGGTTGGACAGCCGAGGGCGGCCCTACCCCAGAAAAGCCTTTTCATAATGTCTGGGTGGGCATAAGGCCCGTGAGGGAGTGCTCAGAACACCTTTTTGCTGTCCACCAGCAGGGTCACCGGTCCGTCATTGATCAGCCCCACCTCCATCATCTGGCGGAAGCGCCCGGTGGCCACCCGAAGGCCCAAGCCCCGCAGGGCCGCCACCAGGTCTTCATAGAGCTTTTCGGCCAACTCCGGGGGGCCCGCCAGGTCGAAGGAGGGCCGCCGCCCTTTGCGGCAGTCCCCCAAAATGGTGAACTGGCTGACCACCAGGGCCTCCCCGCCGATGTCCAGGAGGGACCGGTGCAGGAGGCGCTCCCCTTCGGAGAAGATGCGCAGATGGGCGAGCTTCTGGGCCATGAAGGCCACGTCCTCCGGGCCGTCGTCCGCCGCCACCCCCGCCAGGATAAGCAGCCCCGGGCCGATGCGGCCCACCTCTTCATCACCCACCCGCACCCAGGCCTCCGTCACCCGCTGCACCACGGCGCGCATTGCCGTCCTCCCTGTCCTGAAAAGTTCAAAGTTCAAGGTTCAAGGTTCAAAGTTATACCTGAATCCAAGCCTCCTTACCTTAAAGGAATTGGGGAGACCCTGTCAAGGCAGGGCTGCGGCCCCCGCGGCCAAAGGCTTGGGGACTCAGGTTTTGTCCCGGGGCGCGCCCCGGTCCCCCGGAAAAATCTTTTAAATTTTGCGGAATGTGGTATTTTTCTCATGACATCTCCCTGCATCCGGGAGATTGATTCAGCGCAAAGGAGACCGCCCATGGAAGCCCATACCATCCTGTGGCCCACCGACCTGTCGAAAAATTCCCTCAAAGCCGCCAAGCTTGTCAATTCCATGGCTGAAAAGTACCAGGCCAAGGTTGTTGTCTTGTACGTGGGGGTGGATTTGATGAATCTTTTGCCCTACGGGGGGAAATACCCCAGCGAAGAGCACCTGCATCATTTTCAGAAATGGGAACTGGAGCAGGCCAGGAAAAAATTGGAGACGGTGTGCGATGCCAATCTGAAGGCCTGTCGCCTTTTCAACCTCAAATTGGTCCAGGGCGACCCGGCCGCGGAAATTTTGAAGGCCGTCAAGGACGAAAAAGCGGACATGGTGGTGCTCAGCACCCACGGCCGCAGCGCCGACGATCTGGACGCGGCCAGCGCCGAGTTCGGCAGTGTGGCCCGCAAGGTCCTGGCCGGCTCCCCGGCGCCGGTAACCCTGGTCAACCCGTTTCTGCAATAACGCCCCAAGCTATGCTGCTCAGCGGCCCGGGGCGCCAAGGTCCCCTGGGGGGCAGTTTCCCCTGGCTCCCCCGGGCTGAACCGTCTCCAGGTCCGACATGTGGACCTACATAGCCAAGCGTCTGCTCCTGATGGCGCCCCTCTTGGTGGGCATCACCCTGGTGTCCTTCCTGGTCATCCATCTGGCCCCGGGCACGCCGGTGGAACTCCAGACCACCATGAACCCCAAGGTCTCCCTGGAGGCCCAGAAGCGCCTGCGGGAGCTGTACGGTCTCGACAAACCCCTGTTGACCCAATACTGGGACTGGCTGAAACGCATGGCCTTCCTGGATTTCGGCCGCTCCTTCTCCCCTGACCGCCGCCCGGTGTGGGACAAAATCAGGGAGCGCCTGGGCGTCACCATCTCCCTTAACCTCCTGTCATTGCTCATAATTATGCTGGTGGCGATCCCCATCGGGGTGGTGGCCGCGGTGCGGCCCCGCTCCTGGTTCGACCGGGGCACCACCCTGCTGGTGTTTTTCGGCTTTGCCATGCCCACCTTCTGGCTGGCCCTGCTCCTCATGATGTTCTTCGGGGTGTACCTCGACTGGCTCCCCATCTCGGGCCTGACTTCCCTGGGTTTCCATCAATTCACCCTGTGGGGCAAAATCCAGGACCTGGCGGCCCACATCGCGCTGCCGGTCCTGGTGGCGGCCTTCGGCGGGCTGGCGGGCATGAGCCGCTATATGCGGGGCAACATGCTGGAGGTCATCCGCCAGGATTACATCACCACGGCCCGGGCCAAGGGTCTGCCGGAACGCGCCGTGATTTTCAAACACGCCCTCCGGAACGCCCTGCTGCCGGTGATCACCATGCTGGGCCTGTCCGTGCCCGGCCTCATCGGGGGCAGCGTCATCTTCGAGTCCATCTTCGCCATCCCCGGCATGGGGCAACTGTTTTACGGCGCGGTCATGGCCCGGGATTATCCTTTGGTCATGGGGGAGCTGGTCATCGGGGCCGTCCTCACCCTGGTGGGCAATCTCCTGGCCGATGTAGGCTACGCCCTGGTGGATCCCCGGATTCGGACGGGGTAGAGGATTTTCTTGAGGGGAGGACCGGGGCAGCCGTGGCTCCCCCGCCCTCCCCTCAAACTC
>JBGSLA010000033.1:0-2865 GCA_041740935.1 Desulfobaccales bacterium | reverse complement strand
GAGTTTGAGGGGAGGGCGGGGGAGCCGCTGCTCCCCCGGTCCTCCCCTCAAGTAAACTAATCCCCTTCCTCACCTCACCTCAGCTCCGCGCCCAGCTCCCCGGCCAGGGCCTTGATCAGGGCCTCGTGCTTGCGGTCCACGGCCTCGTCGGTCAGGGTGCGCACCGGGTCGCGATAGGTGAGATGAAAGGCCAGGCTGCGCTTCCCCGGCGGGATGGGCCGGCCCGCATAGACGTCGAACAATTGTGCCTCCTCCAGCCAGGGGGCGCCGTGGCGCTGGAGGGCCTGGGTCACCCGGGCCGCGGGCACCTCCTCGGGCAACACCAGGGCCACATCCCGGTACACCGCGGGGTAGCGGGGCAGCGGCGCATACAACGGGAAGGCCTCGGCCCGGCGGCACAGGGCTTCGAAATTCAGCAGGAAGGCCAGAAGATTCCCGGCCAGGTCCAGGCGCTCGGCCACGGTGGGCAGCAATTCCCCCAGCCAGCCTACGGGCTCCTGCGCCACCAGCACCGTGGCGCCATAGCGGAAATATGAGGGCAACCCTTCCCTGGAAAAACTGACCTCCCTGATCAAAAGTCCTTCCAATAACGTTTCCACCACCCCTTTGAGGTCGAAGAAGTCCTGCTCCTCCGCCGGGGTATGCCAGGAGAGCCCGGCCCGGGTGCCGGCCATCACCCCGGCCAGCCATTCCTCTTCCCGGGGAAGCTCGGCCCCGGGCTGGGGCAGGAAAATCTTCGCCAGCTCGAAGATGCGGACATCCAGGTTCTGTTTCAGGGTGTTGCGGCGCACCATGTCCAGAAGGCCCGGAAGCAGGGAAGTGCGCATCAGGGCCTGTTCTTCGCTCAGGGGATTGGCGAGATTAAGGGGCGAGGCCGCCGCCGTTTCGCCCAGCAGGCCTTTGAGGCGCTCGGACTGAAAGGAGTAGGTGACCACCTCGAAAAACCCCTGGCCCAAAAGAATCTCTTTGGCCTCCCGTCCCAGGCGGATGAGCGTCCCCGGCCGGGGCACGGACACCACGCCCTCGGGCAGGGTCACCGGGATTTCCCCAAAGCCCCCCAGGCGGGCCACCTCCTCAATGAGGTCGACCTCCCGCTCCAGGTCTCCCCGGTGGGACGGCGCCTGCACCGCCAGGGTGTCGCCGTCTATCTCCAGCACCGGCAGGTGCAGGTCCCGCAGGAGGCCCACCACCGTTTCTCTGGAGTAATCAGTGCCCAGGACCTGGTTGGCCCGGGAAACCCGCAGGGTGAGGCGGGCGCGGGGCACCGGGTTGGGGTAGGCGTCGATCCGCCCCTTAAGCACCCGGCCGCCCCCCAGCGCGGCCATGAGCTGGGCGGCCCTTTCCAGGGCCCGGATGACCCCGTCCGGGTCCACCCCCCGCTCGAAGCGGTAGGACGACTCAGTGCTCAAACCGAGGCGTTTGGCGGCCCGGCGGATATGGGGCGGGTTGAAATAGGCGCTTTCAATCAGGACCCGATGGGTGTCGGGGGTCACCTCCGACTCCTGACCCCCCATGATCCCGGCCAGGGCCACGGGGCGGGCCGCGTCGCAGATGTAAAGGGTCTCCGGGGCCACCCGGCGCTCAGAATCGTCCAGGGTGACGAAGGTGTCCTCTCCCGGGCCGGGCAGGCGCACCACGATTTCCCCACCGCCCAGGCGGTCGAAATCGAAGGCATGCAACGGCTGGCCCAATTCCAGCAGCACGTAGTTGGTGACGTCCACCAGGTTGTTGATGGGCCGCTGGCCGGCGAGCTGCAGGCGATGGCGCATCCAGAAGGGGGAGGGGCCCACCCTGAGGCCGGTGAGCAGGCGGGCCGCGTACCGGGGACAGGCCACCGCGTCCAGGATGGTCACCTTGGCGAACCGGTCCATGGCAGGGTCGGCCTCGACGAAGTCGATCTCCGGGAGCCGCAGGGGCTGCCGGCACAGGGCCGCCACCTCCCGGGCCAGGCCCAACACACTCAGGCAGTCGGGCCGGTTGGGGGTGACGGCCACTTCCAGGACTACGTCGGCGAACTCCAGGGCCAGGGCGAGGTCCCGCCCCAGTGGCAGGTCCTGGGGTATGGCCATCAGGGTGGCATGGTCGCTCGAGACCCCCAGTTCGTCTTCGGCCAGGAGCATGCCCTCGGAGAGGACCCCCCGGAGCTTGACGGCCTTCAACTCCCGCCCCTCCGAAATGGTGGCGCCGGGGGGCGCAAAGGCATAGACCCGGCCGGCGGTGACATCCGGCGCGCCGCAGACCACCTGATAGGTGCGGCGGCCGTCCTCCACCTCCACCACGGTCAGGCGGTCGGCGTTGGGGTGGGGGTCCACCCGAACCGCCCGGCCCACCACCACCCCGGAGAAATCCGGGTTGACGGGTTCCAGTCCTTCCACCTCGAAGCCCGCCAGGGTCAGCCGGTCGGCCAAATCCTCGGGGGCCAGGGGGCAATCCACAAATTCTCTCAGCCAATTCAAAGAAAGTCGCATAATGGGTAAATTTATCCCCACAGGCAGGAAAACTCAAGTCCCCCAAAAGAGTTCCCGGTCCTGAAAAGTTTTTTGTGTGGAACCGCCGCCCTCGGCGGTTCTTGAAAAGAGCCGGCGAGGGCGCCGGCTCCACCTCTATCCTGGTTCCCCAGCTCCCGAGGAGGAACCGCCTTGCCCGCCAGGCTCTGCTTGGCAACAGACGGTCAGGTGGCATTCTTTTTGTCGTTCTGTGTATTCCTGGCGAGGCGCCCGAGCAGAGCTTGGGCCAAAATTTTCGTTCCCAAGCGGGAGCTTGGGAACGAGGAAAGGGGCGGCTACCCCGCCTTGCCAGCCCCCGTTACAGGGGGTTGGGAGGGGGGTCTGGGGGAGGGCTGCAGCAGGGCGGGAGGCGCCGCGC
>JBGSLA010000032.1:0-21726 GCA_041740935.1 Desulfobaccales bacterium | reverse complement strand
ACGCCGATCTGGGCGCATTGGGCCGCGGCCCGCCACTCAGCGCTCTGGATGTCGGGCCGCCGTCTGAGCAGGTCGGCCGGGATGCCCACCGCCACCTGGGGGGGCGGCGCCGGGATGGCGGATTCTTTGCCCAAAAAATCGCCCAGGTCGCTGGGGGGCATGCCCAACAGCACGCTGAGGGCGTTTTTGGCCTGGCGCACCAGGCTGGTGAGGGTGGGAATGGTGGCCTCGGTGCTCTCCAGCACGGTCAGGGCCTGCTCCACATCCCGCATGGAGGTGGTGCCGCCCTCGAAGCGGGCCTGGGCGATGCGCAGACTTTCCCTCTGGACCGTTACGTTTTCATGGGCGATGCGCAGGCGCTTCTCGAGGGTGCGCAGCACAATGTAGGTGGTGGCCACATCCCCGGTGAGGCTCACCAGGACATTGTCATAGTCGGAGACGGTGGCGAAGAGATTCGCATCGGCGGACTCCACGGCCCGGCGGAATTTCCCCCAGAAATCCAACTCCCAACTGGCCGCCAGCCCCAACTGGGAGACCCAGTAGTTGTTGGGCTGGCCGCCGGCGCCTTCGGGGGTGGCTTGGCTGATGCGGACTTTTTCCGCCGAGCCGGTGGCCTGCTGGGTTTGGGGATAGAGGCCGCCCACCGCCACGCCGAGTTGGGCCCGGGCCCCGAGGACCCGCACCCCGGCGATCTGCAGGGGCAGGTTTTGCCGGTAGGAGGCGTCGATGAGCTTATCGAGCGCCGGGGCGTTGAAGGCCCGCCACCAATCCCGGTAATTCTCGGATTTGGCGGTGAGCTGTTTATAGGCGCCGGCGTCCAGCCAGTCAGGGTTGACCTCGGCCTCGGGTTTTTCGAACCTGGGACCCACCTTCATGCACCCCAAAGCCAGAAGGAGAAGGAGAAGAGCCAGGAGTAAGATTCCGAGTCTCTTGCAGGTCATTTATGTCCGCCCGGGGCCTTGCCCCTTGGTTAAGGATTTAGCGACCATGCGGCGGGGGTAGGTGTCGCTGACTATTGTAGCGAGGCGGGCGGAAAAAATCACGATAAAAAACAGGGAATTCCGCATATGGGTGCGGAAAGTGGCGCGCTGCCGGGGGGAGGAGAATGCAGGGGAAAAAGCCTCAGATACAGATTTATGGGTAGGGCCCAGCCTCCAGGGAGAGGTTTCATGGGCTTAAGAAAGCCGCGGGCTCCTGGGTGAGCGCTGGGGACAAGCACTATGACCCTTATGGATCACCGGAGGCAAAAGCAGCAGAGAAAATTCTTGACAAAAGCTCACACATGAACTTATAAAAAATTAATCTTAAGGGGATTGAACCCCTTTCACTATTTGTCAGAACCGAAAACCTGAAAAGAAGCCATGAAGGCCTTGCCACCCGAAGGTGGTCCTTCGTGGTTTTTTTTGGGCGAGACCTTGGGAAATATTTCACAATAGTCGAACCCAAAAGGGAGAGCGGCCGCTCCCGGCCAGGAAACCAGCCGCTCTCCCAGGGACCACAGCTTAGGACCACGGCCCCGACCCCTTTTCTACCAGAGGCGGTACCGTTGTCAAAAAATCCGCCGCGGTGAAAAGGAGAAAGTGATGCAGATTGGCAAATGGGGTGTGAGGGCATTGTTGCTGGGTTTATTTCTGGCTTTCCTGGCCTCGGGGGCGGCGGGGGAAGAGCAGGCTTCTTCGGCGGCTCAGGAGGAAGTTAAGGCAGGCGTGGACAAGGACAGCACCGAAAAACTGCCGCCCATCGAGGTGTCCGCGCCCATGGAGCCGGGCCCCACCGGGTCGGTGATCACCCGCCAACAGATGGAGTTGGGACCGGCCCAGAACCTGCCTGGTTACCTGGACGAGCAATCCGGCATCGACCTGACCCGCCGGTCGCTGTTGGGGGAAAAGAGGAACCAGGCGGTTATCCGGGGCTTCGATGAATCCCGCTGCCAGGTCTATCTGAACGGGCGCTCCATAAAAGGCGTCGGGGTCTATGGCGGTTATTACGTGGATTGGTCCACCCTGTCCCTGGCCGGCATCGACAGGCTGGAGATTATCCGGGGGGCCCAATAGGCGGAATACGGCAACACCCTGGGGGGCGTGATCAAGATCACCACGGCCAAAGGCAGCAAGGAGCCGAAATTGGCCTTTGACGCCAGCTACGGCACCGCGGACACCCAGAATTACCGCCTGGCCCACACCGCCAGCTATGGCCCGGTGGAATGGGCCATCCTGGGCAACTTCAGCAGAACCACGGGGTACTTGCGGAACAACTTCGTGCGTCCCTCCCAGGAATACGGCGGCAGTTTCACCTACCACTGTCCCTGGGACATGAGCATTACCCTGGCGGGCCGGTACAGCCAGCAAAACACCGGCATGATTGTGGCCAACCGGGGGTATTTGCCCTTTTTTAATCCGGACCAGCCCAACAGCGACGGGGATATGTTGTTCGGCCCGGGGGTGGCATTCTGGGGGTTCAAACCCGGTCCGGGAGGCGGTCCGGGTTTCACTTGGGGCGACAAAAGCTTTGTCAACCGGAATCGCTTCGAACTGGACCTGGTGATAAAACAAAAACTCTGGCGGGGCGAAGTGGAGGGAAACCTTTTTTACTTCCAGACGGGCCGCCGGGACCGGTTTTATGCGTTGAGGGATAATGACACCCTCATCCTGGACCGGCACAGCCTGGAGGAGGACTCCTGGGGCTGGAACCTTAAGACGCATCAGACCTTCGGCAAGGTCCGGCTCGGCTTCGGTCTGGAGGGGAATTATTTGGGATATGGCGCTCTCACCAATGATTTCTATAACTCTCTTTACCTGCGCTTTCCTCCCACCCCCGGCGGCGCCAATAAGAACGCCCTGCGGGTTTATGGGGGCTTCTTTGACGCCAATATCAGCCTGGCGAAATGGTGCGATCTTTACCTGGGCCTGCGTTATGACAACTATCTTGCCGACAAATATTTCAGTACCGTCACCCTTCTCAATGTGCCCAGCACGCGCCGGGATTTTGTGAGCCCCAAAAGCACCATTACCCTCCGGCCCCCGGAGCCCACCGAGGGGTACATCTCCATCAACTTCGCCAACCGCTTCCCCACCATTCCCGAGGTGTATTGGTTCGGCAACGGCTACATCCTCCCAGGCCGGAACCCCACCCTGGAGCCGGAATTCGGTATGCAGTACGAGGCGGGGGTTATCCAGAAACTGCCGTATAACTCGAGCCTGCGGGTGCGGGGCTATTACTACGACATCAACAATTACATCCGTATGGTGTATGGCTACCGTCCCGTTGTGGCGGTATACAACATTGATCTGGTGCTATTCCGGGGCGTGGAGGTGGAAGGGCAGGTCGGCCTGCCGTATAACTTAACGGCTTATGCCAATTACACCTGGCAGCAGACCAGCACCAGCCCCGATCCCGCGGGCGGCGACAACCGGCGCTTACCGGAACTTCCCGAACACAAATCCAACGTGGGCTTGAAGTACAAGAACGCGGAGGGAGCCGAAGCCAAACTTTACGTGCGTATGGTTTCCCAGCGGTTTGAACCCAATGTCACGGTGAACTTTCTCAACCAGGTCACCGGGAGCTACCTGCGCCGCATGAAGGGCTTTTTCACCTTGAATTTCGAGGGGCGCAATCCGGTGGGCGCCTGGAACGGCTTCAAGGGGTATGTCTATGGCGGCGTCAACAACCTCACCGGGGAATTTTACGAGGAGAGCGCCGGGTTTCCCATGCCCCTGCAGACCACCTACGGCGGCGTGCAATTGCGCTACTGATCGACACTTTCGACAAGGAGACTTCCATGATCCTCAAGCCTTTCAAGCGGGAGGCCTACCTGCCCTTGCCGGTAGCCTTCATTTCCACCATCAGCGACGCGGGCGTGCGCAACATCGCCCCCTATTCCTGTATCATGCCGGTGCTGCGGCCCCTGGACCTGGTGTGTCTGGCTTCGGCCCTGAAAAGGGACACCCTGGTGAACATCCGGGCCACGGGGGAGTTCGTCATCAACCTGGCCGGGGTGGATATGGCCGACAAGGTGATCCCCACGGCGCGCTACAGCCCTCCCGAGGCGGATGAGTTCGAGCTGGCGGGGCTCACGGAAAAGCCCTCGGTGCAGGTCCGGGCCCCTTCCATCGCCGGCTGCTATGCCTGGATGGAGTGCAAGCTGTATAAAGAGTACGCCGAACCCCAGTATGTCCTGATCATGGGCCAGGTGGTGCACCTGGAGGTGGCCGACGAGGTCTATCAGCCGGACGGCTCCTTAAATTTGGGCAGAGCCCGGCCCCTGATAATGACCGGCAGCAACCGGGGCATGAAATATTGCAGCGTGGTGGACCTGAATCGCATGGACCCCTTCGGGGCCATGTTCCCGAACGGCAAGGATCCCCTGGCCTCCAAATATGAAGATTAGCAGGGTGGTCGGGAGCGAAGGACCAACTTCCTGAAAAAGGACCAAGACATGCATGAAATTGCCCAAGCCCGCATGGTCATTGAAACCATGGTCCGCGGCGATGATCTGGAGGGGCTGCTCCGGCAGGTGGAGCACATCCACGGCCACCTGTGCCCCGGGGTCAGCCTGGGGGTCAAGGCGGGGCATTACGCCATGAAGGCCATGGACCGGGAAAACACCGGCATGGAGGAAATGCTGGCCATTGTGGAGTGCAACAATTGTTTCACCGACGGCATCCAGGTGGTGACCGGCTGCACCTTCGGGAACAATGCCCTGGTTTTTAAAGACCTGGGGAAAACCGCGGTGACCGTGGCCCGGCGGGAGGATGGCTCGGCCGTGCGCCTGGTCTTGAAACCCGATTATCTGGAGTAGATGTTTGCCCGCTACCCGGTGGCCGGGCCCCTATTCCAAAAAATCGTGGCCGAGCTTCAGGGAACCCCCGAAGAGGTGCACCACTTCCAGCATGTCTGGCACGCCATTGCTTACAAGGAGCTGGAGGAGCCTGTCGAGGAGCAATTCAGCATCAGCACCTTCACCATCACTCCGCCCCGGCCTGCCCCGATCTTTCCGTCCCAGGTGTGCAGCCTCTGCGGCGAATCGGTCATGGAAAGCCGGGTGCTCCTACGCCAGGGCAAACCCCTTTGTCTCACCTGCGCCGGGGAGGATTATTTCCTGTTAACCGGCCACGGCATGACCATCTGCCGGGACGGTGGCCATGGCTAAACAAATCCTCTGGCTGGCGCCCCTGGTGCTGATTCTGGCGGTCATCGGCCTTTTGGCGGGCGGGGGCGGCACTTCCCCACAACCTTACCTCATCGGCGACCCCCAGGGGGATTGGGGCTTTCCCTCTCCCTTTGCCCATAATCCCCGAGGCCCCGGATATCTTCGGGCCTCGTTCCTTTGTGATACCCTGGTCTGGAAAGATGACCGGGGGTTTGTCCCGGCCCTGGCCCGGTCCTGGGAGCGCCAGGACAAGCCCCCGGCCTAAGTGTTTCACCTGCGCCAGGGGGTGATCTGCCATGACGGCAAACCTTTCACCGCGGCGGACGTAGCCTTTACCATTGAATATCTGAGAAAACATCCCCATCCCTGGGTGGATATCCGGCCCATTGATAAGGTGGAAGTCATCGACCCCTATGCCGTACGCCTGGTCCTCAGCCAAGCCTATGCCCCTTTTTTGGAGGAGATCGCCGGCACCATGTTCATCCTGCCCCGGCACATCTGGGAGCAGGTTCAGGACCCGGCCCGCTTCCACGATCCCCGGGCGACCATCGGCAGCGGTCCCTACAGGCTGGCGGAATATCGGCGGGAACATGGGCTCTATCGGTATACCGCCTTCGACGGATATTACCAGGGAAAGCCGGTGCTTTCGGAAATCAGTTTCGTCCAGGTGGGGAACGAACTGGTGGCCCTGACTTTGCGGGGACACGGTCAACCTGCCTCAGCTGGCCTGCTGCCCCCTGACAGCCCCTGGTATCAGGCCCCCGCCACCCACGTACCCCTTTGACCCGGAGGCCGCCGGCAAACATCTCACCTCTCTGGGCTATCAGCGGACCCCCAGAGGCTGGGAGCGGGATGGCCGGGTCCTGGGCTATCTTTTTGTCCTGATTATTGTTTTAGGGCTCAACTTCGCATTGCCCCGTCTTTTGCCAGGGGACCCGGTGACCGCCCTGGTGGGGGAGCAGGACCTGATCATCACCCCGGAATTCCGCCGGGAGCTGCGGGAGTGCTATGCTCTGGACCACCCTTCTTTGTGGCCTGAGCTTTCTGATCAGCACCTTTCTGGGGTGTTGGCTGGGGGTGGAACTGGCGGTGCAGCGAACCCGCCCCTGGACCGCCATGGTGATGGGCTGCTGCCTGGTCCTGGAATCCCTGCCAGGTTTTTTGGTGGGCATGGCTTTATTGTTGATTTTCAGTCTGAAGCTGTGGCTGTTCCCCTTCTTCGGGGCCCTGGAGGTCACTCCCCGGGTGAGCGGGCCGGCGGGTTTGGGGCTGGGAATCCTCTGGCACCTGGTCCTGCCCACCCTGACCCTGGTAAGTCTGGCCCTCATCGGCTTCGGCCTCGAAAGCCGCTTTGAACCGACCCTGCGGTCTTGAGCCTCTGAAGTGTGTGGGGGTCAGTCTGCTACGCATCGGAAAAGCTTGAGGCGCTGAAGGGGGGGGGAGCCTGGCGGCAAGTTTTGCCAAGTTCTTTGGGAGATGAAACCGACGAAACGCAAGACCACCTGATCTATCAAAATAATTTTTCCGAAAACCGAAAACCCTCTTATTCTCCAAAAACGCTTTGACCCAGGGCCGCCGGTAAGGGGGGAAACCTGCCCACCCGTCTCACGGTTTCCTGGGCCGCGGGGGTGCTGCCGGCTGTCCCCCACCGCCGGCGGGCTCCGGACAAATCTTGCTCAGGGTGACGGCCTCCACCGGCACCACCCGACGGTCTTTGGTGGGCCGGGAGGCTTTCCAGGAGACGGCCAGGGGTACCTGGGGCTCCAGGGCCCGGCTCTCCCGGCAAAGGCTTGTGGCCTGGGTCCAGTGGCCCTGTCGCAAGAGAGCATCAAGCTTCGTCACGAAGGGCTCTTCCGCGCAGCGGGTGCGATAAAAGACCCAGCCCCGTTCCAGCATGATGGCCAGAGAAGCCACCCTCAGCCCGAAAAGGAGCAGCAGCACCCAGGCGCTGCTTCCCAAGGATACCTGGAGAACCGTCTTTGTGAGAAAATCCACATTGCCCTCCAAAAAAAAAGCCATGAGGTTTGGGGCTTCAGACCCAAACGCCTTCATGGCTTCGCTTTTTGTGATGGTTTTTGGTTGGGACTAAGAGCTGCTCTGGGTGGATTCATCCCCTCGGTTTGTAAGGTTTTTATCCCAGATGGCCCCCGGCGTCAAGAGATATTGCGAGGGTCGGGAAATTGAGAAACTCGAGGGAGGGTCGGAGGACCACCCAGGCGCCAGGCGGGAGGCGCGGCGCCATCCCGCCCCCTATTTCTCTCAGGCCGGTTTTTCTCCCCAGACGGCGTACACCGGATCGGCCAGGCGCAGCCCGGGGAAATAGCGGTCGGTTTCAGGCCGGGGCCAGCCCCGGGACGAGAAGGTCTTGAGGTGGCCGAAGGCCCCGGTTCGCAGGAAATATTCCAGCACCAATCCCAGCCGCTCGAATTCGTGCAGCTCGGGCCAGATTTTCACCACCTTGGGGGGAAACCAGCGGTTGGAAAAGGTTTGCACCAAAAGGCCCCCGGGTTTGAGCACCCGGGCCACTTCGGCGAAGACCTGGAAGGGCTGCACCAGGTATTCCACCGAGACGTTGCAGATGACCGCGTCGAATTGCCCCTCGGGGAAAGGGAGCCGCGGCTCCAGGTTGAGATCGTGGACCAGGGTCCCGGTCAACCGGGGGTTGGCCCGCAGCTCGTCTTCATTGAGTCCCAGGCCCACCAGACTGGCCAGTTTCAGGCCGTGGGGCACATGGGACTGCCAACTGCTCATGAGGTCGAGAACCGCCATGCCGGGCTTCAGCAGGCGGCCCTGGAGCGCAACGATGACGGCCTGAGCCCGGAGGTCCACGTGGCCCAACAGGCGGGGCTGGGTGTAGAACAGGGCGTCCTCCCCTTCGTTTTCCCGCCGGAAGGGGTCATCCGCGAAAAAGTCCGTGGGCAGCCCCTGGCTGCGGGCCTCAATCCCCGGGCCGGTGGTCAGGATATCCAGCCAATCCCGGCATTCCCCAGCCTTTTTCCCCCCTCTGGGCTTGATTTCCCGAACCACTATTTCCAGGGAAAGGGATGTGCCGGCCAGGGGATGGTTAAAGTCGGCGGAGAAGGCGCCGTTCTCTATGTCCGTGCAGCGGAACGGGGTGGCGTTGCCGGCATACCCCAAGAGCAAACCCCTGGGATAAAAGCGCCCCCGGCGGGGCGGGCGGGCCCCGGCCGCGAAGCTTTCCAGGGGCAGGTTATGCTCCTGGTCCCCAAGGTGCGGCGGGAGATATTCCCCCGGGGCCAGGGTCAGAGTGAGGCGGGCGCCGGGTTCGGCGGTTTCCAGATGCCGGGCCGCCGGGGAGGGACACAGATCCCCATCCCGCCAGGGGTCGAAGGGCACAAACAATTCTTCCGTGTGGACTGCGTCCCGGCTCTCCCAGGTGAGACGCCAGACCGAGTCCACCGACGAGCGCGGTGTAGCCATATGCTGATGAATTGCCTCCGTTGTGGTCTGATGAACAATGTGATCCATATTTTATGGTGGGCACGATCTCAGGTGAGTCAAGGAGCAGGTGGGCAATGAGTCCTGGGGGTGTCCTGAAAAGTTTTTTTGTGGGGGAGGGGGTGCCCACGGGCTGGAAGCCCGTGCTACCGGGGTCACAGGCCCCTGCCCCCCGACCTCTTAACGCTCTTTCCTGGGCCGGCAAGCCGGGGCGGCAGCCCCCCCTAGCCCGCCCCCGTTAAAGGGGGTTGGGAGGGGGGTCTGGGGTGAGGGTGGGGGAGCCACTGCTCCCCCCGCCCTACCCCCAGAGAAAATTTTCATACATTAAGGGCGCCGCGGCGGCTCGGGCGCCGAGGTCTGGGCTCCCCGGTGCTGCAGCCGGGCCGCGGCCAGGGGCTTGAGCTGCGTGCAGATAACTTCGGCCGCGAGCTTGGAGCCCCGCTCGGTGAAGTGAACCGGGTCATGGATAAATTTGGGCTCCGGGGGAATGTCCCGGGCCAGATCGATCACCAGCACCTGCCTGGCGGCCCCCTGGTCCCGAATGGCCTGATTGAACGAGCTATACAGGTCCCGAAAGTCCCCGTAGCTGATGCCCTGGGCTTCCAGGACCTGGACTTCCCGCCAGGTCTCGGGGTCCAGGTTCGCCTGAAAGCGGTTGGCCTGGGTCATGAGCACCGGGGCGATCCCCCGGGCCCGGCACATATCGATGAACATCTGCAGATTGCTGCGGAATTCCCGGAGCACTAAGTCCCGGTTAATCTCCACGTTGCGGCCCCGCAGGTGGCGAAATTCGTCGATCTGCTGCTCGGCGCCCCCCCGCTCCCCCAGCCCCTTGAGGGCGGCGTAGAGGTGTGGGATGGTATGCTCCCGGATAATCTGGAAAAATCCCCGCACATGCCCCACCAGGGTGGGCCGCAGCTCCACCATCACCCGCCGGCTGGGATTCTGGTTCCAATAGGTCTTTTCGTACAACAGGGCGACCAAGTCGTTGATGTTGTGCATCATCACCACGATATCGGGGTTAAGCGGCAGCAGTTTGTGCAGCAGGATATTGAGGGAGTGGAGGGAGTTGTTGCCGGAGCGGGCAGCGTTGTAAGAGTTGACCGGGGTGTTAAGGGCCGTTTCCAGGCAGCGGCCCACCAGGTAGGGGAAGCGATGGTCCTCCGGCACGGCCCGGCATTCGGAGGTGGAGCCCCCGAGGAAGGCCAGGACCAGGTCCGGGTGGGCGTGCACCCGGGAGGGCCTGACAAAGCCCTCCTCATCCACCCGGATGACCACCTCTCTCGGCGGGAAGCCGGCCTGGGCGTCAAATACCCGGGGCTTCGGGTTGACTGCCTCGAAGGCGCCGGGCGAGAGTTCCCGCAGCCGGACGAAGCGCTCGACCCCGGCTCGCGGGGGTGTCACCTTCAGGGCCAGGAGCCGGTCGGCTATCAGGGCCAGTGCCAGGACGGCCAGGACCACCAGGACAGCCAGGGTTTTTTTGGGGTGGCGCTCGAAAAAAGTTTTTCCCTTGCCCTGGTTGGATGGTCTTCTGGGGGGAGGGCCAGGGATCTGAGGCCCCTGCCCTTCCCCCAGGCCACCCTCCCAACCCGCAGAGAGGAATAACCAGGCGGGGTCTAAGGTCCCGACTTGCCGCCCTTTCCCCTTGCCCTCAAGGGCGCTCCGGGGCTGGAGGCCGGCGTCGATGAGCGGCCCCGGGCGAGCAAGGCCTTGCGGGGGCATCGGGTAGCGCTGCGGCCTACCTGGTGGGTGGGGGTCCGGGAGGTGTGCTTCGGGCCGCACTGGATCGCCCGAATTGATGCGCGGGAAGGTCCGGATCATGATGAGCCTCAGGTCCTCATCTTTCCAGCCGGACGAGGAGCTCAGCAGGCGCCTGGCTGGAAGGAAAAAAGTCGGTTCGGTGCTGGCCCCCCTTAACCCCAGAAGTGTTTCCCATGTCCCCGAACCCGCGTTGCCCTTCTCCCCGGTCCAAATACCCCTTAAAGGGGGAGGGAGTTATGGACTTGACTTTTGGGCGAATAAACCTGGGACGCTATCCTAGCGGGTGATCAGGAAGCGGTGGCGCAACTCGTTCAGCTCCTGTAGCAGTTCCTGCTCCCGCCGGGCGAAGCGGGCCTCCAGGTCCTCCATCCGGGTGAGCACCGAAACCAGCCGCTCCCGCATATGGAGGACCACCTCCAGGCCGGCAAGATCAAGACCCAGGGTTTCATGCAGCCGGCGCAGGCGGGACAGCCGGCCGATGTCCTCCGGGGCGTAGCCCATCTCCCCCCCCTCCAGTTCAAGGGGCCGGATGAGGTCTTCGGCCTCCAGGCGCTCGAGAAATTCCAGGGACACCCGGGCCAGTTGGGCCGCCACGGTGCGGGTAAAAAGGAGGGGTGCTTTGGGTGGGGTATCGTGATCCCGGGGAGTCATGGGAAAATCTCCTCGTTTTCGGTTGAAGATATTTTATTATTTAGCGGCCTCAGTCCTTGCGAAGTTGCCGCCACTGCTCCAGCAGTTCCTTTTCCCGTTCGCTTAAATGATGAGGCAGGAGGGCCTCCACCTTGACGTGCAGGTCGCCCCGTTTCTCCGGGTTTTTGAGGTGCGGCATGCCCAGGCCCTTGAGGCGGAAGGTGCGGCCGTTGGCGGTGGCCGGCGGGATGTCCAGCTTGACGGCGCGGTCGATGCCGGCCACGGTGACCTTGCCGCCCAGGAGCAGGGTGAACAGGTCCACCGGCAGGGTGAGGTTGAGGTTGTCGCCGTCCCGCAGGAAGCGTTCATGGGGGAGCACCTCGATGGTGAGCATGAGGTCCCCCGGCGCGCCGCCGTGGAGGCCGGGCTCCCCCTGGCCCTTGAGTTTGAGGCGGGAGCCGGTCTTCACCCCCGGGGGGATTTTGGCCTCGATCTTGCGGCCGGTTTCCCATTCGAGGATGCGGCTGCCTCCGTGGAAGGCCTCCTCCAGGGTGACCTGGAGGGTGTATTCCACCTCCCGGCCATGGCGAGGCCGGGTCCGGTAGTGAAATTCCGGTCCGGCCTGGGCCTCGGCGCCGTAGGCTCGGCCGGCGCCCCCGAACAGGGTTTCGAAGAAGCTGGAAAAGCCGCCCTCCCCGCCGAAGATCTCGGCAAACTCCTCAGGGCTGACGGTGCGGGCGGAGTGGCCGGCGCCGGGGCCGGCCTGCCACTGGGACCAGTTGAAGTCCTCGGGGCGGCCCCCGGTCTGGGAGTACTGCTGCCATTGGGCCCCGAATTGATCGTATTTCTGGCGCTTCTCCGGGTCCGACAGGACTTCATAGGCCTCGCTGATCTCCTTAAACTTATCGCCGGCCGCCTTATCCCCCGGATTGACGTCGGGGTGATGCTTCCGGGCCAGCTTGCGGAAGGCCTTTTTGATGTCCTCCTGGGTGGCCGTCTTGGCGACTCCCAGGATGCTGTAATAATCCTTATAATCCATAGTCCCGCCTCAGGGTGCGCATTCTCTGAGATAGATTACCATGGTTTGGCCCGGCGGATGGAAAAATGTAGAACAGCCGCGCCCGGCTGTTTTTCAAAAGAGCAGGCTAGGGCGCCTGCTCCACATTTATTAGGGGATTTTCACGGGAAAATTCCCTCTCTTCTTATTCCCCAACCGCATCTTTAACCGGTAGGACGGGCTTCCAGCCCGTCCCGCCACGGGCAGGATGCCGTGCTACCAAGCATAACCTGGAGCACAGGCAAGATGCCTGTGCTCCAGGTTCAAAGGGCCGTAGCGGGAAAGCGCCGCGCCTCCCGCGTTTGGCATTTCTTCCGGCTCCCAAGCTCCCGTTCGGGAACCCCAGTGCACGCCAAGCCCTGCTTGGCGTCGCTGCCGACACCTTAGAGCGGCGGGCGGAGCCCGCCCTACAGATCTAAGGGGCGGCCCCCGGCTTTTTCCTGGCCAGCATGTAATAAATCAACGGCACCACCACCAGGCTGAACATGGTGGACGCGAACAGCCCAAAAATGAAGGACCAGGCCAGGCCCGAAAAGATGGGGTCCAGGGTGATGACCCAGGAGCCGAACATGGCCGACAAGCCCGTGAGCACGATGGGCCGAAAGCGGATGGCGCCGCTCCTAAGCACCGCGTCGTGCACGCTGTAGCCCTGGTCCAGATGGTGGTGAATAAAGTCGATCAGAATAATAGAGTTGCGCACCACGATGCCGGCCAGGGCGATCATGCCGATCATGGCGGTGGCGGTGAAAAAAATCGGATTGGGAAAGCCCGCCACCGGACTGGTGAACAGGAGATTGAGCAGCGCGAAGCCGGGCATCACCCCGATGAGCGTCAGCGGGATGGCCACCATGATTACCAGGGGCATGCCGTAGGACATGGTCTGGAGCACCAGCAAAATATAAATCCCCAACAGGGCCCCGGCAAAGGCGATCCCCAGATCTCGGAAGACGTCCACCGTGATTTTCCACTCCCCTTCGCCCTGCCAATTCACCCGATAACCCGGCGCCAGAGGATTCTGGTTCACCTTGCCCATGAGGCTTAAAATGGCGTTCACCGGGCTCGCCCCGGCGGTGTCCCCCATGACGAACACCACCCGCTCCAGGTTTTTGCGCATGATGGGCTTGGGCGCGGTGTCGAGGGCAAAGGTCCCCAGCTCCCCCAGGGGCGCCAGGCGGCCGTCCGGGGATTTGAGATACACCTGCCCCAGGTTGGCGGTGGAGGAGCGCTCCGCCACCGGCCAGCGCAGCAAGATCTCCAGGGGCAGCACCTCCTGGTCGGCGTGCACCCGGCCCACCACCTCCCCGGCCTGGGCGACGGCCAGGCTGCGGGCGATCTGGGCTTGGCTCAGGCCGGAGAGGGCCGCCTTGTCCCGGTCAATGACAAACCGCCAGCGGGGCTGATTAAGTGGCACCGAGGTGTCGATGTCCACCACCCCGGGGGTTTCCCGGAAAAACTGTTCGATGGTGCGGGCTTCGGCAATGATGCCGGCATACGGCGCGCCCGGGGGCCCGGTGACCTCACCCACCAGGGTTTGCAGCACCGGCGGCCCCGGGGGCATCTCCACAATTTTCATACGAACCTGGTGGCGCCGGGCGATCTCCTCCAGGGCCGGACGCACCCTGAGCGCGATGGCGTGGCTGCCGGCCCGGCGCCGGTGCTTGTCCGCCAGATTGACCCGAATCTCCCCCACCCAGGGGGCCCGCTTGATGAAATAATGGCGCACCAGGCCGTTAAAATCCATGGGGGAGGTGACCCCGGCAAAGGTGACGCAGTTGTCCACTTCCGCCACAGTGGCCAAGTGCGATGCCAGATCGGTAAGGGCCCGTTCCGTGGCCTGCAGGGGCGTGTCCTCGGGCAGGTCCGCCACCACCAGAAATTCGTCCTTGTTGTCAAACGGCAGCATTTTCAAGGGCACCAGGCCCACCACGGGAAGCAGGCAGGAAATGATGAACAAACCGGTGATGGCCAGCAAAAACAGCCGCCCCATCCCCGGCCGGTCCATGAGGGGCCGCATGATGCCCAGATACACCCGGTACACCCAGCTGTCTTCCAAGGCGTAGGGCTTTTCTTCCTTGCCGTATTCGTGCTTGAGCAGGTGATAGGTGGCCCAGGGGGTGACGGTGAAGGCCACCACCAGGCTCATGAGCATGGCCAGGGGGACGTTCAGCGGCATGGGGCGCATGTAGGGGCCCATCATGCCGGTGACGAAAAACATGGGGATGAAGCTGATGATCACCGTAAAGGTGGCCAGAATGGTGGGGGCCCGCACCTCGTCCACCGCCACCAGGGTGGCCTCCAAGGGGGGATACAGGCGCAGTTGAAAATGGCGGTGGATATTTTCCACGTCGATGATGGGATCGTCCACCAGCAGCCCCAAGGACAGGATCAGGGCAAACAGGGTCACCCGGTTGATGGTGTAGCCGAACATCAGGTTGCCGAAGAGCGTTATGGCCAGGGTCAGGGGCACGGCCATGGCCACGATGAACGCGGCCCGCCAGCCGAGAGAAATGGTGAGCAGCACGGTGATGGAGATTACCGCAATGCACAACTCCCGGATGAGCTCGTTGACCTTTTCGTCGGCGGTCTGGCCATAATTGCGGGTGATCAGCACTTTGATGTCGGGGGGCACGATTTGCTGCCGCAGAATCTCAATTTTGTTCAGCAGCCCCTCGGCCACGGTCACCGCGTTGGTGCCGGTGCGTTTGGCGAAGGCCAGGGTCACCGCCGGCCAAAAGCGGCCCCGTTCGGCTCCGTGCTCCGCGGCCGGGCCGAACACCACCCGGCTCACCTCCACCGGCTCTTCGGGGCCATCCACCACCGCGGCCACGTCCCTCAGATAGACGGGCTTCCCCTGATGCAGCCCCACCAGGACAGCGGCCACTTCCCGGGCCGATTTGAGGAAGGGCCCGGCCTCCACCAGGAATTCCTTATCGTGCCGGGAAAAATGGCCGGCCGGCAGGTTGACGTTGCTCACCTCCAGGGCCTGGATCAGGGCCAAAAGATCCAGCCCATGGCCGGCCAGCCGGGCCGGGTCGGGCATGACCCGCACCTGGCGCTTGCGTCCGGCGGTGACAAAGCTCCGGGCCGTGTCCGGAATGCTTTGCAGGCGGTGCAGCAGTTCGTCGGCCACCCGGCGCAGTTCAAAATCGTCGGCCCGCTCGCTTGTGAGGGTCAGGGTGACCATGGGCACATCGTCGATGCCCATGGGCTTCACCACCCAGCCCGCGACCCCGGAGGGGATCTGATCCAGGTTGGAAAAGACCTTGTTGTAGATTTTCACCAGGGACTTTTCCATGTCTTCGCCCACCTTGAACTTGGCGGTGACGATGGCAAAGCCGGGTTGGGCCATGGAATAGAGGTCGTCCAGGCCCTCCATTTCCCAGAGCTTTTTCTCCAGGTTGATGACCACCAGGTTTTCCACTTCCTCGGGCGCGGCCCCGGGCAGGCGGATGAGCACGTCCACCATGGGGACCTTGATCTGGGGGTCCTCTTCCCGGGGGGTGGCGATGAGGGCCGCGGCCCCGGCAAAGAGGCTCAGCACAATGAAAATGGTGGGGAGCTTACTGGTAAGGAAAACCTTGACCAAGCGGGCGGTGAGGCCTAAGTGGAGGTCTTTGGATGAGTTGTCCATGCTTGGCTTGCGTCAGCAAAGCGTAGGGCGGGAAAGCGCCGCGCATCCCGCCTTTGGCATCAAGAGTCTTTTCATGAGCCGCAGCCTTTAGGCTATCTAAAACAACTCCAGTTCACGGGAAGGCTTTTGGCGCAGGCTGAAGCCTGCGGCTACAACAAAGCTATTTATCAGGTAAAATCAGCTTGTCCCCTGGCTGGAGGCCGGCCAATACTTCCACCCGGTCTCCCACGTCTTTCCCCAACTGCACCAGACGGGAGCCGGCGCGGCCCTCGGCCAGCACCTCCACCATGGTGAGCTGGCCCACCCGGCGCACCGCGGCCTGGGGGATTAAAAGTCCCTGGGCCTCACCCAGGGGGATGGTAAGGCGAGCGAACATCCCCGGAATCAGGCCGGGCGCTGCCAGCCGTTCGGTGCGCACCCGGAAGGTGCGGCTTTGGGTAGCGCTGATGGGAAAAATTTCCGTCAGGGCAGCAGTCCCTGTGTAACCCGCGGCCGGGATGGCAAGGCCCACCTTAAGGCCGGGGGCCAGGCGGCGGCGGAATTCGTCGTTCACCTCCCCTTCCACCTGGAGGTCTTGGGGGTCATACAGGGTGAGAAGGGGCTGGCCGGGTTGGGCCAGGTCACCCACCGCGGCCCGACGCTCGGCCACCACGCCGTCCCGGGGGGCCTTGACCACGGTATAGTTTTCCAGGGTGGCGGCCTCCTGCACCTGGGCTTGGGCCTGGGCCACCTGGGCCTGGGCGGCCCGGTAGCGCGCCTCCATGGCCTCAAATTCCCGGGGGCTCACCGCGCCTTCTTTGATGAGGCGCTGGTAGCGCCGGTAATCGGCGCTCACCTGGTGAAGCTGGGCCCCCGCCTGGGAGGCCCCGGCCTGGGCCTGGCTTACCTTAGCCTGCAATTCGGCCGCGCTCAGGGCCGCCAGGGGCGCGCCCTGCCGCACCCGGCTGCCGGCCTCGACAAAGAGGCGGGTGACCCGTCCCGGCACCTGGGAAGACACCTGGGTGAGGCTCGGGGACATCACCTGGGCCATGACCGGCAACTCCTGGGGGAAGGTGGTTTCCTGCACCACAAGCTCCCGGCCTGTCCCCGGCTCGGCCTTCAGGGGCACGGTTCCCGGCGCGATCTTGTCGAAGTGCAGCAGGTCCGCCAGCCAGAGCATGAACACCAGGGAGCCCAGCACCAGGGCCAGCAGCCCCCAGCCTCGTTTGGTGATTTTCATTTCCCTTCCCCCGGCGCTTCCGGCCCGATCAGGGTGCCCAGGGCCAATTCCAGCCCGGCGTGGGCCAGGTGCGTGTCAAACAGGGCGGTCAAATAATTCAGCTCCGCCTCTTTTTTGGCGTCCTCGGCGGTGAGCAGGTCCACCAAAATGGTCAGGCCTTCCTCATAGCGCAGGCGGATGAGGCGCAGGCTTTCCCGGGCCTGGGCCACCGCGGCCTGGCCCACTTGAAGGCGCGCCTGGGCAGTTTTCAGATTTTGGACGCTCTCGGTCACCTGGTGGCGGATGAGGTCGAGGAATTCCCGCTGCTCCTCCCGGGCCTGGGCCGCCCGGGCCTGGGCCTCCCGGGTCCGGGCCAGATTGGCCAGGCCGTTGAACAGGTTCAGGTGCATCACCGCCATCACCGTGTAGGAGTCGGCGCTGCTGCCGAACAGATAGCGCTGGTCCAGGTCATATTCCGCAGTGACATTCAGCCGGGGGAGATGGTTCAGCCGGGCCTTGGCGTGCTCCTGCCGGGCGATCTGGGCCGCCAGGGCCAGCCTTTTCAGATCGGGGCGCTGGTCCGCGGCGATTTGATGCAGATTTTCCAGGTTACCGGGAACAGGCGCGGCCTGCCGGGGGGTCGGAGCTAATGACCGGGTGGTCACCTCCGGCGCGCCCACCGCGGTGGCCAGGGCACTCCGGGCAATCTCCACCTGGCCGGCGGCGGCGAGTTCCTCCTGGGTGAGGCGGGACAGGTGCACGTCGGCGGAGAGCACATCGGCCCGCACCACCGCGCCGGTGTCAAAGCGCGCCTGGACCAGGGTGCGGTTGGCGGCCGCGGTTTTTTGGGCCTCCTGCGCCACCTTGAGGCGGGCCTCGGCCAGCTGCCGCCCGAAATAGGCCTGGGTCACCCGGTAGATAAGCTGCTGGCGCCGGGCCAGCACCTGGGAGGCGGCCGCCTCCTGCCCCAGGCGGGCCTGCCGGTACCCGAGATAGGCCTCCCCGGCCTGAAACAGGGGTTGGCTGGCCGCCAGACCGGTGCGGAAATTGCTGTAAGGCGCGGGATTGTTGAGGTTGTTGAGGAGAAAGTCCTCGGCCGTAAAACGCCGCTGGTTCAGTTTATTGGTGAATACCTGGGCGGGGTTGTCGGAAGTGCTGTAGGTCTGGAAAAAGCCGATCTGGGGCAGAAATCGGGCCCGGGCCCGGGCCACCTGGGCCTCCGCCGCCGGCAGGCTGAGCCCCGCGGCCTTGAGCCCCGGATTTTCCTTCAGGGCCAGAAGCACCGCCTCCCCCAGGGTCAGGGGGGGGCCGGCCTCGGTGGCGCCCAAGGTCGAGTTCACCCACAGGAGCAGGCCCACCAGCAACCAGGGGAAGAGGCGCCAGGGTCTCATGGTCTCCTATTATAATGACCAAGAGTGCTCCTGACAATGGCAGGTTATCCCCTAAATTCTCAAATCGGTTGAAAGCTCAAGAAAATAAAGCCTAGCCCTAAAGTTCCGATAAGCAATTAGGGTCCCTTCTGTCTGGGCCTTACCTCTGTATCGCAAGGGCAGGGAGAGCCGCTAATTCAGCCCTCCCCTGGCCGCGGCGATCTATTACACATATATTTCATGGATCGAACCACCCTATTCGGCCTGCTGCTTGGAGGATTAGCCCTTTTGGGGGGGAATTACCTCGAAGGCGGCTCCGCCCTCATGATTTTCCAGGCCACCGCCGGTGTGATCGTGCTGGGAGGCACCGCCGGCGCGGTCTGTCTGAGCTTTACCGGGCCGCAACTGCGCCAGTCCTGGCGGTCGCTGCCGCAGATTTTCCGGCGTCCGCAGAATAACAACTTTCCAGAGGTGGCCCGGATCGTGGAAATGGCCTATCGGGCCAGGCGGGAAGGGCTTTTGGCCCTGGAGGAGGAGGCGGCCCAACTTCCCGACCCCTTCATCCGCCGGGGCCTGCAGCTCATCATCGACGGTTTCACTCCCCAGCAGGTGCGGGAAATTCTGGAAATGGATCTGGCCCAGCAGGATGAACGGGGGCAGATGCCGGCCCGGGTGTTCGAGGCCGCGGGAGGCTACGCCCCCACCATCGGCATTCTGGGCGCGGTGCTGGGCCTCATTCAGGTCATGCAGCACCTTACCGACCCGGCCCGCCTGGGCATCGGGGTGGCGGTGGCCTTTGTGGCCACCATCTATGGGGTGGCCTCGGCCAACCTGCTGTTTCTGCCCATCGCCCATAAATTAAAGCTTTACCATGAACAGCAGATGCTCCGCCAGGAAATGATTCTGGAGGGCATGCTGGCCCTGGCCACGGGGGAACATCCCCGCCTCATCGCCGAGCGGCTCAACGGCATCCTGCCGGGGGACGCCGCGGTCGACTTCAAGCCCCCCGCCGGCGACCGGTCGCGCACCCTGCCGGCGCGGCCCCGGGTCCGGACTAAATCCCATGCGCCGTCCTCGGTCCGCTCCCACTAGTCCCGCCGGCTCCTCCAGGGACCGCTGGCTGATTTCCTATGCGGATTATGTGACGCTGCTCCTGGCCCTGTTCGTCACCATCTACGCCATCAGCAAGCTGGACAATTCCAAACTGATCCAGGCGCAGCACTCCATTCAGCGGGCCTTGCACGCCCCGGTTATCCTGGGGGGCTTCCCCCTGGAGCCCGGCCTCAGCGACCTGCCCGCCGCGGGCCTGCGGGGCGACCTGCCCGCCGCGGGCCTCCAGGCTTCCCCCCCGACCCAAATCGCCGAGGTGGCCCAGAATGTTCAGGAAAGCCTGCGGGATCAGGCCGACTCGAAGGACATCCGCATGATGATCACCGGCCGGGGGCTGGTCCTGCACCTGCCGGAATTTCTCTTTTTCACCACCGGCGAGGCCCAAATCCGTCCTGAGGCCGACCCGCTTCTGAACCGACTGGCCGACATCCTGCAGAAAATCCCCAACCACGTGGTGATTGAGGGTCACACCGATAATGTCCCCATCAATACGCCGCAGTTTCCCTCCAACTGGGAACTTTCCGTCCACCGGGCCACCAGTCTGGTGCGCTATCTGGTGGAAAAGCATCACCTGGATCCGGCCCGGTTTGCGGCCGCGGGCTACGGGGAATATGCGCCCCTGGCCGGCAACGGCGACGAGGCCGGCCGCAGCATGAACCGGCGGGTGGATATCGTCATCAAGCCCCTGCTCCGCAGCAGCGGGCCGAAAACTTGAAGCGGCTTTCGGAGATGGCCGCGCCCTCTCCCCCGACCACCCTGGCCTGCGACCGGAGCGGCTGGTGTGCCCTGAATAATGAAACCGCACTCCAGGCGCTGTTCGGCCTTCTGACCGTCCTCGGCTGCCTGACGGCCCTGTCCCGGACCGTGGCCGACCCCGACCTCTGGGGCTATCTGGCCTTCGGGCGGCTTTTCTGGGAGAGCGGCCGCTTTCCCTATCACGACATCTTCGCCTACGTGCCCACCCGCAGCCTCTGGGTCTATCACGAATGGCTCACCGGGGTGGTCTTTTATCCGGTTTATCAGGCCCTGGGCGCTCCGGGCCTGCAGGGCCTCAAGTTTGCCCTGGGGTTGGCCACGGCTTATCTGGTGTATCTGACGGCCCGGCGGCGGGGGGCCGGTTTTTGGGCCGCGCTCCTGGGCATCTGGGCCGTTCAGGTTTTATTTACCACAGGCTACAGTCCGGTGCGGGCCCAAATCTTCACCTATTTTTTCTTCGCCCTTTCCTTGTATGTGCTGGAATCGGTGCGGCTCAGCGGCCGGTGGCGCGGACTCGTCCTCCTGGTGCTGATCCAAATCCCCTGGTGCAACCTTCACGGCGGCTTTCTGTCCGGGCTGGGCCTCCTGGCCCTCTATGCCCTGGGGGAAGCCCTCTGCCGGCGTCCGTACCTGCCCTATCTGGCCGCGCTGCTGGCAGCCAGCTTGGTCACCCTGATCAACCCCTACGGCCTGGACTACTGGAGCTACCTCTTCCGGGCGGTGGCCATGCCCCGGCCCGAAATCCTCGAGTGGGCCTCCGTGGCTCAGGCCTGGCAGGCAGGCGTCTTTCGGGTGACCATTATCCTGTTTGTTTCCCTGGCGGGTTTTGCGGCGCTGCTGGCCTGGTGGGCCAAATGGCGGGAACTCACCCCCGGGCTCATCCTGCTCTTCACCCTGTATCTGGGCCTCAGGCACTGCCGTCATCTGGTTTTTTTCTTTGTGGCGGCGGGGGCCTATCTGCCGGTGCTCCTGCAGGCCTTCGGTAAAGAGGTCTTGCAGTCGCGGGCGGCTGCTGTTTGGAGCCGGGGCCCGGTGCGGGTCGCAGTCGCCACCCTGGCCTTGGTCGGTTTGCTGGCGGTCGGCGGCAAATTTTTCAGCAAAAATCCGCTGACCCTGGAACTGCCGGAGACACCCAAAAATCCCCAAGGGCTCTTTTCCTACCCGGTCTCCGCGGTGGCGTTCATCCGCACCCACCATCTTTCCGGAAACATCCTCAATGAGTTCAACTGGGGCGAGTTTCTCATGTGGTCCTTATCTCCCTCCTGCAAGGTGGCCATGGACGGGCGCTACGAGACGGTGTACGGCGACGAGGTGTACCGGCTTCATTTGGAGTTCATTCGGGGACGGCCGGGCTGGCGGGAATTTTTGCAAAAGTATCCCCCGGACCTTGTCCTGGTGGATCCCACTTCCAAAGTGTATCCTCTCCTCATGGCTGCGCCGGACTGGCGGCAGGTTTACCGTGATGCGGGCGCCGCCTTGTTCCAGCCCCGACAGGAAAAACCGGCGGCATCCTTGCATAATCGTCCCTAGCCCACAAAGAATGAAAAGTTTTTGTGGGGGGTGGGCTGGGGGAGCGGTGGCTCCCCCACCCTCCCCCCAGCCCCC
>JBGSLA010000031.1:0-2634 GCA_041740935.1 Desulfobaccales bacterium | reverse complement strand
GACCAGCACCGCGTCCAGGCCGGCGTTGCTGTCCAGGACGGTGATTTCCCCGGCCTGGGGCGGGCGCACCAGGGGGAGAGTGATGGTGGCGGCCAGGACCAGCGCGGCCAAGCCGGCCCCGGCCCAGGTCACACTGCTGCGCCGCACCGGAAAAACCAGCAACAGCAAAGCATACACGAGCCCTACCTGGAACCAGGAGAGGGTCGACACGGTGACGCCGCTGCCGGGCAACCGGGCTACCCAGGTTACGATGCCATAGCCCCACATAAGAGGGATCTGCCCGATATCCAGGAGAATTTTGGCCAGCGGGGTGAGGGACAGCCCCTGGGCCAGAACCGCCAGTTCCCCCAAAGGAAGCGCCATCATCAGTACCAGGGGAATGGCCGCCAGATTCACCAGGAACCCAAAAAAGGACACCACCTGGAAATAATGGGCCACAAGCGGCGCGGTCGCCAGAGAGGCCGCCAGGGACACCAAAAATAACTCTAACAAGCGTCGCCGCACCCCTCTGAGCCACTTTCTCCAGCCTGACCCCTGGTCCACGAATGACGCGCCATCCGCCCAAAGATTGATAAATTTCGGCGCCAGGTAGACAATCCCCCCCACCGCGGCAAAAGAAAGCTGGAACGATATGGCAAAGAATAAAAGGGGGCTTAAGGCCAGGATCAAGAAGGCCGCCAGGGCCAGAACGCTCCAAAAATCCCGCAACCGTCCCAGAAACATCAGCAGGAGGAAGGTCAGCACCATGATCTCGGCCCGCTGGGTGGAAGGCGAGCCCCCGGCCAGATGGGCGTAGGCCACCACCGGGAAGGCGGCTGCCAGGGTGGCGACTTTTATGGAGTTCACCCGGAGGAGCAGCCAGGGAAAGCAGCGTACCAGAAAAAAAACCAGAAAATACGTGACCGTGGCCACCGCGCCCAGGTGCATACCGTTAATCACCAAAAGGTGACTGGTGCCGGTGCGGCTCAGGTTCCGGCGCATCTCCGGGGTGACCTTGCCCTGGTCCCCCAGGAGCATGGAGAGAAAAATGGCCTCGGTATCGGGGGGCATATCCTGTAATATGCTGCGGATGCCGCCCCGCAGGCGCTCGGCCAGTGAGGGAGCCTTCGCCGAGGCCAAAAAAACCAGATGGCCAGGGTCGGCCAGGCGCAGCTGCCGGAAGATGCCCTCCGCGGCCAAATGCCGGGGCTGGTTCCATGAGCCGGGATTATTGAGGGCCTGGGGTTCCCGAAGTTTGCCCCGCACCACCAGCCCGGTCCCCAGCGGCGGCGCGGCCAGGGGCGGCGCGCTGACCAGCAGAACGCCGCCGGCCGGGCGCCAGCCTTCGGGGCTTTTCCAGGCCTCCACCGCCACGTAGAGGCGCACCAACTCCGGACCCACCCGGCTGGGACGGGCCAGATGGCCGGAGAGGACCACTTCTTCGTTCAGAGGCAGGCAGGCGATATGATGCGGCGGGAAAGAGGGCCTCAGGGCCTGCTGATAGAGCCCCACCCCCAGCAGCACAAAAAAAAGCAAGGGGATAACCTGGAAAGGAAGGAGATTTTGGAAAAGCCGGGGGACACGAAGGGAAGCCAACTCCCGAAGCCGCCCGATAAAACGGTCCGGCGCCGCTGCCAGGCTTCCAGGCTTCATAACAGGCTTCCTAAGGTTTTTCCTTAATAATATTCCTCTTTACATCAGGGTTTATTCTTAAGGATTTCCCTGGGAATGTCAAGGATTTCCTGCACCACGAAAACTCCCGGGGCGCTGATACCAAGTCGCGGTTACCTTGTTTTATAACTTTTGCCGTCACCTGAATGTCATCGGATTCCCGGAACGCGACGCTTGGCATGGGGCATGATTACCCCCAGATATCAGGGCTGTTATACCAACTTCTCAGTGAAACCAAACAGGTGAAACACCCAACCTATCGATTTTATTCATATTTTTACAGATAACCGAAAAGCCGATTAATCGCGCTCGTCAGTGGACTGCGCGGAACCGTTAACCAAATACCCCAGGCCCATAACCGCCAGGAGAGCAGCCAACCCCGCCAGCAACCAAAACCCGGAAATGTCCAAACCCCAGGCCGCGGCCGCCAGTCCCAGCATCAAGGCCAGGACCAGAGGGACCAGGGGCCGTTTGAGGCCGGCGCCCGGGGCCTTATTTTCCTTTTCGGGGGCGCGCGGCCCCTCTGTCGACTCCTCAGCCATGAATTTTATCTAATTTAAGTTCAATAAATTTATACCGATATGTAAGTAAATTCGACGCAGCCATAACCTGGAGGCAGCCGCGGTCACGGGCCGGCCCCCCTGAGGCGGAAAAGATCTGCTTGACCGAGCCTTCGCTTTTGAGGCCGGAGAAGCCTCTCTGTGGTCTTTAGCCTTACCATAGAAAGAGGTGAAAGACAAAACCGCTTTATTTTTGTTACGAAAAGGCATTATGTGAAACCGCCGCCCTCGGCGGTTCGCCCGCCGGCGAGGGCGCCGGCGCCACATTTTTCATGCTTTACGGGTGCGCCCAAGGCCCATGAGCAACTTTTATGAAAAGTTCTTATCGGGCGGCCCGCGGCCGCCGCCATCGGCGTGCACAGCACGCCCTAGGGGTCTTCCGGTAGGGCGGCCGTCCCCGGCCGCCCAGGGTTCGGGCGGGCGC
>JBGSLA010000030.1:0-4591 GCA_041740935.1 Desulfobaccales bacterium | reverse complement strand
CAGACCCCCCTCCCAACCCCCTGTAGGGGCTTGATTTATCAAGCCCTGGGGGGCGCAATGAATTGCGCCCTACGTAGTTTGAGGAAAAAACCGGGAGCACAGGCATCTTGCCTGTGCGGCACAGGCGGGACGCCTGTGCTTCCGACTTGAGGGGTTAAGGGGGTTGGGGGAGGGGAGAGGGGCCTGCGGCCCCGGTAGCGTGGGCTTCCAGCCCGTGGGAACCTCCTGCCCCACAAAAATTTTCCTCCCCACAAAAAAAGGGAGCAGGGGACCGTGAGCCCCCCGCTCCCTTTGCTATGAAGAACCCCCCTTAACGAGTGAGCCAGCGGTCGTTTTTCAGGGTGATGAAGGCGTAGGGCTGGACCCAGTTGAGGGCGAAGAAGGCAAAGTAGGAATAGAGGATGCCGTAGATGAATTCCCCGTCCCGCTCCTGGTGGATGTAGTAATACATATAGACCAGGGTGATGACGCCCAGGCCGGCGAAAAATTTCACCATGAGAATGGGATAGGTGATAAAGGAAAGCAGCAGGAACCCCAGGAACAGGTAGGTCAGGGGAAACTCGAACTGGGTCATGAAAAAGTCCAGGATGGGAAGCAGCCGGTCCTGGGAGCGGTATTTTTTAAACAGAAAGGTGAGCTGCACCCAGGACTCCCGGAAGTTGGAGCGGTCCCACCTGAGGTACATGCGGCACAGACCTTTATAGGTTTCGGGTACTACGGTGTGCACCCGGGCGGTGCGTTGATACACCGAATAAAAACCCTGGCGGGCCACAAAGTTGGTCAGGGCCCGATCTTCGCCGATGGTGGCCGGGGCCCCCATGAAAGTCTGATGACGCCATTCCTCCAGAATCGGCAGGATGGCGCGGCGGCGGTAGGCGGACAGGGCGCCGGGGGTGCAGGTGACAAAGCCGTAGACCGACTGGGAGGCCCGGAGGAAGTCAAAGGCCAGGACAAAGCGCACCGCCAACATGCGGGCCAGAATGCTGCGGAAGCGGTTGAAGACCTTGACGTTGCCGGCCACCGCGCCGACTCTCTCGTCCTGCATCATGGGGGCGATGACCTGTCTTATGGTGTCGGGAGAAATGACGCTGTCCGAGTCGATGGTGACGAAAAAATCTCCGGTTCCCTGGGAAAAACCGGCGTACAGGCCTTCTTTTTTGCCCCGGTTTTTCGGGAAGCGGATGGCCTTAATAAGATTGGGATAACGCCTTTGGGCCCGCTCGATATACCCCCAGGTGTCATCTTTGGAGCCGTCATCGATGCAGATGATCTCCAAACGGTCCGCGGGGTAGTCCGAAGCCGCCGCACAGAGCAGGGCCTTTTCCACCATGGCCCCCTCGTTATAGGCCGGAACGATGACGGTGACCTTGGGCAAGGGCCCGGCGGGCAGGGGATAGGGCTTATAGCGCCACCACAGAAAGGTGCGCAAAACCTGGAAGAGTAAAACCATGAGGGTAAAGAGGGCCCCCAACGCCATAAAGGGGGTGGCGTAGCTGTTTTGACTGAGAAGGGTCAGGTAGCCGCTGAAGGAGCCGTAATGAATGGCCGCCACAAAACAGACAAATAAAAAGGCCGGGACCAGAATTTTCAGGATCAGATCCAGGGCCTGAAAGCGCTGCTCTTGCACGGAGCCCCATTTGCCTGAGTTCCAGGTGAGGCTGCCGGTTAAGGTTCGCATGGCTCGAGTTACCTCGCACAGATAATTTTCGTGTTCCGGCATCATACCATGCAAAGGCCTTGCCAATTAACCTTCCCCAAACACTTTGTAACTTCCTGGAATATTTCCTTAAAAATTTGCAAGAAAAAACGTCTGGGGCTCTTTTGAGGCTGAAATTCTCTCCTTGAGAGAATGTCAAGAAAACTGGAAAAATTTTTCTCAAAATGAGAAAAGAGTTGAAGGGAACCAGGGGGGGCCGGTCAGGAGGACCGAACTCCTTTGGATTTTTTCTCTTTCCGGTCCCTGGGTGGTTCACAGGGCTTAAATACTGTGGTAATAATGAGGACGATATTTCCGGGGACTGGGCCGATACCGGAACCACCAGGAGGCAGGAGAAAAACCATGAACCCGCCTGACAATCAGAGCGCTAAGCTGAAACTGGAGCAAGTGGGTGAGGAAGTGACCCTGGCGGCCGGCGATTGCGTGGTCAAGCAGGGGGACCCGCCCCTCTTTTTTTATGTAATCATTTCCGGCAGGCTCAAGGTTTATCGGGAAACCCATGACGGCATCCGCACCGATCTGACCTCGCTGGGTCCGGGGGATTATTTCGGGGAGGTGGCCCTGATCACCGGCAAGCCCCGCACCGCCACGGTGGAGGCGGTGGAAGACAGTGTGCTGCTGGCGGTCAGCAAGGACGAATTCGATTTAGTGCTGGACCAGAACCCCAAGCTGGCCCGCCAGATTATCCACAGTCTGTCGCAGTGGCTGGTGGATGGCGACAAACGTCTGGAGCAGGAGACCGTGCACCAGGTGAAGCTGCGCCAGATCTCCTGGTTCGATTACGCCCTGATCCTGGGTCTGAGTCTGGTTATGGCCCTGGTTTTCAACCTGTACAACGATAATCAAATTCCGCTGATCCCTACTATAGGGAACTTGACCGGGGTGGAAGAGATTTCCCTGGACAAGGCCAAGGAGTTGTACCAGAAGCAGGGGGCCGTCTTCGTTGACGCGCGCAAGAGTAATTTTTATGAACAACGCCACATCAAGGATTCTTTAAATCTGCCGTTATTGTTCTTTGATCTGCAATATCCCCTGTTCGAATTTATGTTGATGCAGAAACAGCTGCCGAAAGATACCCCGTTGGTGGTGTATGGCGGCACCGTCAGCCGGCGCTTCGACCTGGAGTTGGCCAAGCTTCTGAAGGAGCGGGATTTCCCCAAGGTCATGGTCCTGGCGGGCGACTACCAGGCCTGGGAGCGGGCCTTTCCTCTGAAAGAACAGAAGGAACATAAAGTGGTCCCCATGCCCCTGGGGTTAATGGGGTACGTGGAATGGGTGCCGGTGGGGATTTTTCTGCTCATCCTGATACCCGGGGTGCGCCGCAATCCCTATCTATCGGTGGCCTGTCGCCTGATTTTGGGGATAATTTTCGTTGATTTCGCTCTCAGTAAAATCATGCGGCCGGCGGTTTTTGCCCTCAATGTGGTGGAATACGGCATGATGCCGGCCTGGGCCGTAAATCTCTGGTCCCTGGCCCTCCCCTGGGGGGAGCTGGTGGCCGGTCTGTTTCTGATCCTGGGCATTCGCACCCGGGCGTCGGCCACCATCATCGGCGGCATGAATATCCTGTTTATCATCGGCTTGGTGAATGCCATCTTTCTGGCGCTGCCCATCAACTGCGGCTGTGTGGGGGAGGCAGGGGAACCGGTGACCTGGTGGAAAGTCCTGAAAAACACCGGGATGCTGGTCATGGCCCTGCAAATCTTCCTGTACGACCGCCTCTTCGTCCTGGACCGGGGAGGCTTTATCTGGCGGGAGAGAAAAATATGAGAAAAGTTTTGACGACAGCGGCCGTCATCCTGCTTACGCTTGCCTGCTGGCTGCTGGCCGCGGGTTGCGGCGAATCACGGCTGCCCTATGCGGGCCATTATCGTTCCCTGGAGCCCTATGCCGGCAAAGGGCACGTTGATTTGGAACTCAAGGACAACGGCGAAGGCACCTGGAAACTGGAAAAAGCCGGCAGTTCCATAAAGTTCAAGTGGAGGGTGGAAAACGACCGCATCTGGGTGTACACCAAAGAAGGCGGGATCATCCATGTCACCCCCTTTGATGGAGGCCAGAAACTGACGGTGGACATGACCGGCCAGTGGCACGACAGTTGTCCCGCGGAAAAATGCCTCACCTTTGAGCGGGTGAAAGGCGGGGGCTCCTGATTTTTTCGGGGTGATAGGCTCTTATTCAGGGAGATTTTCCCGGTTGTCCGGCGTTCTTCCACGGCCCCGCACTTTTTGGGGGGTTGCGCCTCCGGGGAATGGGCCTCCTTTCTGGTTGAGGAATTTTCTATGACCTGGCGCCAGGTTCCCTGGGTGGTGAGACCCGGATGGTGGGCAGTATGAGAGAGTCAGGGCGAAGGCCGTGGAGCAGTGCCGGCCGAGGCCTCCGGGGCCTGGCCGCGGCGGCCGTGCTGATCCTGGGATTGGGTTTGGCCCTGGGGGGACCCTCCGGGGCGTGGGCTCAAGCTCAGAAGACGGAGGTGCGCAATCTGGGCATAAGCCGCCTGGGGGAGCGCACCATGGTGACCGTTCTTCTGGACCGGGCCGTCAACCCCCGCATATCTCCGTATCTCGGGCAAGGCAGGTCCCAACTGGTGATGGAATTCCCCCAGACCTGGGCCGGCAAGCTGCCCGAAACCCTGGCGGGGGACGAGGTTCTGGTCAAGCAGGTCCGGAACGAGATTTCTGAGGCCGGGGTCAAGGTCATACTCGAGATATTTCCCGAGCGGCCGTATATCTGGAAGCGGGAGATGACCCCGCTGAGCGGGGGGCGGGCCATGTTCCGCCTGACCATATGGCCCGATTCGGAAGCCGCGGCCCCCGGGCCGCCCACTGCCCTGCCGGAGCCCCAGCCGCCCCTGGCGCCCCGGGCGCCGGAGGC
>JBGSLA010000029.1:0-7059 GCA_041740935.1 Desulfobaccales bacterium | reverse complement strand
TCCGGCGGCGGCCGCCGGGGGGCCTTGGCGCAGCCCCACAGCACCAGGGTGGCGGCCAGGGCGACGAACATCAACGCCTTCCGGATCAAGCCGCGGCGCTTCTGCAAGGCTCCCTCCCCTCAGCGCTCCTTAAAAAAATCCCGCACGCTCCGGGCCCCCACGGCCATGCCATAGCGGTTCCAGTGGCTGTCATCCTTCCAGAAGGTCAGTTTGCCCTCCGGCAACAGGCGCCGGGATTCCTCCTGCAAGGGGCCGGTCAGATCCACACACCTGATACCCAGGGCCGCAGCCTGTTCTTTTAGATAGTCCCACTGGGCGTTTGGTAAAGGCAACCGGGGGTTTATTTCCAAAAAATCATAATACACCCGAAATTTGGTGGGGATGAAAAAAATCCCCGCCAGCCGGTCTTTGATGCGGGACAGTTTGTCCGCAAATTCCTCCCCGCCGTCGTAGGCCGTCCGCCGGGTCACTGCGATATAGCCGTCCAGAAAGCCCAGATACAGGTCGCCCGGGCCCTGCACTTTCAGGACCGTGACCCGGCCGTAGTCCTGGGGCCGCACCTTTTTATTGGCCATATGATACAGGGAAAAGCCGAAGCGGTACACCAAAAGCTCTTTGAGGGACTGCTGAAATTCTTTCCGGTAAATTTCCAGGGCGGCCGGGGCCGGGGCCTCCGCCGCGGCCGGGGTGGCCCGCCGGGGCTTGGGAATCGGGAAATCGTTGCCTTCAAAGAGAAACAGCAAGACCCGGGCCTCGCCGGGGTGGGCCTGGAAAAAAGCCTGGACATAGCGCACGTAGCTGTGCAGTTCCCCGGGAAAGGCCAGGTTGTAAGTGTAAATGCCGAAATCGCGCCCAAGCTGGGCGCTGAGCAGGTCCTCCTGGTCGCCGCCGCTCCCGGCAATAAAAGAATCTCCCACCAACAAGACTTTTTCGCCGGCGTAGTCCCGGTCATTGCGGAAGCCCCGGGAATCGGTGCGAAAGCGCACCCGGCGGGGTTGGGCGATGGCGCCTTGGGTGGTCTGGTCCAGCCCCGCCATATCGCCGAAAGGCATGAGCATGTCGACCTGCCGGTCGGGCTGATAGCGGCCGTGACCCAGGCGGTAGTCGAAGGTGGCCAGCATTTCGTGGGGACTGCGGTACAGGAAGCCGGGGCCGAGAAATCTCAGGAGAACTTCGAGGATGAGCGCGGCCGCCAGCAGGCCCCCCAGGGAGGTCAGAAGATTCAGGCTGAACCGGCGCCAGCGGCTCGAGGCGGGCGGGGTCATGACGGGCGAGACGCCCTATTCCAGCCGGGGGAAGAGGGCTTTGCCTTGGGTGAGCGCAGTCATGGGCGCCAGGCCCCCCCAGCGCAGGGCTTCGGAAAAGGTCTGCGCCTGCTGCGTCGCGTCCAGGCCCAGGTGCTGGGCCATTTTGTGGGCGCTGCCGGGCATCACCGGCCGGAGGAGCATTGCCAGCCACCTGAGGCCCTCCAGCAGGTGATAAAGCACCGTGTCCAGGCGGGGCCGGGCCGCGGGGTCCTTGGCCAGCTCCCAGGGGGCCGCGGCCACGATGTAGCGGTTGAGGTGGCCCACCAGCTCCCAGACCCGGGCCAGGGCCTTGGGGAACTCGAACTCCGGGAAAAGCCGCAAAAAGTCGGCGGCCACCTCCCGGGTTAGCGCAACCACTTCCTGATCCAGGGCCTCGAGGGCGCCGGGGGCCGGCACCATCCCCCCGCAATACTTAAAGGCCATGCCCAGGCTGCGGGCGAAGAGGTTCCCCAAATCGTTGGCCAGATCGGCGTTGATGCGGGTGCGCAGGGCCTCCTCACTGAAGCTGGCGTCCAGGCCATAGACCATTTCCCGGAGGAAGAAGTAGCGCACCTGGTCAATGCCGTAGATTTCCGCCAACACCAGGGGTTCCACCACATTGCCCAGGCTTTTGGACATCTTGCCTTCGTCCAGCTGCCAGTAGCCGTGGACATTGAGATGTTGGAAAGGCTCGATCCCCGCGGCTTTGAGCATGGTGGGCCAGTAGATGGCGTGGGGTTTTAAGATGTCCTTGGCGATGAGGTGCTGGACCCCGGGCCAGAATTTGGCGAAAAGGGGCCCTTCGGGATACTCCAGGCCCGTCAGGTAGTTGAGCAGGGCGTCGAACCAGACGTAGGCCACATAGCGTTCGTCAAAAGGCAGGGCAATGCCCCATTCCAGGCGCTGGCGGGGCCGGGAGATGCACAGGTCCTCCAGGGGCTCCCGCAGGAACCCCAGAACTTCATTGCGGTAGCGTTCGGGGCGGATCCAGTCGGGATAATCCGCAATGAAGCCCAGGAGCCACTCCTGGTGGCGGCTCATGCGGAAAAAGTAGTTTTCTTCCTTGATAAAAGTGGGCGGAGTCTGATGGTCAGGACATTTGCCGTCCTCGAGCTCCCGCTCCAGATAAAAGCGCTCGCAGCCGAAGCAATAGAGGCCGCCGTACTCCCCGAAGTAAATGTCCCCCTGGTCGTGCAGCCTTTGCAGGATGTCCTGAACCAAACGCACGTGGGCCGGCTGGGTGGTGCGCACGAAAAAGTCATAGCTGATGCCGAATTCGTCCCAGGTGCGGCGGAACTGATTGCTGATGCGGTCCACAAAATCCCTGACCGGCAGGTTCATTTTGCGGGCCGCCTCCATGACCTTGTCGCCGTGTTCGTCGGTGCCGGTCTGGAAGCGGGTGTCCTCCCCCAGGAGCCGGTGGAAGCGGGCCAGGGCGTCGCCGACCACGGTGGTGTAGGCGTGCCCCAGATGCGGCTCGGCGTTCACATAATAAATGGGTGTGGTGATATAGGAAGACATGATATGGACAGGGTGAGGAAGCCGCGGCCAGACCGCCCGCCGCCCGCCGCTCCCCGATTTTCTCACTTTTCCGGCAATTCCTTCAGCCGCTGCAGGGTCCTTTCGATTAAATGCTTATCGGTGGTGGGGTCCCCGGCCTGGAGGAAGATGCGGTAGGCCCCCCGGGCTTCGGGCAGCCGCCCCAACTTTTCCAGGGCCCGGCCCCGGTTGTATTGGGCCCGGGCAAAGGCCGGGTCCAGGGTGAGGGCCTGGCTGAAGTCGTTTAAGGCGTCCCCGGCCTGCCCCAGCGCCAGTCGGGCCAGCCCCCGGTTGTGAACGATCAGAGGGTCTTGAGGCTTGAGTTTCAAGGCCTGCTCAAAATCCCGCAGGGCCTCGGGGTACTTTTCGGAGTCGAGCCAGGCGTTGCCCCGGTTGTACAACAGCTGCCAGTCATCGGGTTTAAGCTTCAGGGCCGCGGTGTAGTCGGCCGCGGCCTTGTCCGGCTGGTCCAGCATGGTCTGTAACCGCCCCCGGTTGTAGAGAGCCTCAGGCATCCGGGGATTCACTTTCAGGGCCTGGTCAAAATCCGCCCGGGCCTGGTCCCATTGCCCCTGGAGGACGTAAGCCTGACCCCGATTGACGTAAGCCTCCGCCGAGTTGGGGTGAAGCTTCAGGGCCTCGGTGAAGTGAGCCGCAGCCTGGGCCCCATCACCGGCCGTCAGCGCCTCCAACCCCTGGTTAAAAAACTTCTCAGCCGGGTCAGGGGGCGCAGCCGCCCGGGAAGAGCCGGCCATCAGGATGACGGCCAGGAGCATGGCGTTGATCAAAAGAGTACGGGGTTTGAACATCAGTGTCTCGATTCCGCTTGAGTCAGTAGCGTTAGGTAACCTAAAAAATCCTTAAATTTCCCCCCTTTTCTAAAGGGGGACTTTTAAAAACCTTGCTCCCCTGACAGCCGCATAATTACTGTTATTATTAACGATACGGGTCAATAACCCGGCTGCTCCCCGGCTGCCCTGATAAAGTCCGCATGGTCAGCCTCCGCTGCCAAGCCCGGACAGGCCCCTTTGGCCGCCTCGAATTCATCGGCGTGCTTGAGGAGCGCCCGCAAAAAAGGCCACTGCCGGCAGATGCGGGGCTTGACCGGGTGCACCCGGCAGAGGTTGCCCGCCTGCATGATGCACACGCCCCCGGGGGAAGCGAGTTGGGGCCCGAGCGGTGTGTCCACCAGATAGCGGGCGGCGAAATCCGCCGCGGCCAGGCCCAGATACGCGGCCATGGCCTCAATCTCCGCGGCGGTGGCCAGAATGCCCCTGTCCCCCCGGCAGCACTCGCCGCATTGCTGACAGTCAAATACCGGCCGTTGTTGATACGCCTGGGTCATGTCATGTAACCTTGCCAGCCTGGCACCGGCTCAGGCGAGCGACTTCAAATTTTACAGAAAACCCAAAAAAAATCCAGTGTCGTGCGGTAGGGGTTTAGGCTGTTTTCGTAAGAAGGGCTCCGCCCCCCAAACCCGTGGGCAGAGATTTTCAACCTGTGCCAACGGGCTTCCCAAAGGCAGGAGGCGCGGCGCTTTCCCGCCCTGCGCTTTGAAACTCCTTAAATATGTAGCCGCAGGCTTCAGCCTGCGAAAAATAACCTTAAGCCGGCCTGCAGCGTCCAGCGCCGCCTAAAGGCTGCGGCTACAGAAAGAGAGGGCTGGAGAATTTCCTTCCGGTCTTGCCAGGAGACCGAACCTTGCCAGGTTGTTTTAGGCCTCAGGGGTGCGAAACCTGAATCACCTGTTTTTGAGCGGCGGTTGGCCGGTGGATTCCAGCACGCTGCGCCACAGGGGAGAATCCAGGTCCACCGCCTTGGTCTTGCCCACCGTAGCCTTGATGGGCACATGCACAAAGTGGCCGTGCCAGCGGGACACCAGCATGGCGGTTTTGCCGGCCATGCCCGCATGGACCGCATTCTGCCCCAGAAAACCGCAATAAATGCGGTCGTTATAGTTGGCCGGCATACTCCGGATCATATAGCTCGGGTCGATATATTTTAGATTAACCTCTATCTTTTGGGAGGCCAGGTGCTCCTTGATGCGGTCGGACAGATAGATGCCGATATCCCCGGGCTTGATATTGCCGGAGGGGTCCCGGGGCAGGTCTTCTTGTTTGAAAAATTTCTGGCCGGCGCCTTCGGCCGCCAGAATGACGGCGTGGCCCCGCTCCCGCAGGCGCTCCTCCAGGCAGGCCAACAGGCCCCGGTCGCCGTCCATGTCGAAGTCCGACTCCGGAATGAGCACAAAGTTCACTTCCCTGAGGGCCAGGGAGGCATTGGCGGCCACGAAGCCGGCGTAGCGTCCCATGAGCTTCACCAGGCCGATGCCGTTGGGCGCGCCCAGGGCCTCGGTGTGGGCCGCCCGGATGGCGTCGGTGGCCATCTCCACCGCGGTGTCGAAGCCGAACGAGCGGGCCACCAGGGGAATGTCGTTGTCAATGGTTTTGGGAATAACGATAACGCTTTTTTTCAGTTCCCGGGCGGCGATTTCTTCGCAGATACGGTTGGCCGCCCGGAGCGTGCCGTCCCCCCCGATGAGGAACAGGACGCTGATATTCAAGCGGTCCAGGGCGTCCACAATCTCCCCGATGTCCTGGGCCCCCCGGGAGGAGGACAGAATGGTGCCCCCATAATTGTGAATATTCACCACTTCTTCGGGGGTGAGGCGCAAGAGATCGTGCCCGTATTTGGGAATAAAGCCCTGGAAGCCGTAGCGCACTCCGAAGATGTGACGCACTTTATACAGATGGTGCAACTCCAGGACGATGGCCCGGATAACGTCATTGGTGCCGGGGCACAGGCCCCCGCAGGTGGCGACGGCGCAGTGCACCTTGGAGGGGTCAAAAAAGATTTGGGCCCGGGGGCCGGCCAACTCGAAGGTCAGAGGTACTTCCCCGGCCGGGAGTTGTTCCAAATAATCCAGGGTGTCATACACCAGGACCTTTTCCTCATCTTTCACAAAGCTCTTTTCCAGGAGCTTGCCGTCCCGGGTGAACAACGGGATTCTGCGGATGGGCGAATCAACTTTGGCCTCCCCCAAAGACGCGATCGTGGTGTCAAAATGATCATACGCATCCGGGCTGTATTGCTCGGCATTGACTACCTTGCCTTTATCCATCATCTCCTCTCCTCCCCCTGGTTAAGCGGTGATGGGGACCCTTCCTTCCTCAGCTTAGCATCGTATTTTCTTCAAGCGAACATAAACCCGGTCACCCACCCCCAGGGTCACCAGGTTTCTTCCATGGCCTCCAGTTCGTCTTTGAGTTCCCGGCTCATGAGTTTTTTGATGGCCTCCCGGGGGGAAAGATTTTCGTGCAGGATGCGGTAGACCGCGTCCACCAGGGGCATTTCCACTCCCAGGCGCTGGGCCAGCAGGTGGCAGGCCCGGGAGTTTTTCACCCCTTCGGCCACCATTTGGGTGCTTCCCAGAATCTGCTCCAGGGGCTCCCCCTGGCCCAGGCGCAGCCCCACCTGGAAGTTGCGGCTCTGGCGGGAACTGCAGGTGAGGACCAGGTCTCCCAGCCCCCCCAGGCCGGCCATGGTCATGGGATTGGCCCCCAGGCGCAGCCCCAGCCGGGTCATCTCCGCCAGGCCCCGGGTGATGAGGGCCGCCCGGGGGTTGTCCCCCAGGCCCATGCCCTCCAGAATGCCGGTGCCGATGGCGAAAATGTTTTTTAAGGCCCCCCCCAGTTCCACCCCGGTGACGTCGTAGCTGGTGTAGACCCGGAAGGAGGAGGTGGAAAACAGGCGCTGCAGCCGGTGGGCCACTTTACTGTGGCGGCAGGCGATGGTCACCGCGGTGGGGTGCCTGGCCACCACTTCCTGGGCGAAGCTGGGCCCCCCCAGAACGGCGTAGGGGACCTCCGCGCCCAGCACCTCCCGGGTGACCCCGTCCATGGTCAGGAGGGTTTCGGTTTCGATGCCTTTGGTGGCTGACAGCAGGACCGGAGCCGACGGCAGATGGGGGGCCATTTCCCCCAGCATCTCCCGAAAGACGTGGGAGGGCGTGGCCATCACCACCACCTGGGCTCCCTCCAGGGCCTCGCCGAAATCCTGGGTGAAGCTGATGCGGGCCGGCAGGCGCACCCCTGGCAGGAAGGTGGAATTGATGCGCTTGGTGGAGATCTCCTGATAGACCTCGGGTTCGAAGACCCAGAGGCGGACGGAATGCCCCTTTTCGCCTAAAAGGTGGGCCAGGGCCGTGCCCCAGCTGCCGGCGCCGATGACGGCC
>JBGSLA010000028.1:0-9963 GCA_041740935.1 Desulfobaccales bacterium | reverse complement strand
GGGAGGTTCATTCCCAGATAATGCAGCGCCACGTTCTCCAGAGTTTGCTCATAGCGGGCGGGGTTAAGCAAATACGAAGCCAGCAGGATGTCCCCCCGGAAGCCGGCCGGCTCCACCCCGAAGCGGGCGGCAACCTGCAGGGCCGCCTTCAGATCGGAGCTTAGCTTAACGACGCCGGGGTCCCGGAAGGCCAGCCCCAGGGTGTTCCAGATCGCCTCGGGGGCCACGCCGCCGGCAAAGGGCAGGTACACCCCTTCCCCGGGCCGAAAGCCAAGGGCCAGCCCGGCCACCGGGGCCATGACCGGGTGCTGCTCCCCCAGAATGAAAAAAAAGGCCAGGACCTTGACGCCTTTTAAGTCCGCGGCCAGCTGCATGAGCCCGGCGTCGTCCTGCACCAGCCGGAAGGCCCCGGCCGGGGGGGCGTCGAAGCCCAACTCCTGGTTGAATTTGGTGAATTCGAGCTCCACAAACAAGCGGCGCAGGGCCTCCTTATCCGGCGGGCCGGGGCGCAGGGCCTCCAGGTCCACCGTAAGGGGAACCTGATCCGCCAAAAGCACCAGGCGGCGGCTGAGACGGGCCTGATCGACGTGTTCCGTCAGTTTGGCCCGCAGCCCCTTTTCTTTAATATCTTTTATATGGTCGAGGAGATTGTCGAGACTGTGATAGGCGGCGATGAGCTTGAGCGCGGTTTTCTCCCCGATGCCCGGCACCCCGGGGATATTGTCGCTGGGGTCCCCGGCCAGGGCCTTGACCTCCACCAGTTCTCCGGGGGAGACCCCGTATTTTTCCCGGATGGCCTCGGGGTCAAAGCGCACATCTTTCATGGGGTCCCACCAGACCACCCCGGCCTGCACCAGGGGGAGGAGGTCCTTGTCCCCGGAGACGATCACCACTTCAAAGCCCTGCTCCCGGGCCTCCCTGACCAGGGTGGCGATGAGGTCGTCGGCTTCATAGCCCTCCATGACCAGACGGGGCAGATTTAAGCCCGCCATGATTTTTTCAATGTAGGGGAGCTGCATGGCCAGCTCCTCGGGCATGGGGGGGCGGTGGGCCTTATATTCCGGATATTCCCGGTGCCGGAAGGTGGGAACCTTGGAGTCGAAGGCCAGGGCCAGGTACTGGGGCTGGCGCTCCCGCAGCACCTTGAGGAGCATGCTGGTCACCCCGAACGCGGCATTGCTGGGAAAGCCCTTAGAGGTGGCCAGCCCCCGGATGGCATGAAAGGCCCGGTAAATGTACGAACTGATGTCCAGGAGATAAAGGGTGCGGGGGGCCATGACGGGCGTGCGCTCCTCTCCCCTTATACTCATTGACGGGGCAAGGTGTCAAGAGGGGCGGGGCAATACCAAGTTCTTATTGGAATGAAACAAATGAAACGGCCAACATATCGATATTTTTATTGTTTTTTTCTGAAAACTGAAAACAGAAAAAATGAGTTCGGGAGAGGGGGACAATGGGAGGGGCACTGTCCCGCTCCCCGAACTCGGTAGGGGGAGGTGAAGGAACATGGAAATCGGCTTCGGGAGAAACGGGTTTCCCCCGGTTTGAACCTGAGCGTTTCATCAACGGGAGCACAGGCTTTAAGCCCGTGTCGGAACAGGCACGATGCCTGTTTTCCCGGTCAAGGGGCGTGGTTGATGCGGGCCAGGTCCCGGGATTGCAGCAACACCTTGGCGGCCTGGCCGGTTTTAAAGTATCCTGCGGCGATTTTCAGCCGGGCCAGGCGCTCCAGGGGCGCGGGGTGGCTGTCCAGAAATTCGGTGGTCTCAAAGGGATCGTGGCTGATGGCCCCCAGGCGCTCCCACACCGCCAGCCCCCGCTCAATATCATAGCCCGCCTGATAGGCGAACCACATGCCGTACAGATCGGCCTCCCGCTCGTCTTCCCGGGAAAAGGCGCTCACCACCGCATCCCGGACCGAGGGCGGGGCCGTGTCTTTCAGCCAGAAGGCGGTCCTCAGATTGGCCAGCTTGCCGATGGTGGAAGTGGCGAAGGCCCCGCCGAGACTCCAGACCTTGCCCGCCAGGCCACCCAGACGCCGGTAGCCGGCCCCCCGGATCAGATGGCCGAAGACATGGTGGGCCAGTTCGTGCCCCACCACCAGGGCCAGTTCGTCGTCGTTGAGGCAGAAGGACACCAGCCGGGAGGTGAGAATGACCCGGCCCGGCGCGGCAAAGGCGTTGATTTTCTGATCATGGGTGTCCACCAGAATGGCGTATTCCGCGGGCAGGTGCTGGGGGTAGAGGGTGAGCGGGAACTTTTTGCCGTTCCGGTCGATGAGCAGTTCCACCGGCCCGGACAGATACCGCCCCCGGGCTTCCATGGCTATGTGCCGGGCGTCCAGCATCAGGGCCACCAGGATTTCCCCCGGCAGGGCCAGGAGGTTCAGGCCCTCGGTGTAGTTGCGGGTTACGTACCAGCTGCGCCGCTGGCCCCAGAAGAGGTCCCGGGAAATCTCCCGGGTGGCCCGGATCCTCTGGTCCCACTTGGCCACCCAGGGGTGGAGGGGCCAGTTGTTGACCCCGACGATGAGGTCTCCCTGGCGCAGGCCGGCGTCAGCCGCGGGGGAGGGTCGCCAGACATTGTCGATCACCACTTTGTCCCCCTCCGTGAGCCACCAGTTGAACCCCAGAAAGGGGTAGGTGTGGCCCTGGGACTGGGGCACGGTGGCCAACAGCCGGATGAACACCTGGGAACTCCGGTCCAGAGACCAGGTTTTAAATGGATGCCGGCGGCTGGCGGTGAGCTGGGCCTCTTCCACCTCCGCCACGGTGGGGGTGGGAAGCGTCGCCCGGCCGCAGCCGGCCAGGAAAAACAGAGCGACGGCCAAAAAGGCGGCCAGGGTCCTGGTAGACCGGTTTTGGGTTTTGGGTTTTGGGTTTTCGGTGGAACTCATAAGAAGGCTCCCGCCACCATTTATCCTGGTTCCCAAGCTCCCGCCGGGGAACCCGGTTGCCGGCCAAGCTCTGCTTTGCTCAAAATCCGTAGGGTGCGCTCGGCGCACCATCAATAATCAATCCGCGGCCCGTAAAGTCTTACGATGCACAGGTGAGGACACCTGTGCCACCGGGCTTTTCCTGTTTTTAAGAGAGCTGGGGCTCATGAGCGGCTGTTTTATGTAGTCACCAAAGGGGCCATATGCCGGTGGGGCGGCCGTCCCTGGCCGCCTCTGGTTTCGGCGGGCACGGAGGCCCGCCCTTCCGGATTTTTCCTGGTTTTGAGAGAGCCAGAGACTCATGAGCGACTATCCTGTCCGGAAACGTCCAAAGTCTAAAGTCCAAGGTCATGGCGGCGGGCGGTGCCGGCCCTACGCTTTGCTATTTTTTCCGAAAACCCAGAACCCAGAACCCAAAACCCCCTTAAAAAACATACCGCAAAGACAGGCCCAGGACCAAAATGTGATAATTGTCCACCCATTCCCTAAAATAGAAGATATGGGGATGGATGAAGAAATTCTGGGCCGGCTCCATTTCCAGGGCAAAGAGCCCGTGAAAGCCCGGCCCCCAGTTGCCGTGCTGATTGACCCCCTGCACCGAGGCCTGGAGAATGATGGAAGGCAGCCGGTACACCTGGCGGTAAAAGTCCAGGGTGACGCCCAGGGCGCTGTAAGATTTCGGGCTGAAGTAGCTGCTTCTGGTCTCACTATACTTGGTCATATAGTAATGAGGCGTGAGCCCCAACTGCATCCGGGAGGTTTTCACGGGCAGCCAGGTCAGGCCCTGATAGAGGGTGAGGCGGCTGTTGTCGTCGGAGAAAACCGCGCCGCCGACATTCCCCCGCCAGGCCAGGGTGGGGGAAAAATGGTGGGTCAGGCCCAGCTCCAACTGGTTGAGGACCACCAGGGGCGCGTCCCCCAGATTGTTCACCGACTGGTAGAGGCGGGGCAAAAGATAAGGCTCCACGTCGAACAGGTCCCGGCGGGTAAAGCGCAGGGTGCCGTCGGTCTTGAGCCCCAGGGGGAAGTCCAGGGTGAGGCTCCCCAGGATGCGGTCCCGGTCGTCCTGTTCGGTGGATTTCAGGATGCGGGATTCATCGATTAGATGGGGTGGGGGCGGAAAGGCATACCACTTGGCCCCCTTCTGGATAATTTCCCGATCGACCCGCTTCCAATAGCGGCGGAAAATAAGTTCGCCGCTCAATTTGAGCCGGTTTTCCAGGTTGACCGGGCCCACCCCCAGGGTAAGGTCGGCCATGCGCAGCCGGGCCCGCTGGGTGGTGGTCTGGCTGTAAAGCTTGTCCCAATCCACCGTGATGGGCCCCTGTTCGTTGGAGTAGCCGGCCTGGCGGTAGCCCCGGTACTCCACCGCAATCTGGGCGGGGATGGCCTTGGTGATCCAAAAACCGGCGGTGGCCCGCAGCAGCCAGCCATACAGTTGATTGCTGTCCCTAAACCACAGGGTTTCCGGTTGGGCCACCGGAATGGTGCTGGGGCTGGGCAGGCCCCCGAAAACCTCCCGGTCGGGGCGGCCGAACTGCCAGGGCCGCATGTGCTCCTCGGCCTGGGGCTCGCCCCGGGTATAGGCGAAGGCCCGGGAGGCCAGCTGCGGCCGCTGGCGCTGGCGCAGGTCCTCCAGTTCATTCAACAATTCCACGTCCTGGGGGGCGCTCTCCAGGGCCAGGGCAAAGGCCTGGCTGGCCCCGCCCACATTGCCCGCGGCTCGGGCCCGGCGGGCCTCGGCCACCCGGGCGTGTTGGGAATGGGGGGCGCTCTCGATGACCTCAGCATAATACCTGATTGCCTGCCGGTTCTCCATGGCCTCCAGGATGCGGGCCTTTTCCATGAGAAATTCTTCCCGGGGCAAAAGGCCCGCCAGGGGCTCCAGGGTCTGGAGGGCCTCCGGATAGCACTTCTGGAGACGCGTGGCCTGGACCCGGAGAAGCTGGATCCGGGGGTAATCGGTGTGATCCGGGGGCACCTTGTCCGCCGCGGCCTTGACCCCCTCGTATTGCCCCCGCATCATATAGAAGCGGGCCACCTCCAGGGCGTTTGCCGCGGTGAGCGGCTTGTTGTTCAGGGTGGCCAGAACCTTGCCCCAGTCCTTCTGAACCATCTGGCATTGCAGGATGAGGTCGGCCAGACGCTTATCCTGGGGCCAGATTCTCTGGGCCTGCCGGTAATAGCTTTCCGCTTCCTGGCGGTTGCCCAATTCCATGGACAGATCGGCCAGAGCCAGCATTTCCCCGGGGCTGTCCGGCTTGCGGTTCCGATACTCCTTCAGGACGTGCAGCAGGTAGTCCAGTTTGCCGCCATGGCGCCCCAGCCGGGAGCTGAAAAAAGACAGGGAGGCCACATATTCCGGGCTGTCATTCTTGATGCCGGGGATGCGGTAGGCCATCCTGGACAGGTCCTCGTAGGTCGGCAGCTTGGGCAGCAGGTGCGCCAGAATCAGGAGGCTGGCGTGATGATGGCGGTCTTTGTATAAATTTGCCAAAGTCAGATCCACCGCCACCTGCAGGGCCTCAGGCTCCGGGGCCTGGCACAGGGCCCGGGCCACCCAGGTGCGCTCTTCCAGGCTCAGCGGGTTGGGGCCTTTATCGCCGTGCTCCCCGGCGTGGGCTTCCTGCCAGGTCCGGGGGGGACGTTGCTGGGGGGGAAGACCGCTGCCATACAGACGCAGGGCCCAGCGGGAGGCCTCCGGCCAGTCTTTTTGGGCCAGGGCCGCCTGAATGTGGGCCACCATCACCACCCGGTCTTCGGGCCGCGCCGCCCCGGCCCCGCCCTCTCCCACCGGAAAGCGGCGCAGAATCTCCTGCCCCTCCGGGGCCCGGCCCAGATAGATGAGGACCCGGGCTTTTTCAATGAGCGCCTCCCGGTCCTGGGGGTTGTGCTGCAGGAAGCGGTCATAGCGATCCAAAGCCCCGTCCAGGTCCCCGGCCCACAACAGCAAACGGGCCTGCTCCTTGAGGAGCGCGGCCTCCTGGGGCACGGGGCACTCCTGCAGTTCCTGCTGGGCCTCCTGCCAGTGTTTGGCCTTGAGCAACAGGGCAATGCGACGCAGGCGCAGGCCCACCTCCGGGCTGCGCTTGGTTAAATCCTTATACGCCTCCAGGGCCTCAGCCTCGGCCTTGGGCTTGAAGGCCAGGGCCTCGGCCAAAAGCTTCCTGACCCCCACATCGTCGGGGTTTTGCTCCAGATAGCGCTGAAAGTAATGGGCCGCCAGCCCCCAGTGCTTCTGATAAAAATGCATCTGCCCCAAAAACACCAACAGCCGGGGATATTTGGGATTGTCCCGCTCCACGGGCTTGAGGATCTCCACCGCCTCGCCGAACTGCTGGGCATAGGAATAGGTCAGCGCCGCCTCCCAGCGCAGCTCCCCGTGGATCAGCTGACGCCGTTTGGCTTCGTCCCACATGGCCGCGGCCCGGGAAAACTGGCGCTGGCGGGCATAGAGCCGGGCCAGATTGACGATGGTTTCCTGGTGGGAATCCCCCTTTTCCCAGGCCTTTTTATAGACCTTGAGGGCCTTGTCCATATCGCCGGTCAGGAGCAGCTCCAGGGCGTACCAGCGCACCGTGTCGGGGTCGGGCTCCTGGTCCATGAGGGAGCCCAGCACCGCCGCGGCCTCGGCGTGGTTGCCCTTTTGGGACCACAGGCGGGCCAGAGGGATGGCGTGCTCTTTGGCGCCCTTGGAGTTCATGAAGAGCCACAGGCGCTGCTTGATGGCCTCATCCAGGTTTTTGGCGGCCTCTGCGGTTTGGGCCGCTTCCTGGCGAAACGCGGCGTTTTCCGCTACTTTTTCCAGCAGACGCTGATAAACCTGGGTGGCCTCATCGTAATCCCGGCTCCAATAATGCAACAGGGCCAGGCGGTGCAAGGCCTCGGGCTGGTCGGGATGTTGGGCCGCCTCCTCTTCCTGTAAAGGAATGGCTTCCTTAAAGCGCTGGAGGCTACTGAGCATATCCACCAAAGTGCGGCGCACTTCGGTTGTGGGTTCGAGCCGGTAGTGCTGCTGATAGTACTCCAGGGCCAGGGCCTTGTCCTCCGGCCGTTGGTTGGCCATCTGGGCCGCGAACAGGGTTACATCCGCATCCTTGGGATTATCCTTAAGGTATTTCCCCAGAAGCTCCAGGGCTTCGGGCCGGCGGTCCATCCGGTTGAGGGCCTCCGCCAGGCCCTTGAGGGCCGCGGTGGCCATGGCGTCCCGCTCCCAGACCTGACGCAGGGTGTCATGGGCCGGCTGCAGTTGGTTCTGCTTGAGATAGAGCCATCCCAGGAAGGTGCCGCAATCGGACAAATCTGGATTGCGTTTCCAGGATTTCTGCGCCAGGGTCAGGGCCAGGTCGAGCTCGCCCCGGCTTTCGGCCTCCTTGGCGCGGTGATACAGGGCTTCGGAACCGAGATAAAAATGGGGGTCCTGGAGCCAGGCATAACCCAGCACAATTCCCAAAAAAGCCACAGGGAAAAGGGCCAGCAGCCAGCGGCGGTTAAGAGCCATAAATTTGCCTGGGGTCCATGGAGGCATGCCATTGGGGTTTCTTCAGACCGGCCAGGGTCAGGTCCGCCAGCACCCAAATAATAAAGGCGGAGAAAAAGCCGTTGAGCGCGATGAGGTGGGGCGGGGCCCAGCCCAGATGCAGCGACAGGAAGGGCAGGGTAAGATGCAGGACCATGATGCCCAGTTGGGGCAGCAACAGGAAATAGTCGGTGGCCTCTGTAAAGGGCTGGCGGTTGTTGACCCGATACGCCGGCTTGCGCCCGGGTGGATAGACCAGGGCCGTAAAAATGGCCGCGGCGTACACCGGCGACAGCCCGCAGAGTATTTTGAACTGCTTCAGTGCATCCTTCCGGAAAAACAGATAGCGGAACATCAGGATGGTGGTCGCCAAATACAGGCCCCGGAGCGCCAGGTAATACCATTCCTGATTTTGAAAGCAGGAATACCCCTCCCAGTAACCCAGCAGCGGCAGGAAATAAAAGGCCGGAAACACCAGGCCGCTGATCAGATAGTTGACCATGATCAGCAGAAAATGCAGCCGTTGGCTTAAGGCCAGGCCCTTTTTGCGCAGCGGATTGTCCCAAAAGAACAGGCGCATGGTGTCCAGGCACCATTGGAAGCGCTGGCGGTACACCCCGGCCAGATTCGGGGGCGCCAACCCCCGGGACAGGGCGTAGGGAAAATACAGGCCTTTCCAGCCCCGGCTCAACAGCTCATAAGAGCTGGTCATATCTTCCAGGATGTTCCAGGTGACGTAGCCGCCGATGTCCTCCAGGGCCGCCCGGCGGTACAGCACTCCCGAGCCGCAGGAAATGACGGCGTTGGCCTCGTCGTTGCTGGGCTGGATCACTTCGTAGAAAATTTCATCCCGATTGAAGAACGGGTCGCCTTCCGGCAGGTAAAAGGACTGTTTGGATTGGACATAGGCCACCCGGGGCAGTTGGAAGAAGCCCGCCAGGCGGGTGAGAATATCGGGGGCGGGCACCTGGTCGGCGTCCAGCACCAGAATGAGCTCTCCCTGGCTCAGACCCAGACCGAAGTTGAGGTTGCCGCTTTTGGCGTCCTGGCGGGGCTGGCCGGCCAACGGCCGGGAATGATAGTGAAACCCCAGCGACTGGGCCAGTTCGGCCACCTGGGGGGAACCCTGATCATCCAGGACATAAACCTGCAGAGTCTGATAGCGAATGCGGCTCACCGCCCGCAGGGTGGTGCGGATGACCTCCAGGGGCTCGCCGCAGTAGGTCACCAGAACGTCCACCGAGGGGAAGCTTTTGAGGGCCAGACCCTCGGGGCGATGATAGCGCAGCCTGCCCAAATCCAGGGCCAAAAACACCAGGAGCAGATAGGCCAGGGTTTCGGCGGTGAAAAACAGGATGCTCTGATCCCCGGGGGCCCGCCACATCAACCGGCCCAACCAGGCCAGGTAGAGAGCCCCCAGCACCAGAGTGAGGATGGAAAGCTGCTGCGCCGCCAGGCGTCGGGACCGATCTTCCCGGTCGAAATACCGCCGAGCGGGCAAACGGCGCCGCCAGTCGTCTACCTGGGTCCGAAACCACCTCAGACCCATGACCTGGCCCTTCCCTGGGCGCTCATGACCGGGCGCTCAGCGCTGCGCGGAGGCTGAACCATGACCCCTCCCTCCTTGGAAACTGGTCACAAACTGGCGGCGCCTAAGGTTTACAGCTGCATTAAATAATGGATTGCCGGATACCTCAAAAAGGTTTCCCCTGATTATTCCTAAGAAGATTCCCTAGGGGTTTATCTTGATTTCTTGAATAAATAAATCTTTTTGTCAACAAAAAAATTTGGGAAGCGTTTTATTCTTCTGACAAATTGAGAAAAATGTCTTTTTTCCTGACAGTTCCTCATGGACCGGCGGCTCACCCGTAAAACCTGAGAAGACCGGGCAGGCTTCTTGCCCGCCGCTATGACTTTGGACTCTGGACCCTGGACTTTGGACTTTTCAGGACAGAACTGTCCGGTTCGGCCGATCCTTCCCTCTTTCGGTTTTTTCTTTATTTTCTCCCCGCCTTCCCCCTTGACAGTCTCGCCCTGATCTTTACAATAAAAACAGGTACAGGTGCCGTGGGGCATAATAGGGAAACCGGTGCAAAGCCGGTGCGGACCCGCCGCTGTAACCGGGGACGAACCCTGCATGAGGCCACTCCCGCGATTCTGGTGGGGGGAAGGCGCAGGGGGTAGGACGATCCGGGAGTCAGAAGACCTGCCTGGTACCTGGGCTGTCCGCCCGGCGTGGTTCCGGGCGGTGGCCCCGGGGGCGCCGCCCCCGGTCGGGGATGAAGAAGACGGGTGCAATCCCTGGGTATTTCCCAACCAGGGATTTTTTTATGGCGGCTCTCAGGGGACGACGGCAGGGAATGGCGACGGGTCTTGGTTCCGGAAGCCTGGCCCTGTCTTTCGGGGTCCACGCCGCCCTGGCGGCCCTGTTGCTCTATGGCGGCGGCTTCTCCCGGCCGACGGCCCCGCCGGTCTTGACCGTCAGCCTGGTGGCCCCGGCGCCGTTGCC
>JBGSLA010000027.1:0-5689 GCA_041740935.1 Desulfobaccales bacterium | reverse complement strand
CGAACCGCGCGGCCGCACCCGGCCCGGTTGGCCTTCGCTTTGGCCCACCAGTTGCTGAAAGTATTCCCAGCGCTCCGGGGTCCGGGCGCCGTCGCCTAAGGGCGCGTGCCACAAAATCCCCAAAAGCACCTGGGAGTCATGCAGCCCCGCCTCGCGGGCCGTGGCCGCCAGGGTCTTATAATACTCCTCCGGGGTGGCCGCCGGGGCCAACAAGGCCTGGAGCAGCGACGGATAGCCGGTGATGGTGGGATAGATTTCAGACCAGGTGGGCACCTGGGAACCGGGGAGCTCGGGGGCCTCCAACAGGGAGGGGGCGCTTTCTTTGACAAACTTGCACAAGGCCGGGCTGGGCCGGGTGGGGGGGGTTTCCCAGGGCGGCCGCAGCCAGCGCAGGGTGGCCTTGGCCTTGGGCTCCATGGAGGGCGGCGCCAGCACCATGCCTTCCTCGCCAAAGACCATGACCTGGAAAGACTCGAGAAAATATGAGGGCGGCGGCGGCCACCCCCTGGGCACCACATAATAATGCTGCTCCCGGTTGGTCCCCACTTCGGCCACGCAGCCGGAACACCACTCCCCCCGCTGGTTGAAGGGCGCCAGGCTTTCGTCCCGGTGGACCTCGAGGACCAGGAGGCGGGAGGGTCGGCCGGTGCGGATCCCCAGGTTGATCTGCATGCCCTCCAGTCCCATGGCGGTGAGCCGGGGGGACCACATATCCTCGGGTTGCTGAAAATCCAAATCCAGGGCGGTCTCCCCCAGGGCGTTGACCGCCACCAGATCCCACCCCAATTTGAGATATTTGTTGGCGTATTTGATCAAAATATCGCTGTAATCCAGGTTCTTTTTCAGGTTATAAATTTGACAAACTTCTTCTTCCCGGATCCCTGCTTTGAAATGGCGCGCCGGCTTCTGAGCTTGGCGTTTCGGCTCATCACGATCTTTCTGATTAACCATGGCTGCTGGGCATGAAGAGGTCGGGGGTCATATCCGCCACCGGGCGCCATTGAGACCCGTCACGGGGCGCAGGCCGGATAAACCAAAACGGCAAACAATGACCCGGTTCTCTTCCCACGAAAAATTTCCCGGATTGAGGGCTCCCTAAAGGCGCATGGCGACAGACATCCTTGTTCTGATTCGGAGATCGATGCTTCCCTCACCTTGATTCGGGCCGCCGCCCTGAATATCCCTATGGTTTCCCATCGGTCGGGCGATCCTACTGAGTCATCGGTTTTTCAGGGGCGATACTTGAATTTTCCTGGAGTTGCGGGGCGTTTAGGACTCGTGCGCCTGGCCTGGGTTTTTTCCTTGACACCCCATAGAGGTCTGCATATAAGAAAGCAATTCCTTCTTCCTTAGGAGCCTGGCATCTACATGGAAAACTACCGGATTTGCCTCAGCGAAAGCGAACTCCCCCAGGAGTGGTACAATATTCAACCCGACCTGCCCCGGCCTTTTCCCCCCTATCTGCACCCGGCCACCGGGCAGCCCCTGGGGCCCCAGGACCTGGCTCCCATTTTCCCCATGGGGCTCATCGAGCAGGAGATGAGCCGGGAGCCCCTGATTCCCATTCCGGACGACGTGCTCCGGGTGTACCGCCTGTGGCGGCCCACGCCCCTCCACCGGGCCCGGCGTCTGGAGGAGGCCCTCAAAACCCCGGCCCGGATTTATTATAAAAACGAGTCGGTGAGCCCCCCCGGCAGCCACAAGCCCAACACCGCGGTGGCCCAGGCCTATTACAACATGGTGGAAGGGGTGCGGCGCCTGGCCACCGAGACCGGGGCCGGCCAGTGGGGCTGTGCCCTGGCCTTCGCCTGCAATCTGTTGGGGCTGGAGTGCACCGTGTACATGGTGAAGGTGAGCTATTTCCAGAAGCCCTACCGCCGGTCCCTGATGCATATCTGGGGGGCCGAGGTCTTTCCTTCTCCCACGGACCGGACCAATGCCGGCAGGGGCATACTGGCCGAGACTCCCGACACCTCCGGCAGCCTGGGCATGGCCATCTCCGAGGCGGTGGAGGACGCCGCCAGCCACGAAGACACCAAGTATTCCCTGGGGAGCGTCTTGAACCACGTCATGCTGCACCAGACCGTGGTGGGCCTGGAGACCAAAAAGCAACTGGCCCTGGCCGGCGAACGCCCGGACATCCTCATCGGCTGCGTGGGCGGCGGCAGCAATTTCGCCGGCTTTTGCTTCCCCTTTGTGCCGGATAAGCTCAAGGGCCAGGAGATGCGCATCATCGCGGTGGAGCCCACCGCCTGCCCCACCCTGACCCGGGGCCGGTACACCTACGACTTCGGGGACACGGCCCGCCTCACCCCGCTGATCCTGATGCACACCCTGGGACATTCCTTCGTGCCCCCGGGGATTCACGCCGGGGGCCTCAGATACCACGGCGACGCGCCCCTGCTGAGCCTGTTGGTGCACGATAAGGTCATCGAGGCCCGGGCCTATGCCCAGAACCCGGTGTTTGAGGCGGCCTGCCTCTTTGCCCGGACCGAAGGCATCATCCCGGCCCCGGAGACCGCCCACGCCATCAAGGCCGCGGTGGACGAAGCGGTGCGCTGCCGGGAGGCCAATAATCCGAAGTGCATTGTTTTCAACTTTTCCGGCCATGGGCACTTCGACCTGGCCGCGTACGACGCCTTTCTGGAGGGGAAACTGGAAGACCTGGAGTACTCCCCCGAGGTCCTGGCCCGGGCGTTGGCGGCCCTGCCCCAGGTGCCTGGAGCATAAGGGGGCCGGGCCGACCGGCAAGGTTTGTCCCCGCGGGGCGCATATTTAAAGGTGCCGTGTCCAGGGGCCGGCGAACCGGGAAGAAGCGGGCAGAGGAGGGCACCCATGAGTCCAGGCGGAAAAAGGCTGGGGAAGGTGAGATGGCGGGCTCTGGGCCCGGGAGTGTTGGCCGTCCTGATGGTGATCCTCACCAAGGAGACCGCCTTGCTAAACATCAATACCGCTAGTCAGGCCGATCTCGAGAAGAACATTGGAATTGGTCCGGATCTATCCATGAGAATCATCAAAGCCCGGCCTTATAAGAATATTGACGACCTAAGCCGGGTGAAAGGCATGAGCAAGGCCCAGTTGGAGGCCCTTCAGGGCAAGCTGACTGTGGGTCAAGTCCCGACAAAGGAGCTATCCTCAGAACTCATCACCATAAAACGGGTCATAGACGGCGATACTCTCCTCCTGGGAAATGGAGAGAAGGTTCGCCTTATCGGGGTCGATACTCCGGAGGTCCATGGTTCAAACAAGCTCAAAAGGGATTCCAATAGAACTCAAACAGACATAGAGACCATCCGGCGTTTAGGGCGAAGGTCCTCAGCCTTTGTTAAAAAGGTGGTGAAGGGCAAGCGGGTAAGACTTGAATATGACCAGGCCAACGCTGACATAGGCCACCGGGACAGGTACAGAAGGATTCTTGCCTATGTGTATCTGGATGACGGAACATTTCTTAATGCGGAGATTATCCGTCAAGGGTTAGGGTGGCCTACACGAAATACCCATTCGATTATGCGTATGAATTTAGGAAATTCGAATGGGAGGCTAGGGAAAAGAGAAGAGGCCTATGGGGAAATTGAGGGTTCAGGGAAAATAGACAGGGAGAGTGTTTCCAGCCTGATTAGCGGGTAACATAAAAAAATTCTATTTTGAAAACGCCATATAGGAGGAGCTGGAAAAAATCCCCGGCATCGGCCCGGTGCCACGACAAAAACCTACCACCGGAGGGCATCCATGAGTCCAGGCGGAAAAAGGCTGGGGAAGGCGAGATGGCGGGCGCTGGGCTTGGGAGTGTTGGCCGTCCTGCTGGTGATCTGCACCCAGGGGACCGCCATGGCCGCGGCCAAGGGGCTCGTGGCCCAGCCCGCGCCGGCACCCCCGGTGGAAGCCTCGCCCCCCCTGGTGGAAAAGGCCACGTCGGAGCCGGACCCTGGCCCTGAACCCAAAGCAGCCAAAGCAACCAAAGAGAAAAAGGGGGCCACTAAACTGGCCCCGGGCCAGCGGGTCAATATCAATAAGGCCAGCCAGGAGGAGCTGGAAAAAATCCCCGGCATCGGACCGGCCAAGGCCAAGGCCATCATCAAGGCGCAGCCCTACAAAAATCCCCAGGACATCATGAAAGTAAAGGGCATCAAGAAGGGCATATATAATAAAATTAAGGACTTCATCAGCGTTCAATAATACCACTAAGGAGGTAGGATCATGAAACGCCTGTTGGTATGGACGGCACTTTTCGTATTTGTATGCTCCTCAATGGCCCTGGCCGCCGCAGTGAAGACCTACCAGGTGACCGGGCCGATCCTGGAGGTCAGCGACACCATGATTGCGGTGCAGAAGGGCAAGGACCGCTGGGAGGTGGCCCGCACCCCCGACACCAAGGTGACCGGGGACCTCAAGGTGGGCTCCAAGGTGACCATCGAGTACCGGATGACGGCCACCCAGGTGGAAGTCATAGACAAGGCCAAAGCCAAGGAGGCCCCGAAAAAGAAATAATCTTTTTAATCGGGTTTTCATGTCCGACGGCCTGTAGGGGCGGGTTTTAAGCCCGCCCCTACAAAAAGCATTTTATTGCCTACAGTGGCAGTTGCGGCCATGATGGTCTCACAACAGTCGCTCAGGGGCTGGTGGCCTTCTCATACCAAGTTGCAGTCAAACGGCGGCAAAGGCTTTCCATCCTGTATAGGCGCAGGCTGAAGCCTGCGGCTACAGATAATTGCCCTTTAAACGCTCCTTGGTATCAAAATCCTGAAAAGCCCGGTGGCACAGGCGTCCCGCCTGTGCGCAGACCTGACCTTCGCGGCTAAAAAGTACCTGGTTAAACGCCTTTTGGCATACGTGGGTGTGGACAGACCAATTGAAATTACAAGTTAAATAAATTTGTTACGCTAACTTTCCTCCTGTGGTCACCACCCTTTCTCACACCATCCTCTCCCCCCGGGCGTCATAGAACAGGTTGGGAGGGTGCTCCCCGGCCCGGAGGCGGCGAAACAGGTCCACCATGAGGCCGCCGATGATCTGGTTGGTCATGATCACCGCGGGCTCAGGCGCATAGAGGCACGAAGCCCGCTGCCGCTCTTTCACCTCGATGTCCCGCTCCCCCACAATGTCATACAACCCCAGAAGTTCCGCCGGGGTAGGGCCGCCCCGGGCGGGGTTGAATATCACCACCTGCCCGGCCTCCACCCCGGTGCCGCCGCTGATGAGGATTCGGCCGCTTTCCCGGCATTTTTCGCTCAAGACGATGCGGCTTTCGAAGTTATCGGTGCAGTCGAACACCGCGGCAAACTCGCTCAGGTCGGTTTCCCGGGTGACGTAGGCCGTCTCGGCCCGAACCGCGGCGCCGAACCACTCCCCGATTCTTTTGGCCAAAGCCTGGGCCTTGGGCTGGCCCACCGCATCCCAGAACAGCATCTGGCGGTTCAGGTTGGTGACCTCCACCGGGTCAGGGTCGATGAAAGTCAGGGGCCCGAAGCCCAGGGCGGCCAGCCCCAGGGCCACAAAGTTCCCCAGGGCCCCGGCCCCCACGATGGCGATGGGGTTTTCGGTTTTCGGTTTTCGGTTTTCGGAATAAAAGACTTCGAAAGGGTTTGGCTGGACTTCCGGTCTGTCCCCGCTCCGGGGGGAGGGAGAGGCGCAGTTGCCCTCATCCATGGAGTTAACCGGGAAAAAAGAGGGGCGCGGCCCTTGCCTTTCC
>JBGSLA010000026.1:0-27667 GCA_041740935.1 Desulfobaccales bacterium | reverse complement strand
CCGCGGCCGGCGGGGGCGCCTGCAGGACCAGGGCCGGGTTGACGCCGTCATAGGAAACCGCCAGTTTGACGTCAGTTCCCCCGGTGGCCGCAGCGAAGCCCCTCAGCCGCCGGGCCGTGGGCGGCGCGCTCAGGGCCAAATCAAAGGCGGTAAAGCCGTTGATCGCCCCTTGGGCCAAATCCCGGGGAGTGTGATAGCAAACGGCGCGCCCCTCCTGAGTAAAGGGGGCCAGATTGCCGGCGGCGTCGTTCAGGATCATTCCCAGGGCCCGGAAGTTGATCTGGGGAAGCACCACGAACCAGTCCCCCTGGGCCAGGGCAAGGGCGCTGCCGCCGTAACTGATGGTCCCCCCGCTGCCGTTGTCGCTGTTGTTGGCGGTGATGGCCCGCATCAGCCCCCGGGAAGTCCCGGTGAGGACCAGGATTTTACCCCCCGCCAGTTCATCGGCGGTAAAGCCGTAGCCGATATTGGCGGTATTGGCGTTGTTCCTCAGGGTGATGATCTGGGTAGCCTGGGACGACACCCGCATCAGCGGCATGCCTTTCAGGGCGAAGGTGGTGTCGGCAGACCCCGCCACCCCCAGGACGCAGTACCATTGGCCGGCCTTTTCCGTGCCCCAGAGGCTGCCGGCGCCGGCCATATTGAGCGTGGCCGGGGCGGCGTTCTCCCGATAGCGGCCGTCGCACAGGCCGCCGTCCACCAGCACCCCCCGGTGCAGGGGGGAGGGGAAGCCGTTGAGCATGACCCGGGCCAGGCAGTCCGCCGTGGCATTAACCCGCACCTGGGAGGCGCTCAGATACTCCAGGGAGGGATGGTGGGCCAGTCCGATGCTCTCCACCACCGCCTGCTCAATTTTGTCGAAATCGCTTTTCAGGATGACCTGGCGACCGGTGCCGCCGGCCCACTTGGCCTGGGGAAGGTGAATCAAGGCCATATCAATACCCCACTTTCTGATGTGAAAAATTTTTGTAGGGTGCGCTCGGCGCACCTTTTAAAGTCATGCCTGGAAATATGGGAATACACAGGTGAGGACACCTGTGCACCCAAGCCTTTTTCTGGTTTTTGAGAAACCCGGGGCTCAGGAGCCGCCGCTCTCCCAGCCCTCCCCCCATCCTGAAATGTGGGAGCACAGGCTGCCGCCAAGAGGGGGTTGGGCGCCCTGCCTGTGCTCCCGGTTGGGGTTGATGGGAGGGTTGCGTGGTATAAGGGTAACTTTTCTAAGGAAATCTCTGTTAATTCCATGATCGAAACCGTAGCGCGGGCGCCCCGCCCGCCTTCGTGAATCGCCTGATTCAGGGCCAAGCAGAGCTTGGCGGGCACTGGGGTTCCCAAGTGGGAGCTTGGGAACCAGAATAAGCCCTTGATCCGTAGGGCGGGCACTGCCCGCCGGCATAACTTTGGACCTTGGACTCTGGACTTTGGACTTTTCATAACAACCCCAAACCATCCCCCCATCTAGCCGGCATAGGTCCGGAAGGCCCAATTTTCGTCCAGCATGCTCGGTTGATCGATGGCATGGGAGTCATAATCGCTGCCGGGGGCGTCCACCGCCCAGGCCCAGGTGCTCCGGAAGGGCCGGGCCAGGTTGAGGCTGACCCGGCGGCCCTTCAGGTCCACGGCCTTGCCGAACACCGCGAACTCCTCCTGGTCAAAGCCGTGGAAGGGGGAGGTGACCGCCAGGGTGTCGCCGATTTCAACACGCGCCCCTTCGAGCCAGGTTTCCAGGTCCACCACTTCCCAGGGGGAGGACAGGCGCTGCAACAGGCGGTCGGCCAGAAGCCCGGCCACCTCCGGATTTTCACACACCACCGGGGCATCGTAGCGCAGGTCCACATCCACTGCCGCCTCCCCCCAAGCCGCCACCGCGGCCAGGTCTTTGGCCTCCCAATAGCGGCTGTTGTCCTGGTCATAGTCCGCATAAAAAACCCGCACCAGGTTTTTGACCCCGGCCACCTGATAGTTGGCCGACAGGGTGCGGATGCGGCTGGCGTCCAGGGCCACCAGGTTGTCGGCCAGCATGAAGCGCCACAGGCGTTCGAACCAGCTCCAGTCGCCGGTGCCCCTGGCGTAGGCCAGGGCCGCGCCCGCCATCAGCACCAGGGCCTCCACCGACCCCAACTGCTCGGTGAAGACATAGTGGGGCGCATAGTCCCAGACGTCCGCGGCCTCCAGATAGGTAAAGGGGATCAGGTCGGCGTTCAGGAGGTTGGGCTTGCTGTCCCCGGCGTGCTCAAAAAGCCAGGCCATGAGCGCGCTGAAGTGCCCGGCGTCCTCGGGTATAGCGGGGAAATGGTAGGCTTCCCCTGAAAGACCGTACGCCGCCAGCCCGAAGGCCTGGATCACCAGGGCGTTGAGCCAGCCGTAATGGTAGTCGCTTTTATAGCCGCCGCCGTATTCCTGGCTCTGCCGGTTCAGGCGGAGATCGTCCAGCAGGCGCCGGGCCCACAGGGCCGCGGAGGGGTGGCCTGACCGCATATACACGTACAGGCACCCCAAAGCCAGGGAGGCCGCGGCCCCCGGGTCATAGGGCCCGTAGGTGAAGCCGTATTCCGAAAAATAGGTGGGAAAGGTCCAGCCGCTGCCATCCGGCGCGCCGTACAGGTCCAGCCAGGCCAGCCAGTTGTCCAGGATGGCTCGGGCCCCGGGGTCATTGCTGATGAAATAAAACTGGGCCAGCCGGTAAAAGGCCCAATACTGCCCCAGGGCGTGGCCCACTTCGGGGTAGTTGCTGCCGTTTTCGGTCCCCTGGATGACGGCCCAGCGGCCGGCGATTTCCGTCCCATCCAGGCCCCGGGTGTGAATCCGGACAAAGTCCAAGGTCCCGGGAAAGATCGCTGCAGTATTGTTCCACAGGCCCAGATACAGGGGATTGGCGTCCGGGGCGAGCGCGGTCGCATAGGTCGCCGCGGCCACCTGGGCGCCGTTGACGTAAAGTTTGAGGCTGCTGCCGGTCCGGGCGGCCACCACGTAATACCACTGATCCTTGGGACAGGCGCCGGGGGAGGTTACCGCGACCGCGCCGTTTAAGACACAGGAAAATTTGTTGTCCGCGCCCCGGCCCAGGCCGTATCTGCCCCCAACGCCGGTGGCCCCTTTGTGCAGGATGCCGCCCGTCACCCCGTCGGCGGTGGGATACACCAGGGCCTCCAGGGTGAAATCCCCGGTGAGGTCCAAGCTGCTGTGGTCCGCCACCGTAAGATAGCGCACCCCGGCGCAGCCCGCGCTGGTGTGTCCCGGCTGGCACAGGCCGACGGCGTAGGTGGGAGTCCCCACCCAGACCGCGTGGTTGCCGTGTTCGCCGGCGTCGGTGGGGGCCTCGTTGAAGGGCCAGTAGCCCTGGAGCTTCCCGTAGTCGCGGTATTTGGGCCACCAGCAGAATTTGCCGAAATTTTCCTCGCCGCACAGCGCGATATTTTCCAGGTCGTTTCTGGTGTGCACCGGCAGGATGGGCCCCTTGGCCCCGCCGTAGCGGCTGTGGTATTCGTCTTGCGCGTCCCGGTGCAGGTCCACATACATCTGGCTCAGGTTTACGGCCCCCATGAGATACGGCGCCAGGGGGTGGGCATAGTGCACCAGGGTGGGCCCCCGCCAGGGGTTCTGGCCATAGGGCCCCATGGAAATGGCCAGCCGCGGCGCCAGGGGATAGGGGTCCTCGGCTTCGAGATTCAGCCCGATGTCGTCCAGCCACCACTCATGTTCGGGGAGGCCCTGCTGCTCAATCTTAAACTCCACCAGCCGCAGGCGGTCTGCCCCTGCGAAGCTCTGGTGCTCATCAAATTTTATGTCCGCAATATAAAAGAGGCCGTTGGTGGGGGGGGAGGAGGCGATGCCGATGTCCACCACCTGCAGGGGGTGGGCCAGGGAGCCGGACCCCGATTCCGGCAGCATCCCCGAGAGATACAGCGACACCCGCTGCCAGGCGTTGACGGTGACGCCATAGTCCTGGTAAAAATAGTTCGCCTGGGCGTCTTTCACCTTGATCCGCAGGGTCAGGGAACCGGTGCCGGCCACCACCGGTTTGATGAGAAAATTCAGGGTGCTGCGCCCATACGAAGAGCAACGGCCGGTATCGATGCCCACCCAGGCGCCGAACGCGGTGGCATCCGGGGCGAGGTCCCAGGCCACCTGGGTCTGGGTGTAAAAGGTGTCACCTGAAATGACCTCGGTGGTCTCCCGGTCGCTGATGATGATATTGTTCGCCCCCTGGGAGCCGGCGCTGTACCAGGCGCCCCAGGTGGCCCGCACCCGGTCCCGGTCGTCGATGATATTGTCCCGCCGCCGGAATTGGCTGAAGGGAATTTCAAAGGGGGTAAGTTCGGCAAACCGGTCCGGAATGGCGTGGATAAAGGAGTGGGCCGGGCCGAAGGGGTCTGCTTCCCCCGGGGTGGAGTCATTGAGGACCACCCACAGCCGGCGGGGGTGCTCCGGGGGCTCTCCGGCCAGGAAGGTCCAGTAATCCCCGGCCGTAAAATCGGCGCCGCCCCCCCCTTCCCAGGCCACCGAGATGCCCCCCCACAGAGGGATCGGGTGGTTCCGGTCGCCGGTGATCAGGCCGCTGCCCTCCCAGGTGAGGCCGCCGTCCCGGGACCAGCGGAAGGTGGCCTGGCCCACCTCGCCGCCGGTCTCCATGAGGATCACATAATATCGGCGCTCCTGGCGGGTGTAATCGCCGGAGAGAATCAGGGTGGCGCTGCTGCTGCCGTATTTGGTGAAATTGTGCAGCCGCCAGGTGAAGTCCTGGCCCCGGAGTTTGAAAAAAATCCGGTCAATCGCGGCAAAGGGCGGCTTTTCCAGGGACCAGTTGAGGCCGTAGCCCCACCAGGCGCCGTCGGTCTGGGCCGGGAGATCGGCCCGCACGTGCAGCACCCGGCCCGGGGCGCCTTCGGCCAACTCGGTGTCAAAGGCCTGAAAAGCCGCGCCCTGACGGGTGTCGTTGCGGTAAAGGAAATAGGTGCCCCGCTCCCAGAGAGTGCGCTCAAAGGTATCGTACACCAGGGGCGACGCGGCGCTGGCCTCCCGGGCCAGGACCTCGTTCCAGAGAAACTGGCAGGCCTGGGTGAAATCCTCGCCCCGCTCCCGGCCGGCCAGGTGCAGATAGACCATGAGGTCGAGCATGCGGTCCACCGCAAAGTCGTAGGTATAGTCTTCCCGGCCCCGGTAGGCCCGGCGGATGCAGGGGTAGTTGTTGAGCGCGGCGTATTTTTCGCTGGCCTCGCCGGTGAGGTACACATAAAAAACCTGCACCGCGGTCCCCGCAGCCAGGGGTGTGCCCAGGGTGAGGACGGTGGCCCCGCCTTCGTTGCTGAAGGAGCCCCCCAGGTAATAATTGGTCAGGGCGCCGTCCATGGGCTCGGCCCAGAAGCCGTCCCAGGCGAAGCTGGTTTCCTGGCGCCAGACCCCCCGGACAAAGTACACCTGGCCTCCCCCGGCATTGGGGCTTTCAATCAGCACGCTGCCGTCCGCCTGCACCAGGGCCGTGGCCCCGTGGGCCTTGCCGGCCACCGCGGCCATGAGGGGTGTTTCCCCCAGGTTGTCGTACACCCAGTTGAATTGAGACGATCGGGCCCAGTCAATGCGCGCCATCAGCCTAGTCCTCCCCCAGATAGGCCCTGATTTTGATCTCACCGAAATCAACCCAGAGGTCAAAGAGGGTCCGCCGCAGAATCTCCCGCAGGGCCTGACTGGCGGGCATATTTTCGAAACAGACCCCCACGGCGTACTCCGGGGTGAGGCTTTTGGCCAGTTGGAAAGACTCCTGCTGCACCGCCTCCCCCAGCCCCACTTCGGTGAAAATGTCCAGCATGATGTCCACCGGGTGGGTGGTGCCGTCCTTCACCACCCGGGCGCTGACCTGGGCGCTGGCGCCGGTTATGGTGACCTCCCCGGTCAAAAGGTCCGCGGCCGCGCCCTCCCAGGTCGCCTCGCCGTTCAGATAGATGGCGGTGATGGCTTCGAAGGGCGCTCCGGGCAGCCGGTAGCGATACAGGGGAGGCGTGGCCGTGAAGCTGAACCGATCCCCGGCCACCAGATCATCGCCGATCCCCGGCTGCCAATAGACCGTCAGGCCTTCGGAGAGGCCCACCGGGTTTTCGGCCCCCCCGCAGGTGAGGCCGATTTTTTCCCAGCTTTGCCCACCGGTGATGGACCACCGGAAGGTGGCTTCCCCCACTTCGCCGGTGGACTCCGCCTGGAGGAGATACTCAGCCTCCTCCTCTCCCCGGTAATCCCCCAGCACGACCAGGGCGGCGCTGCCGTTGCCCACCTTTTGGGGCTGGCCCACCTGGGCCTCGGTGACCTCCAGCAGCTCCCCCCGGAGCCGGTAAAAGCCCCGGAGAAACGGCTGCCGCTCCCCTTCGGGGGTGGGCGCGCCCAGGCGCCGGTTGAGACGATGGCTGATCCAGTCCCGGGTGTCGATTTCCACCCCGTGGCGCTCCTGCCAGCCATCCGCCATGCCCCCCAGGCGGGACAGGGCCCCCTGGTAGAGGGGCAGCCATTCGGTGCTGCCGCCGGGCAGCGCAAAGCCGTGGTGCAGGGCCAGGCGCTTTTCCTCCCAGGGCAGCCCTAAAAAATAAAAGGTTTCCCGCCCCGGCAGCCATTGGCCCTCCCGATTGTCCAGCCGGAGACTATGGCTGACGCTTTGCAGGCCGCTGAAATCCCGGGCCAGCTCCACCCGCACCTCTCCGGGGTTCAGGATCTCGTTTTCGGGAATGGTCAGGCGGCCCTCAAACCTGAGTTGGGAGATGTAAGCCGACGGCTCCCCCGGCCCCGGCGCGCCCTGGAACTCCACCCTGACCTGAAAATAGAGCAAAAGGGAACTTTCTTCCTGGGAGACGAGCTGCGTATAGGGGGCCGCGGCCACCTGATCCAGGGTCGCGGCCCCACGGAGGGCCACCAGGACATTCACCGAACCGGCCTGGTCTTCCCAGGTGGGGACGAGGGTGTCCAGACAGGGGGAAAAGGTCTGCATGACCGGAGAGGTCCAGGAGCCCGATGTGGTGTAGATTTCATCCACCTCGACCTTCCCCGGTTCTCCACCGTAGCGCGTGTTGACGTAGATGCCGGAGTCCGGCCCCAGGCCATAATCCAGGTCAAAGGGAAAGAGCACCGCCTTGACCCGGGGCCGGGCCCCCCTCAGCAGCCGTTCTTCCTGAAGAAAATCCCCGCTTGCCGTTCTCATGGGAGTCCTTATTGTTTAAAGTCCAAGGTCCACAGTCCAAAGTCCAAGGTCCAAACCTCAAAGTCTGAATAGAAACCGGGTGTTTCCCATTCCCTCTTCCTAAAAAGCTGTTGAAAAACCCGATTATACCCAATCCGATGGGGTGGAGGAGGCCACTTTTGCCTCATCGGCGAAGCCAAATCCCATTATGGGGTTGGGGGATGGGGCAGGGGGCCACCGCCCCGGTGGCACGGGCTTCCAGCCCGTGGGAACCCCACTCCCCCAAAACAACGTCTTCAACACCCCCTAAACCTCTTCCAGCACCATACTGCCGGACCACAGCCCCGGCGACACCTCCCGGAAATCCAGGTCGTTGGTCCACACCCCCGTGAAGGTCTTGGGGCCCCCGGCCTCCCGGAAAAAGTCGATGTCCACCTGGGCCTGCTTTAGAATCGCCAACTGCTCCTTCTGGGCGGCGCCGATGTACTGAAAGCGCAGCACCCAGCGGGCCTTGAGCTCCCGGGCGTAGCTCCTCAGGGTGCCGTCCAGGGCCCGCTCCCGGTCGCCGTCGTCGGTGCCCAGTTCCTGGTAGTCATAGGTGAAATTCACCGGCAGGGTGTAGCTCTGGCGGTTGCCGCCCGTCGGGGTCCATTCCAGTTTGGCATTGGCCATATGCCCTCCTTACCAGCGCCGGTTCAGTTCCCGCTCCAGCGCGGGCAGCAGGTGGCGCTGCACCACCTTTCCCCAATCCATCCCGGCCACCCCGGCGGCGTCCAGGCTCTGCACCTGAATGGTGACGTCGTAGCGCGGCGCGGCATTCCCCTGACTCACCTGGAAGCGGCCCGAGCGCAGGGCCTCGAAATTTTCCTCTCCCAACTGCACCATGGCCTCCCGGGGCAGGATGCCCTCCCCGGTCTGGGCCTTGATCAGGCGTTCGTCGTCCAGCAAGGTCTCCGGGGACAACACCAGGCCGTTGTGGGCCTCCAGAATGCCGCCTTGGTGGAAGATGCCCCCGAAGCCCAGACTCATGCTGGCCCAGGACAGGAGGTCGCCCCCCGCCCCGCCGGCGCTCCCGCCGGAGGTGAGCTGCAGCCCCTGACCAGCCTGGTCCATGGTCTGCGACACCTGCGCCCCCCAGAGCTCCAGTTCGGCGCTGAGGTCGGCCAGGGCCTGCCGCCAACTCTGGGCCAACTGATTTCCCGAAGCCGCCCCCTGGGCGCTGATTTCGTCAAATTTGGCGAACGCGCTTGCCCCCATCTGCTCCAGGGTCCCCTGCCAGTCCTGCTGGAACCCGTGCCAGGCCGCGGCCATGCCCTCCATTTCCCGGGACCAGTCCGCCTGGCGCGCCTGGCTCTGCTCCCGGCCCACCGCCGTCATCTCCTGCTGCAGAGTGCGATAATCCGCCAATTCCCGGTTATAGTCATTGTCGTTTGACATTGGGTCCTCCCTGCGCCAGGGCCAGGGCTTCTTCCACCAGCCCCAGCAGCAGCCAGGTCTCCAGGCTCAAGTCGTTGGCCCGGAATGGGTATCCGGCTTTTTTCAGACGGTGTAAAAATATCAGGTGCCAGGTCCAGGGCGACACGGCTTCCGGCCGGAGGTACTCGGCGCAGGCCTGGCAGGCCCAATCCGCAAAGGCCCCGTGTTCGGCCCGACACACCTGCCGCTGTTCCGGCCGGCACAAGCGCCCCTCCAGGATCCGCCGCAACTCGGTCAGGACTTCCTGGGTCCCCGGCCAGCCGGACTCAGCCTTGGTCCTGTCCCCGGTCAGCCCCATTCGGCCCCTCCCCGTCCCAGGACCCGGAGGCCCTCGAACACCTGTTGGCCGAGATAGGACACCAGGTCCGGGGCGTCTTTAGCCAGGCGCTCCTTCCAATCCGGGTGCCGCTCCGGGTCCAGGTTCTCGGTCCGGCCGTTTTCCTGGAGCATAAAATTTCCGGGCTCAAACCCCTCCAGGATTTCCAGGCCGAAGCGCAGCCGGGTCTCGCTGAGGCGCAGGCGCCTATCCCCGCCGTCCAGGTGGAACACCGACAGCTGGTAGGCCACCCTTTCTTCCGAGGTCGGCCGCCGGAAAACGAGGGTGATGGCCGAGCCGCTCACGGGGTCCTGAATCGCCAGCCGGTGGCGCTCTTCTCCCAAGATCCTGGGCATATTTCCATCCTCAGGCGGCGTAGCCGCTCACCAGGTTCTGCACCTGGACAATAACCGAGCCGTAGGTGTCGTCTTCCAGCACGGCAAACTCCACTTCCTCGGCCAGCCGTCGCTGGGCCACCCGCACCGGCGCGGCCGACACCGCCACCCGGGGAAAGATGATCTCCACCTGATAGCGCACCCCGGCTTCGAACTCCGGCCCCTCGGCCTTGAGATAAATGCCGAAATAATCGTTGTCCTGAAGGTGTTGGGAGATCAGAAAATCCCGAAAGTCCCGGTCAAAGATCAGCTTTTGCTCCCGGCCGGTGCGGAAGGCCCGGTTGGCCGCGTCCCCGCCCCCCGGGCTGCGCTCCGGCGACAGATGGTTCTGAAAGGTCCAGATGACGCGCCGCAGTTCCGCAGCCAAAACATGGCCGCCCACAAAACTGCTGCCGTTCCAGCGTCCCCCCAGATGCACCGCCAGCCGGCTGACCTTCAGCGGCGGCTCCTCCACCCGCTCCGGAAAGGTCATCCAGCCGCTTTCCGTGGGCAGATAATAGACCCGGTAGGTGGTGCTGTCCCCGCTGCCGCCGGCAGGAGTGATGGTAATCACCGCCGGCGCGGCCCCGGACACCGCAGTGTAGCTCACTTCGTCCCAGGCCTGGGTGGCGGGGTTGAGCACCGCCACCGCCTGCACATTGGCCAGACGCTGGGTCGCGTCGCCCCCCTCCACGCCATTGGCCGCCAGGGTGAGGCTGCCGGCGTTGTAGGGCGCAGTGATCTCTTCCACCAGGGTGTTGTCGCTCATCTGGCCGGTGCCCTTCACCACCCCGGTGACCTTGGCCCAGCCGTCCCTGGTGAATTCCGTGCGCACCTGGTCCACAAAACAGGAGGCAAAGCGCCGCTTCATCACCTGGCGCCCGAAGCGCATGGCCGCGGTAAAGGAAGGATTGGAGCGGGCCGGGTCCACCTCCCCGGCCCGGGGCCGGATGATGTGGCGATAGCCGCCCACGCCCGCCGGTCCGGTGCTCACTTCCCCCAGGGCATAGGCCAAAAGGAAGGCCAGATGCTGGGGCTGGGCCCGGGAGAAGGTCAACGTCCCGGACACCGAGCCCCCCAGGTCATAGAGCCGGTCGGCCTCTTCCTTGCCGGTGATCTCCTCCCGGTTGGCCGTTTTGAGGGCCCGGTAATTCAGCACCGTATTGAGATCCACCAGAAAGGTGGTGTCCAGGGCCCGCTCCTGGTTGATGGCGGCTTCCTGGTGATTGGCGGACACCGCCAGTAAATTGTGAGTGGCCAAAAAATTTCGTATGGACCTGGCCATGGTTGTTCCTCCAAAGAATAGGCCGCCGCTTGCGCCCTAGCGGTCCTGGACGGCGGTGGCGCTGTAGTGCGCCGCATAAACCGTAAATTCCCCATCGGTCAACAGAGGCTCTTCCCGGACCAGGGCCAAGGGGGTCAGATCCAGCCCCAGGTCTTGATGCCACAGGGCCTGTCGCACCCCGGCCAGGAGGTCGTAAGCCCCGCCCGACTCCCGCCGGCCGGACTCCTCGCCCCGGAGATGCCGCACCACCAGCAGGACCTGCAGATTGAGGGTGAGGTCGAAGGACGACACCCCCACCTGCTCCGCCCGGCTCCCCGTGACCATGACCAGCGCCGCCGGCAGCCGCCAGCTCTCCTGTTTGAGGTCCGTCCGCCAGTCTCCCTGGTAGCTGCGCACCGTTTTGACCTGGGACCCCAAACCGTCCGCCAGGGCCGTCACCGCCGCATCTTCCACCGTCATCCAGGCAAGGTCGCTCATGGTCGCTTACCAGTTTCCCTGGGAATCTCGGGTAAAAACCCGGGTAGCGCTGCTGAATTCGCTGCCCACCTGGGTGGTCTCCGTCAGCAGGCCGCTGGCCCCCTCCACCACCGCCTCCCCCGCGGCCACCAGCTTCAGAAAAGCCAGAGCCGCTTCATATTTCTGCCGCCTGACCGTGGGGGCCACGCTGCGCCGGGAATAGAGGTGATAGAGGGCCATATCGATGGACAGCCCCTTGACCTGGTCCGGCGCCGGCGCAAGCGGGAGTTGATAGCGTTTCCCCACATACGCGTCGATCTCGGCGTCGGCCCGGTTGATGGCTTCGGCCACCACCAGGCTGTCCGGCGTCTCCCCCGAGTCGGTGGTCAGTTCGGCCAACTCTTTCAGGGGAATCATGGTGAGCAAATCGTTTTCCGTACTGTAAGCCATGTCTGGTATCCTTCACCGCCTGACCAGTCCGGCCAGGCCGGCGCTGAAGTCCTGGCTCCCGGCCCCGGCATAGACAGCGATATTGCGGAACATGGCCAGGAGCGCCTCCTGGTCGCACCTGTCCAGGGTCTTGTCCAGGTCCAGGCGTTGCAGGGCAAAAAGGGCCAGGGGGGCGTATTGGGGATTTTTTTCCAGCAGCACCAGCAGTTCCGCCACCGCCGCCCTGAGGGTTCCCTCCTGCACCAGCCGCCAGCCCTTGAGGGCCCCGTTTTTTACCAGATTTTTGCAACTGGGCTCCGCGGTCATAAGCGCCGCGAAACCCAGTTCCACCAAATCCTTGCCGTTGGGCATAAAGCCGCTTTGCCAGACGAAGCTGTTTTCGCAACCCGCAGGCGCAACGGTCGCCGTAGTGGCGCAGCCGCCCAGGCACAGAATCATGAACACTACCAACAGGTTTTTCATGACTTTCCCATTTCCTTTGCGCCCCTTACCTCACCACCCGTCCATCCGGGTTGTGAGCATGGGCGTTCACCGCGCCCCAGAGATCTTCCCGTTCCTTCTGGAATTCCGGCCGCCGAACGAATCGGTCGGTCAATTCTGACTGGCAGCGGAAGGTGGCCTCATGAAGCTGATCCAACTTCTTTTCCATGCGCACCAGCATCCGCCAGAACAGGAAGCCGCTCAGGCCGGCAAAGATGCCGAGGAGGGCCAAAAGCGCCCCCAGGTGTTCCGCCAGATCCTGGTACTGCATGCTACTCACCGGTTCTGGATATCCCGGATCGGAGCGCTGCCAGCCCCAGGGAGCCGGCCAAACCCATGAGCAGCTCAAATTGCTGCGGATCCATCCACCCCAAACCCCGGGCGAAGGCCCCCAGACCCATGATGAGCGCCATGATGTAGGTTTTTTTGCCCGTGAACATCGCTTACCTCCTTGTCCCGGCCAAAGGCCTAAAAAAAGTAGGTTGCCGTTAAATTACCGTCCGTGGTTCCCGACCGGATGGCCCGAAACTGGTTCACTGCCTGGGCCCCGATCAAAAGAAAGGTATCGCCGCTGACCATGAGGTGCCCAGTGGTGGAGGTGGGCGGGCTGACGCCGTCAAGCCGGAAGCGGATATCGCCCCCCTCCAGCGACAACAGGGCCGCCTGGGCCGTCATGCCGGCGTAGGTGCCGCTAGTCGGTTTGATCAGGCCCCGGGTGAAGTAGGTGGAACTGCCGCTCACCGTCAGGACCTCGAATTTCCCCGGGACGCTGTCGTTGGTGTGAATGACCAGACCGCCGAACCAGCTCATATCGACTCCTTGTGCGAAAAGGGGCGCTCGGGTGACCGCCCCCCCCTTTTCCCTTTAGATCAGTTCAGGCACCACCAGGAGGTTGGCCGAGCCCTGCCAGATGTTGGACTTGGAGCCCCCCGCAGTGTCGGACCCGATAATAAACTGGGCGTGCAGGATCTCCCGGGCCCTGCCCTCCAGCGCCGGCGGGACGATCAACAAGGTCGGCCGGATCCCCAGAGGCATGCCCTCGGTGTTGGTCATGGACATCATCGCCGCCCTGGCCGAGGTGTACGTGGTGGCGTTCAGCTCCTGGCTGGAGCAGTAGGACAACTGCCACAGGCCGTAGGCCGCCGCGCCCCGATAATCCACCCCGTAGCGAAACTTCTTGTGGATAAAGACGTGCTCGTCGTCCGCCCGGTCCATGCGCACCAACTGCACCCCGCGCCGCATTTGAAAGATGAACGGTTTGATGGCCCTGGTGTTGTCGATGAGGTACCAGGGAGTATTGCCGCCGTTGTCAAAGTTGGACACCGCGTTGTTGCCCACCGGGTGATCGATGGCGAAAAACGACTTGCCGTCATAACACGACGAGGCGCTGCCGGTCTTCAGCAACTGGGCAATGAGCCGTTCCGGATGCCGTTTGGCTTCCTCGGCCATGGCCGCGATGATGGGGTTGTACAGCCCCAACTGTTCGTCTTCCACATCGTTGCGTTCGATCTCGATGGTGGCTTCCCAGTCCTTGGTTTCCACCTGGTAGGCCTTGGGTTCCAGGGAGTTGATCTGCCGGTCCCCGATCCATTCCCGCACCGTGGGAAAATCCAACAGAAACTTGTAGTCCATGATTCGGGTGGTGGCCGGCACCGTCATGGCCACTTGCTCAAACCATGTTTCCCTGGCCTGGTAGGCATTGTTGAACACCGCCGAAAAGGCCGTATACACTCTGGCCAGGGCGTCTGCATTGATGATCATCGGGCATTCCTCCTCGTTATTTGTTGATGTCCATGTTATTTGTTGATGTCCACCCAGCCCTTGGTGTCAGACACATACTTCACCAGAATCCCCACCCGGATGTCGTTGTTGGGACCGGAGGAGTCATCAATGGTATGGTCGTCCATGAGATACATGGCGTTGCCAACCATGGCTTGGGTGATGGAGAGGGCGTCGAATTCGAAAACTCCCACCCTTCTGATCCGGATTCTCTTGGCCCCTGCGGCCCCTCCGGCATTGTCCGCTTGCTCCACCGCCACTCCCAGAAACTTGAGCCCGGCGGTATCCGCAGCCGGCGTCGCATAGCCGGTGCTGTTGGCGCACACCAGGCTGCCAGAGTAGATTTTGCCGTTGGCTGCCACCGGAAACTCGATCTCGATCCCATCCCGGTATGGCGTGGCCCGATCTTTGGTTAATGCTGCCATTTCGTGTCACCTCCACCTTTTTTGGCCTGGGCTATCCTGCCCTTGGCCTCTGAGTATGCTTTCGGGGAAAGGTTCATGGCCCGGCACACAGCCAACTCCTCGGGAGTCAAGCCCTGATGTTTCCGGCCGATTGCCTCCCCCAGGTTAAGGCGCTCTCCCACGGGCACCACCCGGGGGGCCTTGTCCACATAGGTTTTGAAACTCTCCGGGTCCCGGCGGCAATAGGTCAGGGCCCAGTCTTTCTGGGCCGGACTGATCTTCCCGGCCATCATGGCCTCCTCCACCGTCTGGACCGTGGCCATCTCCAGCATCTGGGCCTTGAGCGCCTCTACCTCGGCCTGCAGGGGCTTAAGCCGCTTCTCCCCGGCCTTCAGGGCTTCCATACCGCCTTTGATCTGGGAGACATTGGCCTCACCCGGCAGACCCAGGTTGTGGGCCAACTCCTGGAGGAGTTCCACCGATTTGCGCCACAGCGCGCCGGCCGGCGCCTCGGGCTCCAGACCCAACCGGGCCTTCAGCTCCTGGGCCAGACCGGGGTTCACCCCGTCGGCTTCCCGGTCCGCGCCACCCTCGCCGGCCTTCAGCTCCAGGGCCCCATGAAGCATGGGCTCCCGGGCTTCCCCGCCCCATTTGGCCACCAGCGGGGTAAGCCCCCGGATGGCCGGCACATTGGTCAACGCCACATTCATGAGCTCCAGGGGACGGCGGCTTTCCGGGTCCAGGCGCAGCACCGGGGAAAAATAGCGGTATTCCCGGCGCCTGAGGTATTCCTCCGCCTGCTCCGTCCATTCCACCTTGGCCCACAGGCCGTCCTCCCGGACCTCCAGGTCCTTGATCCAGCCTGCCGCCGGCGCCTGAACCCCTTTCAACGACTGATGCTCATAGTCGATGACCAGGTCCGTGCCCCGGGCGCTGAAGGCCTGCACCAGCTCCGCCAGGGACTCCGGGTCCACTTCAAAGGAGGGACGCCCGTCCACCAGGTTCACCTGCCCCAGAGGCAGGAGTCTCAGCCATTCCGGCAGCTCCGCCATCTCCAAGGTCAGCTTCACTTCCTTTTCCATAGCGCTTTTCCCTGTCATTCCCCTTTTTCCGCCTCCACCGATGAGAATGGTTGCTGATTTACCTGCTGTTCCCTTCTCCCACGATCGCCTGGCCCGGTTGGGCCAGGGGAACGCCGAAGCGCTCCGCCACATGCTCCAGACTTAACGGCATCCCCATGTCCACCAGATTCCGATAGACCTCCGACAGGGTTTTTAAGTCCTCCTTCTTCTCGGAACGGAATCGGAACCAGGGCAGGGGCTTGTCCCACCCGAAGTGGAATCCCACCAACGGCTTCAGGAGCTGCTCCCGCAGGGTCTGCCCCAGGGCCTGGGCATCCGCCTCCACCAGATCGCCCCGCACCTGGGCATGCACCTGGGCCGCGGCGTAGGTGCCCGTTCCCCCGGAGGTGTCCGTGGTCAGGGTCTGCCCCAGGACCGCCTTGGACATCTCCCGGTTGCAAAAATCCGCCATCACCTGGTAGGGATTGCCGCTGCCGGACAGCCGGCCGGTGGCCTCCACAAACTCGATCTCCGTGTTCTTGCTGATAATCCCCGCGGCATCGGTCCCCAGGTTGCGGATGGCCTGAATCAGGGACTCCCGGTCCGCCGGGGTGGAGGCCGGGTCGTACTTCCCCAGGCGCAGCGGCATCCCGTACACCTCATTAAAGGCCGCCCAATCCTTGAGGGCATAATTCTTCAGGAGATACATGAAGCCCACCTCCCGAAGCGTCCCGGCCCGGGTGTCAAAGCCGCTTTTGGCCTTGTAGCGGTGATAAATGACCTTCCAGGGCGGAAAAGGCTCCCCCTCCCAGGGGCCGTCCGGGGTCAGCAGGCGGGGCGCCAGGTCCTGCGCAAAGGTCACCTTCTTCTGGCACACCCACCTGAGCTCCTCCACCAGGGCCCGCTTGCGGTCAGCCCCCCACATGATCTCCACCAGCGCAAAGCCTTTGCCGATGGCGTCCAGCAAATCCAGAAACGCGCTCTCCAGATCGGGGATGGCAAAGACAATTTCCCCCAACGTCTCGGCGATCCTTTTGTCCTCCGGGGTATCGGCGTAGGGCAGCACCTCGTAGTCCAGACTCAACACCGACAGCTTCCGGGTTTGAAGCAGGGCCGCCAGATGCGCGTCTTTTTCTTCCATCTCCTCAAAGAGCTCCATCTGGCGCCGCACCACCCCCTGGTCCGCTTCCTGGAAAATGCCCGCCAAACCCCCGGGAGTCAGTCCCACACTCGGGTAGGAACTCCAGCGGTCGGGGAGACTCACCGCGGCCAACTCCCGGGTGTCGGGCTTCGCTTCCGGTTTGAACCACCTGCCGAAATAATCTTTCAGTTTCATGTCAATCCGCCCTCATCTCCTAAAATGCCCCCCGGCCTCCAAAAGCCCGCTTGGTGAGGGGCACGTAACTTGCCGTTTCGCCCGCCGGTATGGTCTGGGCCAACTGCACCGCCGCCGCCAGGGCGTCGGGACCGTCGTCATGCATGGTCCGGGAAGGAAAGTACAGGAGCTGCTCGATGAGCTTCTCCTGGTCGGAATGCCCCCGCACGAAACGGATCTTCCCCCGTTCCAAGAGCGGCGACAGCACGGCCACCCGGGTCTCCTTGGCCACCCGGTGGGTGACCCCCTTCACCGGCAGAAACACCCCCAGCTCCCGGCCCATCACGTCAAATTCCTTGAGCAGCAGGCGCTGGAACAGATTGTCTTCCACTCCCAGCATCTGGAACGGCCGTTCCCGGTGCCGGTTGAACACCGCCCGGAGCGTCTGTTCCAGGGTGGTCTTCTGAATAAAGGCGTCCAGCACATAGAACACCATGTCCTGTGGGCAACACCCCACCGTGACCACCGCCTTGTAGTCGGCGCTGCCCCCGGCTTCCAGGGACGGATCGAAAAAACCCACCACGGTCAGCCGCTTGTCCTTCAGGCTGTCGGGGTGGTAGTAGTGGATCCAGTCCTCCTGGAACAAACCGTTGGCCGGGGTCGGCTCGTTCATTTTTTCCCGGTTGAAGGCCACCGTGCCCATCAACTGCTTCTGCATGTGCAGCCGGGTCGCCGGGTGGCGCGCCTCCCACAGGGATTCGCCGTTTTCCTGCAGGGCCCGGAAGGTCCGCCGCCGAAAATGGCAATAGGGCTCCTCCGGGCTCATCAGCATCAGATGCAGGGCGCTCCGCTGCCTGAGAATGGTGCCGATGATCATCAGCGTGCCGTTGGCCTCCAGGGAGGGATAGACCGCGGACTGCACCCAGTCCAAAATCTGCTTCACCAACTCCGGGTTGCGCACGTTGACGTCATTTTCCAGATCGTCCAGAATGACCAGGTCCGGGCGCCACTGCCGGTGTTTCAGCCCCCGGAGGCGCTGGCCCCGGCCCCGGGCCTTCACCCGGATATTGTTGGCGGTGACGAAATCATCCACCGGCTTGTTGGCCTTCACCAGTTCCCCGAAATCCTGCTGCAGCCGCTCGTTGTACAACAGCTCCATGTAGAGGTAGCCGGTGAGGTCGCTGGCCAGGTCCTCGGTGTCGCTGCCAATGATGATGAAATGCCGCTTCCCGAAGCAGATCTGCTGCAGCACATACCCGAAGGAGCACACCGTGCTCTTGGCGAATTCCCGGGGCGCGGCCACCACCGCCGGGGTCACCACCTCCCCCCGCTCTTCCAGAAATCGGATCAGCTCATAATGGAACGGGGCCGGAGCATGGCAGAAATAATGGGGCAGATAGGTCCGGCAGAAATACAGGGGGTCGGCCGCGGCCCGCTGCAGGCGCTGATCCCGTTTTTCCCGGGTGTCCTCCCAGAAACGGGTCACGTCCATGGACAGTCGCATCAAAATCCGGTCGGCTTTCTGCCGGAAGACGCTCTTGGTCAGCTTCTTGTTGAGATTCATCCCCCGGCCCCCTTACCCTCTACCCTCGTCGTCCTCTTCCAGGGTGCGGAAAAACTCCTGCATCCACTGGGAAAACCGCTTGATCTCCTCCGGTTCCTTCACCCAGCTGCGCACAAACTCGCTGAACCGGTCCATGACCTCCAGGGCCGCGGCCCTGAGGTCCCAGCCGCTGTTGGTCAAACGGTCGATCAAGGTGACGATCTTGGTCAGTTCATCCAGTTCCTGGGGCTTTAAGTCCCCTTTGGCCAGAACCCTGCCGGTTTTTTCCCGGAGCACCCCCCTGAGCGCTTCTCCCAGCCAGCGGGGCGACACCAGGACATGACGCCGTTTTTCGTCCCAACGGCCTTCTTTGTGCCAGCGCCTGAGGGTCTGAAGGGTCACCGGATACATCTCCTGAATTTCCTCCAGGTCCTTGCCGGCCAAGTAAAGGGATTGCACTTCCTCGAAATAAAACTCCCGCTTGTTCCGCCCGGTTTTGTAACGCTGCGTCATGGGTAGCTCGTCGTCTCGTGGAATCCCTGGAGGTTGTGGTCGGCCCGCCGACCGTTCGTCTCAGCTGAAGGCAGCCAGGCAGTCCATGTCATGTATCTGCTCGCACACCGCGCTTTCAAAAATCCTGACCGGCCCTCCGGCCAGCTTCACCCCCTTAAGTTTTCCTTCCCAGTACCAGCGGTACACCGAGGACCGGGATATTCCCAGGCGCCCGGCCACTTCGCTGGGTCTCAGCAATCTTTCTGGTGCCATACGCCTATCCTCCTTGCGTGAGTAGCCCCTTGCCTTTCAAGATTCATGACGCCCGCCGGAACATTTGGGCCAGATTGTCACAAAAGCCTCCCTTATCCCCTCCTCCCTCTCCCCGGCCGGGGCAGGGCCGCTCCTCTGCAGCCCTTGTCCGGCGCGCTTCTCGGGGAATTTCACCCTGCCCCCGCGGCGTCCCCCCCGAGGCCGCCTTGGCCCCGAAAAAAAGCGGCCTCCGCCGGCCGGCCTTCCAGAACCGGACCCGCAGAGGCCTCCACCGGGACTTTCCCCCTAGGGCCAAACTCCAACCCTAGGGGAAACCGGGCGAATCGCCCTACACCGGGGGCTTTTTAAATCCGCATACGGCGCTTTATGGGTATCATTCAGAGTTTTTCGGAAGAGAGCAGGCCGATATCTTTTCCCAACCCTCACCCCGCCCCCTGAAGCCGGCAACCGCTAACCCGCATAAAGGCGCAGTTTTTCCTGATTGCCGATCACTGGTCACTGGTTACTGGTTACTGATCACTGATCACTGGTCGCTGAAACCGGCCTGCGATTTGCATAGGACATATGGCAACCCCCAGGCCCGAAGCCGGGGATATCCACAGGAGGGACACTCATGGAAATGATTATGAAAAAACGGTTGTTCCGGCCTGATGAAGTGGCCCAAATTCTCTGCCTGTCCCGGCGGACCATCTATCGCATGATCAGGGACGGCCGCCTGCCCGCGGTGCGCCTCGGGGCCGGCCCCTGGCGCATTTCCCGGGAAACCCTGTTGGTGCTTCTGCCCCTGCCCCAGGGGGATTTCCGGCGGTTCCCCCAAGAATCGCCCCAATTTGCAGGTTCCCGCCTGCGCGGCGCCGCCTGAGGGCCGGGATCGCCCCCCGCCCCCGCCCTCAGGCCCTCAACCCTCCGGCCCCCTTCCCCCTTCGCTGCTGAGGGGGAAGGAAGGCCGACAGGGCGGACCCTCACGCCTGCTCACCCCCACCCCTTCCCTGGAAAATGCTGTCCTCTGATCAAATTCCCTTAATTTCCTTTTTATCCTGCCGATAAGTTTTGTAAGGAAAAATCACAGCCTACAGCCATAGTATGCCCAATGTCATGAATGCCCTTCCGCCCCGGCGGTTCTTCGATCAACTTTTCAATCCCCTGAACGTTCTGGTGGTGGATGACATGTCCGTGGTCCGGCGCATGCTCTGCCAAATGCTCCAGCACCTCGGAGTCATGGGCGACATCCAGGAAGCCGCCGACGGCCAGGAAGCCTGGGAGTTCCTGCGGAAGCGCCCGTACGACCTGGTGATCTGCGATATCAACATGCCCCGCTTAAACGGCCTCGACCTCCTGCGGCGCCTCCGGGCCATCCCCCAATATCAGACTACCCCTTTCTTGATGATTACCGGCGAAGTCTCCGAGGACATCGTGGCCGCGGCGGCCGAAAGCGAGGTGGACGCTTATCTCCTCAAGCCCTTTAAAATCAGTTCCCTGGAATCCCGTCTCCGGGGCATCATTCTGCACCGCTATCACCCCAGTTGGGGGGAGTCCCTGTTCCGCAAGGCCTCTAACCTGCTGGTGGAGGGACAGCCGCTCAAGACCTTGGAAGTATTGCAAAAACTCGCCCAGCCGCCTTTTTGCAAACAGGCCAAGGTCTTAAACCTCATGGGGGAATGCTATCTCGATCTGGGTGATCACCACGAAGCCGCCGCCTGTTTCCATCAAGCCCTGGAGTTAAATCCCAAATATCTCAAGGGTTATCAAAATCTGGCGGCGATTTTGGAATCCCAGGGCAATCTGGCGGGCGCCCGGGAGTACCTCGAAGAAGCCAGGCAATTAAGTCCCTTGAATCCCGAACGCCTCTATCGCCTCGGGAAATTGTGTCTCAAACAGGGCGCCCCCCAGGAGGCCAAAAAATACCTGGAGGAAAGCTGGCATATCGGTCTGCATGTGCCCGACAACCGGCGTTCCGAAGCCGCCGAAGCCTTTTTGGCCGCCGGCCTGGACCAGGCCGCGGAGGAGCTTTTCCTCCAGGCCATCGACGCCTCCCCCGATGATGCTTACCTGCATAACCGCCTGGGGGTCTCCCTGCGCCGCCAACAAAAGCACCAACAGGCCCTGGAGTCTTATCAAAAAGCCCTCAAGCTTGACCCCGACAATGAAAAGGTTCATTACAACCTGGGTGTCCTTTATTTTGATCTGGGAATCAAAGACAAGGCCTTGCGGGCCTTTAGGAAAGCGGTCAGCCTGCGCCCCGACTTCACCGAGGCCTGGGACTTTCTCCAAACCAATTTCCCCGCAGAAAAACCGCCGGCCTCGCCTTCTTGATGGTTTAGGAATATGTTATCAGTAACCCTGGCGGCCTGTTTCCCCTCAGGAACGCCAAGGCCCATATTGCCCAAAGGTTAGAATCACCTTGCTTTTTTTCGAAAAAATCCTAAACTATCAGTGTATTTACTTTTGGGGTTCCTCAAGGGCCAAACCTCTAACCCTAAGATATCCATATGAATAATCGCCTCAGTCCTTTCTATAAAAACATTGCCTTGTGGCTGCTCATCAGTCTGGTAATGATTTTTCTGTTCAATTATTTCAACACCGCCGAGCAAGCCAGAACCAAGGCTGCCTTGAGCTACACCCAGTTTCTGGAACTGGTCAAAGCGGATAAAGTCAAATCGGTCACTCTCCAGGGAGATGAAATCAGCGGGGAGCAGAAAGATGGGCGGCATTTCAAAAGCTATGCCCCCCAAGACCCGGACCTGGTCAAAAACCTCCAGCGCAAGGGGGTGGAAATCACCGCCAAACCCAAGGATGACAGCCCCTGGTACACCACCCTGCTGGTCTCCTGGCTCCCCATGCTGGTTCTGGTGGGCATCTGGATTTTTTTCATGCGCCAGATGCAGTCCGGCGGCGGCAAGGCCATGTCCTTCGGCAAAAGCCGGGCCCGCCTGATGACCGAAAGCTCCGTCAAGGTTACCTTTAAAGACGTGGCGGGCATCGAGGAGGCCAAGGAGGAGGTCGCCGAGATCATCGAATTCCTCAAGGACCCCAAAAAGTTCACCCGCCTGGGGGGCCGCATCCCCAAAGGCGTTCTCCTGGTGGGCGCCCCGGGCAGCGGCAAAACCCTGTTGGCCCGGGCCATCGCTGGCGAGGCGGGGGTTCCCTTTTTCAGCATCAGCGGCTCCGATTTCGTGGAAATGTTCGTGGGCGTGGGCGCCGCCCGGGTCCGGGACCTGTTCATCCAGGCCAAGAAAAGCGCCCCCTGCATCATTTTCATCGATGAAATCGACGCGGTGGGCCGCCACCGCGGCGCCGGTCTGGGCGGCGGCCATGATGAACGGGAGCAGACCCTCAACCAGCTCCTGGTGGAAATGGACGGCTTCGAGGCCAACGAAGGGGTTATCCTCATCGCCGCCACCAACCGCCCCGACGTCCTGGACCCGGCCCTGCTGCGGCCCGGCCGCTTCGACCGCCAGGTGGTGGTCCCCATCCCTGATCTGAAAGGCCGGGAGGCCATCCTCAAAGTTCATACCCGGCGCACGCCCCTGTCCACCGCAGTGGATCTGTCGGTCCTGGCCCGCAGCACCCCCGGCTTCTCCGGCGCCGACCTCGAAAATCTGGTGAATGAAGCGGCCCTGCTCGCCGCCCGGGGCAGCCGGGAATCCGTCTCCATGGAGGATTTTGAACACGCCAAGGACAAGGTCCTCATGGGCACCGAGCGCAAAAGCCTTATCCTGAGTGAGCGGGAACGCACCAACACCGCGTACCACGAATCCGGTCACACCCTGGTGGCCAGGCTCCTGCCCGGCACCGACCCCATTCACAAAGTCACCATCATCCCCCGGGGGCGGGCCCTGGGCGTCACCCAACAACTCCCCCTGGATGAGCGCCATACCTATCCCAAGGATTATCTCACAGCCACCCTCACCGTCCTGTTGGGGGGGCGGGCCGCCGAGGACCTGGTCTTCAACCAGTTCACCACCGGGGCCGGCAATGACCTGGAGCGGGCCACCGACCTGGCCCGCAAAATGGTCTGCAACTGGGGCATGAGTGAGGAACTGGGACCCATTACCTTCGGCCGTCGGGATGAACACGTCTTTTTGGGGCGGGAAATCCACCAGTCCAAAGATTTCAGCGAGGAAACCGCCCGCCTCATCGACCACGCCATGAAAAACCTGGTGGAGGGCGCCTACCAGCAGGCCAAGGATTTGCTGGCCACCCATCGGGCCGAACTTCAGGCCCTGGCCCAGGCCCTCCTCGAACGGGAAACCCTGGACGCCCAGGACGTTGACCGCATTATCGATTCCTTTAAAAAGCAACCCGAAGAGCCGGACTCTCGGGAGGAGGTCGGCCCCCTGCCTCTGGAATTCCAACAGGCGTGACCATGGCGCCAGGGACCGCGGGCGCACTATCCTCGATGGCCGTGCAGGGCCGGAGTTGGCAGTCTTTCCTGGAACGGCCTCACCCCCTCATCATGGGGGTGATTAATGTCACCCCCGACTCCTTCGCTGACGGCGGCCTCTGTTTCGACCACCAGGCCGCGGTCAACCACGCCCTGGCCCTGGCCGAGGCCGGCGCCGACCTCCTGGACATCGGCGGCGAATCCACCCGCCCCTTTTCCGAGCCCCTGCCCCTCGAAGAAGAACTCCGCCGGGTCATCCCCGTCATTAAAGATATCCGGGCCCAAACCCCCATCCCCCTGTCCATCGACACCTACAAAGCCCCCGTGGCCCAGGCCGCCCTGGACGCCGGAGCGGATATTATTAATGATATCAGCGCCCTGCGCTTCGATGTCCACATGGTCCAGGTGGCCCGCCAGGCCCGGGTTCCCGTAATTCTCATGCACATGCAGGGCACTCCCCAAAACATGCAGGCCAACCCGCACTATGATGACCTCATCGGCGAACTGCACGCCTTCTTCCGGGAGCGCCTCGACTTCGCCCTGGCCCACGGCCTGTCCCGGGAATTGCTGATCCTGGACCCGGGCCTCGGCTTCGGCAAGACCTTTCAGCACAATCTGGAAATCTTGAACAACCTGGACGCCTTCCTGGATCTGGGCTGTCCCCTGCTCATCGGCCCTTCCCGCAAGGCCTTTCTGGGTCATCTTCTGGGGGGCCTGCCCCCGGCGGAGCGGGACGTGGCCACCCTGGCAGCCCTGGCCGCGGCCGTCCACCGGGGCGCCCGCCTGGTCCGGGTTCACCATGTCCTTTTTGCCAAACAATTTCTGACGGTGCTGAACGCCATCGGCCTGGCTCAGCGCCGCTCTGCTCCCTAAGTCCATGGATCTCTTGTTCTTCAATTTCAGGTGGCAGGATGCCCTGGACATCATTCTGGTAGCCATCATTATCTACCAGATTTTTCTCATTATCCGGGGCACCCAGGCCATCTGGGTCCTGGCCGGCATCTTTGTTCTCTTCCTGTCATATCTCGGGGCCCGCTATCTGGAGCTTTTCACCCTCGAGTGGCTCCTGGATAGCGTCATGAAGAGTTTCTTTCTCATTGTCATCATCCTCTTCCAGGCCGATATCCGCCGGGTGCTGAGCCGCATCGGCCGCCGGGCCCTGGCCCCCCAGGACGCCTCTGAGCCCCAGACCATGGATGAAATCTGCGAGGCCGCCGAAACCCTGTCCAATTACCGCATCGGCGCCCTCATCGTCCTCGAGCGTCAGGTGGGCCTCTCGGAATACCTGGAAGGCTCCATCCGCCTCGATGCCCTGGTCACCTGGGAAATTCTGGTCAGCATTTTCTGGCCCCACAACCCCACCCACGACGGCGCGGTCATCGTCCAGGGGGACCGCCTCCTGGCCTCCGGCTGCCTTTTGCCCCTGACCAAGTCCGCCGCCCTGGACCCCACCCTCGGCACCCGCCACCGGGCCGCGGTGGGCCTCACCGAAAACACCGACGCCCTGGCCCTGGTGGTCAGTGAAACCAATGGCCAGATCTCCCTGGCCCAGGGCGGCAAAATCAGGCAAAATCTCACCCGGCTTCAGCTCCGTCAGGAACTCCGGGGCCTCATCGAAGATATCGAAAAGAAAGGATCAGTGTTTGCCCGTTTGGCTCGCTTCTTTGGGACGCCATAAGTCCCTTAAACTTCTCTCTATTTTCCTGTCATTGGCCCTGTGGTTGGCCGTGGGCGGTGAGGAGCGCACTGAGACCAATCTGAATCTTTCCCTCGAATTGCTCAATCTGCCCGCTGACCTGATGATCACCAGCGAGGTCCCCTCCACCCTGCAAGTCCGGGTGTCCGGCCCCCGGGGCCTCATCCGCTCCCTTTCCCAAAGCCGCCTCACCCATACCCTGGATCTGGCCGGCATCAAGGCCGGGCGCCAATCCTTTCCCCTGGGCGTGGGCAGCTTCAATTTTCCCCGGGGGGTCCAGGTAACCCGCGTCCAGCCCAACCCCCTGATCCTCACCTTCACCCCCACCATCACCCGCACCCTGCCGGTGCAGCCCGTGTTTTTGGGGCATCCGCCCGAAGGCTATGAAGTCAAAAGCATTACCCTCCGTCCCCCCAAGGTCAAAATTAAAGGTCCCCTCGACGAAATCGAGGGCCTGAAGTTTCTTCCCACTGTCCCTTTGGACCTTACCAGCCTTACCCTTCCCGTCACTCAGGTGGTGGATCTCAACTTTAAAGACCTTCACCTCACCCTGGCCGAACAGGCCCCCATTTTTGCAGAGATCGACATCGGCCCCAAACCCCTCAAACGCACCTTCGAGGGTGTGGCGGTGCTTTCCCAACCCCTGTCCGCCAAATTGTCCCCGGCCAAAGTCGCCGTTACCCTCCGGGGTCCCTGGCCCCAGGTGAAAAGCCTCGAATTAAACGGCCTCAAAGCCCTGGTCGACACCAGCGGCCTTCCCCCCGGGCGCCATCGCCTGGAAGTCCAGGTCCAACTCCCCGAAGGCCTTACCCTCGAGAATGTCACCCCTAAAACCCTCTCGGCCCAAATCGCCAAGCCTTAGCCAGGATACTCTGTCAGGCCGGGGAAAAACCCGCCAGAGTCCAGGACCCAGGACCCAGGACCCTCCCGCCCTCCCGCCTTTTCCCGCTTTGCGCCAATTTTCTTTGACCTGCCCCGGCTTTTGTTTATATTGAATACGTTTAGCCATTCACCGACCTGAAGGAAGCCTTTCTATGAAAATTCACGAATATCAGGGAAAAGATCTGCTGAAAAATTTCAAGGTGCCCGTGCCGGCCGGCGACGTGGCCGAAAGGCCCGACGAGGCCCGCCGCGTGGCCAAGATTCTGGAAAAGGGGCCGTTTGTGGTCAAGGCCCAGATCCACGCCGGCGGCCGCGGCAAAGGGGGCGGCATCAAGACTGCAGCCACCCCCGAAGAGGTGGAAGCCGTAGCCGGGCAGATTATCGACATGACGCTCATCACCCCCCAAACCGGCCCCGAGGGGCGTCTGGTGCAAAAGGTGCTGGTGGAACAGGCCCAGGATATTGTCAAAGAGTATTATCTGGGGATCGTCATTGACCGGAGCCTGGGGCGCCCGGTGATCATGATGAGTTCCGCCGGGGGCATGGAAATCGAAGAGGTGGCGGCCCGGACCCCGGAGCTCATCGTCAAGGAGGCGGTGGACCCGGCAGTGGGCTTGCTCCCTTTCCAGACCCGCAACCTGGCCTTCGGGGTGGGCCTGCCCCCGGAGCACCTGCGGGCCGCATCCGGCTTTATCACCAACCTCTATAATCTGTTTGTCACCCTGGACTGCTCCCTGGCGGAGATCAACCCCCTGGTGCTCACCAAAGAGGGGCATCTTTTGGCCCTGGACGCCAAGATCAACGTGGATGACAACGCCCTGTTCCGGCACCACCACCTGGCCGAACTCGAGGATCCCGATGAAATGGACCCCCTGGAGCACGAGGCCAAGAAGCACCACTTGAATTACATCCGCTTGAGCGGCAATGTCGGGGCCATGGTCAACGGCGCCGGTCTGGCCATGGCCACCATGGACCTGATCAAGGCCGCCGGGGCCGAGCCCGCCAACTTCCTGGATGTGGGCGGCGGCGCTTCGGCCGAAATGGTGGCCAACGGCTTCCGTATTATCCTGTCCGACTCCCGGGTCAAGGGGGTGTTGATCAATATCTTCGGGGGCATTCTTCGCTGCGACCGCCTGGCTGAAGGAGTCATCAAAGCCGTCCAGGAAGTCCAGGTCAAGGTGCCCATCATCATCCGCCTGGAGGGCACCAACGTGGAGGAAGGCCGCCGCCTGCTCAACGAGTCCGGCCTCACCTTCACCGTGGCCGAGGACATGCAGGACGCGGCCCGCAAGGTGGCGGCCCTGGTGCAGTAAAAGTATTGATCGGGAGCACAGGCTGCCAGCCTGTGCGGCACCGGCAAGATGCCTGTGCTCCAGGCCAAGGCTGGCAGGGTTTTCAGGCTTTATGGGCAGGCCAACCACCCATGAGCACCTTTTATGAAAGAATTCCGGGCCTCGGTGGGGTTCCTGATTTTCCTGTATTCCACCTTAACCTTCCTGACCCTCGGGGGGTTTGCGGTTTTTATGTTTAACCTGGGCGTCAGCGGCGCCATCCTGAACCTGTCGGTCTGGCTGCCGCTTCTGGGGCTGGGGCTTTTGGGCTGGGCCTGGTCGGTGTACCTCCACATTCCTTTCATTATTTTATATCAAGAGGATCACACCCTGGAATTCAAAAGCTTTTTTCGGGTAATCACCCTCTCCCCTGGGGACATCACGGCCGTCCGAAGTTGGCCGGGGATGCCGTGGTTTCTCCGAGTCAGACATGCTGGGGGAAGTTGGTGCTCACCAGGCTCATGACCGATATGCCGGAACTCATCGCCCTTATGCAAATGGATAACCCCGCGGC
>JBGSLA010000025.1:0-2299 GCA_041740935.1 Desulfobaccales bacterium | reverse complement strand
CCGGTGAGGACACCTGTGCTACTAATCTCGAGTTTGTGGTTTTTTGACAAAGATTTTGCTTGCAACATGTTAATCTTATTAAGAAATCATTCAATTTTATCAGTCTGGTTCCGGCCTTTAGGCCGGGATGTGCCACCAGGCTTGCCCTGGTTTTGGGAGAGCCGGGGGCTCATAAGCTGCTGTCTTCAAAAGTTCCTGGGGCCAAATATTTTGGTGGGGCGGCCGTCCCTGGCCGCCCATGGTTCGGGCGGGCACGGAGGCCCGCCCCACCGAATTTTTCCTGGGTTTGAGAGAGCCACAGTTTTTATAGGGTGCGCTCTGCGCACCATCAATACACGGTCTGCAAATTCTCAGGATGCACCAGCAAGGTACCTCGTGCCCCCGCTAAGGGGAGAAAATGCAGGCATCCAGGGGGGATAAGGAGACATTGCTCCCCCACCCTCCCCCCAGCCTTAGTTTGGGGATGACAGGGGCATGCGAAGTGAACTTATCTCGTGACATCCACCGGCGCGCCGGACTGCTCTTCCACGGCTTTCAGGAACCTGGGCCAGTTGATCCGGGATGCCAGGCCCTTGGCCTCCAGTTTCTTCAGGGCGTACGTGAGCATGTCCCCCACCTTGAAGTAAATGTCTTCATGGATTTCCACGAAGATGCGGCCCTTGAGGTAGCCGAATTTCACCGGCTCGTAAATGAGCAGCACGCTGGTGCCCACCGGGGTGATGTCGTAGAGCTGCTTGATGTCTTCCGGATAATGGCGAATGCAGCCGTGGCTCACCAGGCGGCCCACCCCCATGGGGGCGTGGGTGCCGTGCAGGCCGTAGTGGGACAGCCCCAGCCAGTGGCTGCCCACCGGGTTGTCCTCCCCGGGGGGCATCACCGCCACGTTATATTTATGGCGGATGCCCTGGGGGATGCGCCAGGAGGGGTTGGCCACCCGGCTCTGCACCCGGAAACTCTGGCCGATGGGGGTCTTGTAGTCCAGGACGCCGATGCCGATGGGAAAGGTGCGCACCTCGTTTTTTTCGGGAAAGAAGCGGTAGCCCCGCAGTTCGGCCACATTGATCAGATAGCCCGGGGGATTGGCGGTTTCGGGCAGCACCCATTGGGTGGGAATGACGATGTCGGTCTCCCAGGGGAGGAAGAAATGATCCAGGGAGCGGTGGAACTTGGCCAGTTCCCAAAAGCCCAGGTCGTATTGGCGGGCAATTTGATAAAAATTCTCATAGCGCACGATATGGTGGCTTTGGGGCGTGCCCACCACGGTGATGGCGTTGGCATCCACCCCCTGTCCCTGGGGCAGGCGGTAGGTGAAAGGCCCGGCGGCCAGGGCGGCTCCGGCCCCGACAGCCAGAATAACAAAGAAAACCACAAGTGTTCTTGCGATTATTGGCATCTGGTGTATTTTATATGAAAAAAATGTGGCGGACAAAAGAAATTGTCCTGACCAGCCGCACTCCGGGCCGCGATGATTTTAGATGCCCACACCCATTTGTTTCCCGGGGAAGTTTGTCGCCGCCGGGAAGATTTCTTCGCCGACGAACCGGCCTTTCGGGCCCTCTATGACTCCCCCAAGTCTCGTCTGGCAGAACCCGAGGAGTTCCTGGCCGCGCTGGCGGAGGAGGGGGTGGAGGCCGCGGTGGCCTCCGGCTTCCCCTGGCGGCAGGAGCGCCTGTGGCGCCGCCAGCACGAGGTCATCCTCGAAGCCATGCACCGCTGGCCCCGGAAAATCATCGGCTTTTGCAACGTCAACCCCCTGGACCCGGCCGCCCCCCGGGAGGTGGAGCGCTGTCTGGCGGAGGGCTTTCGCGGCATCGGGGAGTTGGCCTGGTATGTGGACGATCCCGGCGATGACCTGGAATATTTTCTGAAGCCCCTGGCCGAGCTGGCCCAGCATTACCGGGTGCCGGTGATGCTCCATATGAACGACCCGGTGGGCGCGCCCTATGCGGGCAAGGCCGCCATCCGCCTGGAAGCGATTTACGGCTTGATCCGGAAATTCCCGGAAGTCACCTGGATTTTGGCCCACTGGGGCGGGGGGCTCCCCTTTTACGGGCTCCTGAAAAAGGAAGTCCCCGAAGTCTTCCGGCGGGTGTACTTCGACACCGCGGCCTCCCCTTATCTCTACCGACCGGCAATTTACCGGTTGGCCGCGGAAATGGTGGGGCCCGAAAAAATCCTGTTCGGGAGCGATTACCCTCTGCTGCGCCCTGGCCGCTATCTCAAGGAGATGGAGGAGGCCAAGCTGCCGGAGGACTGGCGGCGGATGATCCTGGGGGAAAATCTGGCCCGGCTGCTGGCC
>JBGSLA010000024.1:0-44869 GCA_041740935.1 Desulfobaccales bacterium | reverse complement strand
GCATTGCACCGCGTCCACCACGCTGCTGAACTCAGCCAGAAAGGCGTCCCCGGGGGCGTCCACCACCCGGCCCCGATGCTGCTTGATGAGCCCGGTCATGACCCCCTGGTAGGTGGTCAGGATTTTCAGGGTGGCGGCCTCGTCCTCCCCCATCATGCGGCTGTAGCCGACCACATCCGCCATAAAAATGGCGGCCAGCTTGCGTTTGAAATCCGCGGTGGTCATGGTGCGGTCCTCTTTTGGGTGCTCGTGGGCTCACCCTCTCTGGCTATTCGCAAAACGCCGGGCATGACTTGAAGCCCGACACTCAGGCAAAAGTTCAAACGATAGCTCCCCGCCCCTGGCAGAGGTGGGTGACTTTAGCAGGAATATTACCACATCCTTAAAAAACAATTTCAGGGAAAAGACCCGCCCCCGGGGGCGCTGGTGTGATACCAGTTTTCCATCAAAGAGGTAAAAATTGATGGCACAGGCTGTGCAAGTGTAAGCTGAAGCCTGCGCCTACAGAATAAATTATCTTTTTGAAGGCAACTTGGTATTATTTGGCTGGTTGGCTGAAGATTAGCTATTAACCCCTGAAGGAAGAAATATGCCGCGCCCTGGAAAAATTTTCCTTGTAAAAATCGCCTTTATTTTGACCTTTACGGCAAATTTGTCCCCGGCCTTACCTGATTATCCTGATGTGGGGGCCACTCCAACCCCCATGTGGGGCACAACCTTTCGTTATCAAGACCCTTTATCCGGGGCGGCTTTTAACCCTGATGGCACCAACAGTTTAAATCCGGTGGTGGCTGCGGGCAGCCAAACAGTAAATGGCGTCAATTACTTCCTCAAAAGTCTTCAGAGTTCAAGCGCCATCACCTTTAAAGGGCAAAATTATACTGTATTCAGCGCCGTGCCCCAGAATTTGACCATTGATTATGCCTACAAAAATGCCTCCCAATACTACGATCCCAATTCCCTGGTACCTCCCGGCAACACCACCCCTTTGATTGATTTCACCATTCCCAGCACTATCAACGGCGGCAATAGTACGACGGTGGCCAGTCAGCCCCCCGCCTCCCCTCAGGTTTCACCCTACACCAAGGAAAATGTTTACCTCACAACTCCCCCGGCTGAGGCAAATTCACGCTATTTTATCCCCAATCTGCCCAATTCCCCCGGCAAAAACGACGGCCTCACCGCCAACCTCTATTTTGTGGCTGATCCTTTCATGGGGAAACCAGGTTATTGGCCAGACACCAGCACCTTTCCCAACGGCACCTTTCACCTCACCCCCTACGGCTGGGCCCTGGATCCCAGAACTGTGGCCCAATCCTATACCGTGCAACTGCTGGACAAGTCCGGCGGGGCGGCGACGGGAACGTCGGTAATCCAGGCCACGGCAATTCTCATGAATATCTGGAAGCATACCATTCAGGGGTATGATATGACTTCCAGCGATCCCGTCCATCATCCGGCTGATCCGGCATATTTCACGGTGCGCCGGGATCTTTTGGCCCCGTTTTTTGCCGCGGTCAAAAGTGATGCCAATTATCCATTTCCCGGCAAGAATTCCCAGTCTGGAAACTATCCCAACTGGTTAAGCAACGGCATCTTTCTCCACGTCCAGCCCCAGCCCGGGTTTCAGCGCAACTTATTGCGATATTACACGGCTTGGGGCGCCATTGATCTTTATAACCAGGCCTCCGATCTTTTTGTCAGAAGTGACGGCACTATTGAACTGCCGGCCGTGCTGGCAGGTCAGACCTGGCAGTATGTCCCCATCGTCACCCAGACGTGGGACGGCAGTCAGCGTTACACGGTGCTGAACCTTACCACCAACCCGGTGCCCTCCACCTATGATGACTATCCCGGGGCCGAATATTACCTGCCCGGCAATGTTTACCTGCCCGGCACCGCCGGGGTCATCCAGGCCTACGTCGATTATCTGGTTTACGGCAATGTGGGGCTGGTGGCCCGGCAAACAGACCTGTGGATGGGCTTAAAAGGAGACACGGTCAATGACATGCTCTTTTGGGCCAGTGCGCCGGTGAGCGGCAGCCCCACCGAGCCGGGGGGCATGGCCAATAAGCTCTATATGTTCGGCGCCAGCACCTATAAAGACGCCAGTAATGCCTGGCATTATTCTATCCGGCTGCAGTCCTCCAACAGCTTTTGCGTCGCGAGATTGGCGCCGGCTGATCTCCAGAACAAATTATACGATGCCTCCTTGTATGCTTATTCTGCCCAAAAGGGTTACCTGAAAGCCGCCACCATTTCCTATCAGTGGCGCAATTTCACCCTGGACAGCACCGCCACTGGCCCTGCCGGCAAATGGCAGACCAGCGGCGACGCCCTGGGGGCGGGAGTGCCGCAACTGACTTTTGCCGATACCCTGAAGGGCGCCGTGGCTATCCAGGCAGCCCCGTCCACAGGCTGGAACGACTCCGCGAGAGTATTGACCTACGGCACCCAGCAGAATGTTGACCCCGGCAATTTGACTGCTGTGGCCAACAAAGTGGGGAGCAATATCTATGAGTATTTTGCCACCACCGATTCCATGGACGCCAAGGCCAAATTTCTCATTGTCTTAAATGAGCGGCAAGATTGGCAAGGCAGTTCGGGAAGTTGGAGCACTGCCGGCAACTGGGTCTCCGGCAGCGTCCCCGCGGCCTATAACAACGTTTATCTCGAACAAAACGACGGCCTCAACCGCACCGTCACCTATGACAACACCGCATCTGCCGCCCCCTTTTTGTCCATGCTGCGCCTTAACGCCGCGGGAGCAGGCGCCATTACCCTGGAAGTTGACACTGCCAGCCCCACCGGCGACTTACATGCCGAGATGGCGGTAGTGGGAGCCTCGGGCCAGGGTGCAATCCTGCAAACCGCGGGTCAGGTGACGCTGACTGACAACCTTTACCTGGGCAACGAGAGAACCGCCGACGGCACGTATACCTTACAAAACGGGACTCTCACCGCTTCTAACGCCCTGGTGGGCGTTTACGGCGCCGGCACCTTTGCCCAAAGCGGCGGCACCGTCACCATAAGCGATACCCTTACCCTGGCCGCCAGTTCCGGCAGCACCGGCACTTACAATATCAGCGGCGGCACTTTAAATGCCGGGAAAATTATTCAGAATGCCGGCGGCACTCTCCACAATACCGGCGGGACGGTTAATCCTCTGCACCTGTGTCTGCAAGGAGGCCATTTTATCAGCGACCTGGAAAACAGGACCCTCATATCCGGCTATGGCACCATTACCGGCAGGCTCATTAATGCCGGCATCGTCAGCCCCGGCAACTCCCCCGGCACCTTAAACGTGGTGGGGAGTTTCACCCAGACGGCCAGCGGCACCTATGTCGCCGAGATGGCCTCTCCCACCAGTTTCGATCAGATTGCCGTCACCGGTGTGCCGGGCACTGCCAACCTGGCCGGCACCCTGGCGCCGACTTTGTTGAGCGGCTACCAGCCCCGGGGGAATCAATCTTTTCCCATAATCACCGCCAGCGGTGGCGTGAGCGGCGCCTTTCACACCATCCTCAATCAACAGCTTACTCCCACCCTCTTCTGGCAGGCACGCTACAATCCCTACAGCGTCGACTTGTGGGTGCAGCGCCATTATACTGATTCGGGGCTTTGCCTGAACTCCAATCAGCGGGAGGTGGGGAACGCCCTGAACCGGGTGGCCTGGGTGACCAGCGGCGACCTGGACAATGTCCTCAACGCGGTCGATTATCTCCCCAACAGCGCTCTGGTGCGCCGGGCCTATCAGCAGCTCTCGCCTGAAAAAACCGGGGCCTTTTCCACCATCACTTTTGCCCAGGCCCACAACCAGATGCGCAACCTCTCCCAGCGCATCACCGATCGGCGCTTCGGCGCCGGGCAAAGCAGCACGGGCCTGGCGCCCGGGTCCTTCAACCTGACCTACTCCCAAACGGGAGGGCTGATGCTGGCCTACAACGCCTCCAGACTCTCCGGGCTCATCACCGCCAAGCAGGAGAAGGTCCCGGCCAGCCCCTGGAGCGTTTACCTGCAGCCCAGCCTGATCCTGGGATCCCAGGCCGGCACGGTCAACCAGACGGGCTTTAACTTCAACATCGCGGGCTTCACCCTGGGGGCCGACTACCGCCTGCGGGACGATCTGCTCCTGGGCCTGGCCACGGGCTACAGCCACGCGGGGGTCGCCTTCCGGGGCTCCGGGGGCTCGGCGACCAACAACACCTGGCCCATCATGGTCTATGCCGCCTATCTCCCCCAGCCCTTTTATGCCTTCGGCTCCCTGGGCTACAACCTCAACCTCCTGAACCTGGACCGCCGCCTGTCCTTTGGGGGTCTGAGCCGAACCGCCCGCGGCGCCACCACCGGCAATCAGCTGAACGCCTTCGGTGAAGCGGGCTGGGACTTCAAGCTGAAAAGGCTGGTGGCCACCCCCATGGTGTCCCTGGCCTGCTCGCAACTTTGGGTGAACGGCTACACCGAAAGCGGCGCCGGCTCCCTGAGCCTGGGGATCAGCCCCCAGCGCGCCACCTCCCTGCAGACCGGGGCAGGAGCCAGGCTGGCCCTGCCCTTCAGGCGGAACTCCACGCTGATGGTGCCCCAGGCCTATGCCTCCTATCAGCATGAATTTTTCAACGGTCCCCGGGGCCTGGACGCCCGCCTGAGCCAGGGCGCCAGCACCTTCACCTGGCAGACCGACCAGCCCCAGCGGGATTTTGCCGTGGTGGGCGCCAACTGCACCATCTCCCGGGGCCGTCTCACTCTGCAGTTCGACTACAACGCCGAGGTGGGACGGGGCAGCTACAGGGCCCACAATATCAACGCCGCCCTGCGCTGGCAGTTCTGAAAAACAAGAAAGTAAATGGCACGAGACTCGCCTGGGATTCACGATCAGCCGGACAGCCTTGCCCTTCAATTCAGCCTGCCGGGCCTCAGGGCAGCCGGAAGTGCTTTTATGTTGCCCCCCAAAAAACCCGATGGTGAATAAACACATCACCAACATTTCTGCCCGAACAGCCTGATTTTCCGGCCCTGCCCAGACATGACCAGCGGGCCTGAAAATTCAGGGCCGGGAGTCGATTATGAAAAGAATTATTTGCCCGTGGGGGTTGTTTTCTCCCCTGCTGCTGATCTTCCTGCTTCTCCAGGCCGCGCCCCTGCCAGGGGCGGAATCTCCGGCCGGAGCCGATCCTCCCGGCAAGAAATGGAAGATTCTTTACATCATGAGCTACCATTCCCCCTGGAAGTGGACCGATGGCCAGTTCGAGGGCTTCAAATCGGCGCTTAAAGGAATGGACGTCGAATACCAGGTCTTTCAGCTGGATATGAAAAGGCGCACCGACGACGCCTGGAAAAAACAGATCAGCCGCGAGGCCCGGGAATTGATCGAATCCTTTCAGCCCGACCTGGTCTATACCTCGGATGATTACGCCCAGGAATATGTGGTCAAGCATTATGTCAATCAGAAATTGCCCTTTGTCTTCAGCGGCGTAAACGCCGATCCCTCTCTCTATGGCTTTTCGGGCGGCAGCAATGTCACCGGGGTGCTGGAGGAAGAGCACTTCGTCGAATCGGTAAAACTGCTGAAGCAGATTGCGCCCTCGGTAAAAAAGATCGCCATAATTTATGACGACGACCCCACCTGGCCCCCGGTCCTGGCCAGAATGAAGCAGGCCCTGCCTCAACTCCCGGACATAGAAATAACCAGTTGGGATTTGATCCACACCTTCGCCCAATTTAAAAAAAGACTGGCGGAACTGCAAAAAGAGGTGGACGCCATCGGATTTCTGGGGATTTTCTCCTTCAAAGATGAGAAGGGCAAAAATGTTTCTTATAAAACCGTGTGCCGCTGGGTGCTGGATCACAGCAATCTGCCGGATTTCAGTTTTTTTGCCGATCGCATCTCCTACGGCACCCTATGCACGGTCAATGTTTCCGAAGACAAACAGGGCTATGCCGCGGGACTGATAGCCCGGGGAATTCTCCTGGAAGGGCGGAGTCCGGCCAGCTACCCCATGAAGCCCACAGTCAAAGGGGTTCCCATGATCAACCTCCTCCGGGCCAAGAAATTGGGGCTCAAGATCAAATCGAGCCTCTTGCTTTCAGTAACCGTGCGGGAGGACGTTAATAAAGATTTTTAATTATGGCTATTGGAATAAGAAAAAAAGTAATTTTAATTTCGGTTGCCATCCTGTTTCTGGCGCTGGCCGCGACCACCGCGGTCAGCAGCGTCTTTTTCCTGCGGGAATATTCCGCATCCTTAAAGTCCAGGGCCTTCCTGGTGGGAAGCATCTTAAAATATCAACTGGAAAAATTGCTGAAATATGACATCCCCCTGCACGACCTGGTGGGCTTCGATGAACAGTGCCAGGAAATCATCAATAATTACAGCGAGATTGCTTACGCGCTGGTAATAGATTTGCACGGCAATATCTTATTTCATAACAATTCTCTGAAACACGAGGGGAAGTTAAATTCAGCCAACATTTTAAAACTGTTGGAAGATGAAAAGGAAAACCTGAACCAATATAGTGAACAGACCGGAAATTATTACAATTTTATGGTACCGGTGCTCGGGGCCAATAATGCACCGGTCGCCGGGATAATCATCGGGTTCCCGGCGAGCCTGGTTTCTCGTAAGGTTGCCCAGATGGTCATCTATTCGGTGGGAATGGCCCTCATTTTTCTCACCCTGGGCGGCTTATCCCTGGTCCTGTTGCTCCGACTCTGGGTGACCAAGCCCCTGGGCCAATTGCTCAAGGCCATCATGGAGATCCGCGCCAGCGGCACAGAATCCGCCGAACTGGTGGCCATCAGTTCAAAAGACGAATTCGGCGACCTGGGGCGGGCCTTCAATGAAATGGTTCTCCAGTTGCAGGAATCCCGGGCTCAACTGCAAAATTATACCCAACAACTGGAATTCAAGGTGGCGGAAAGCACCGCGCATCTCAAGGAGGCCAACGAGCTGCTGCGGCAAGACATCCGGGTGCGCCGGGAGACCGAGAAGGCCCTGCGCCAGACCACCCAGCAACTGCAGACTATTTTCAACGCCTCGCCCCTGGCCATCTATGTCCTGGATCTCGAAGGCAAGGTGCTGATGTGGAACCCGGCTTCCGAACGCATCTTTGGCTGGAGCGCAGGCGAGGTCCTGGGACAACCGCTGCCCATCATCTCCACCGATAAACTGGAGGAGTTCCAGGGCCTGCTGCAGCGGGCCAAAGACGGTGCGGCTTTCCAGGGAATTGAACTCAACCGCCGGAAAAAAGACGGTTCGCCCATTGAAATCAGCCTCTATGCCGCGCCCTTATCCGATGACCAGGGGCAAGTGGTCTGCATCATGTCCCTGGCGGCCGACATCACCGAGCGCCACCGGGCCCAGGAGGAAATCCGCAAGGCCCACCACGCCCTGGAGAGCGTGTTCGCCGGTTCCGTCGATGCCATCGGCGCGGTGGACCAGAGCGGCCATTTCAGCAAATGGAATAAAGCGGCGGAGGAATTATTCGGCTATTCTTTCGAAGAACTCCAGAAGAGTCATCACTCTGAGCTGTATGCGGACCCCGGCGAACTCAGGGCGATGCTGGTGCAATTGCGCCAGCGCGGCTTTCTCAGAAACTATGAAATCGCCATGAGCAAAAAGGACGGCGCCGTCTTTCCTTGCAGCCTCTCCATCCGCATGTTGCGCGACCTGGAAGGTCGGGTGACCGGCAGTATAGCCGTGGGCCGGGATCTCAGCGAAGCCAGGCTGGCCGAAGCAGAACGCCAGAAAATCAGCAAGATGGAGGCCATCGGGACCCTGGCCGGCGGCATCGCCCACGACTTCAACAATATCCTCACCGCCATCATCGGCAATATCAGCCTGGCGATGCTGGATGTCCAGGTGAAAGGCGAAAGCCGGGAAAGTTTGGCCCAGGCAGAAAGGGCCTGCATGCAAGCCAAGACCCTATCGCGGCAATTGCTCACCTTCTCCAAGGGCGGGGCGCCGATTAAGAAAACCGTTTCGGTTAAGGAACTCCTCACCGAATCCACCTCTTTCGCCTGCCGTGGTTCGCTGGTCAATTACCAAATCAGCCTGCCGGACAATCTTTGGGCCTTGGAAGCCGATCCCGGACAGATAAACCAGGTTTTCCAAAATCTGGTGATCAATGCCGTGCAAGCCATGCCCCGCGGCGGGATGATCAGGATTATGGGCGGGAATCTCACCGTGGAGCCAGGAAGTGAACTGCCCCTCGCCCCCGGCAATTATATCAAAATCTCCTTCCAGGATCAGGGCAGGGGCATACCGCCGGACCAATTGTCGAAAATCTTCGATCCCTACTTTACCACCAAACAGAAGGGCAGCGGCCTGGGATTGGCCACCTCTTACTCGATTATCCAGAATCACCGGGGCCATATAACCGTGGAGTCGATACTGGAAGAGGGCGCCACCTTTCATGTTTTCCTCCCGGCCAGCAACCGGAAGGTTGCCCATCCACCCCGGGAGGACGGCGAACTGAGTCCTGGCAGTGGCAAGGTCCTGGTGATGGATGACGAGCCGATGGTGGGCGAGGTTGTGGGGAGAATGCTGCGGACCCTGGGCTATGAAGTGCAGCTGGCCAAAGACGGCGCCAAGGCCATAGAATTTTTTATTCAAGCCCAGGACACGGGCGACCCTTATGCCACCGTGATTCTCGACCTGACCGTTCCCGGCGGCATGGGCGGCAAAGAGGCCATGGAGCGGCTTAAAGAGATCGACCCCCACCTCAAGGCCATTGTCTCCAGCGGCTATTCCGATGACCCGGTAATGGCCGACTTTCGCAGATATGGTTTTTCCGAGGTCATTGCCAAACCTTACAAAATCGATGAACTGAATAAGGTATTAAAAAAGGTGCTTCCCAGGGAAAAACCGCGGGACTCCTAGCGGGACCCCAAAAACCAGGCGTTCAGCACAATAGCCTGGCAGGCTGTTGAAAAACTCTTTTCCTGATGATCTTTAAATAACCCTGGGCATACTGCCAAAAAAGTTATATAGTTAACGATAACAATATGTTATTCTGTGACAGCCAGTAGGCGCGCTGACGATCTGCAGCAGCAGGCCAGGTTCAGCTACCTGTCTCCCGAAGCCCGGGTGCCCCAGGACTATCCCATCCCTTACGGCCCATTCGCAACACGGTGAATCAAGCCTTAAAAGAGCTGTCCGGCGAGTTCCAGGCCATGTATGCCCGGGAGGGGCACCCCTCCATCCCCCCGGAAAAGCTGGGGCGCGCCCTGGTGCTGCAAATCCTCTACACCGTCCGCGGCGTCCGCCTGTTGATGGAACAGTTAGATTACAACCTCCTGTCCCGCTGGTTTGTCGGGCTCTCCGTGGACGATACGGTCTGAAACCATTCGGTTTTTTCCAAGAATCAGGCGCTCTTCCTGGACTCTGACCTGGCCGCGGCCGGGCTGTTGTCCAGCGAGCATTGCACCGTGGGCGGCGACAAGGCCTACGATACCCGGGAGTTGGTCCAGTCGCTGCGGGCTCTCAAAGCCACGCCCCACGTGGCCCAAAACCACAATGGCCGGAGGTCCGCCATCGACGGCCGCACCACCCGGCATCCGGGGTACGCGGTCAGTCAGCGCCTGCGCAAACGGGTGGAGGAGATCTTCGGCTGGATGAAGGCCGTGGGCAATCTCCGGAAAACCCGCCACCGAGGCCAGGACCGGCTGGGCTTCATGTTCACCCTGACGGCGGCGGTGTCTCCTTAAGCCCCGGCCAGGGCCAGAAAAACCGTCATCCGACCGGCAAAGGAGCAAGCAACCCAGATGTTGCCGAAAATTTGCCCGTCATAAGGGTGCCGAAACCGTCCTCAAAGAGGATGACACAGCTTAATTGAAGTGGTTTTTCAACAGCCTGTTAAGGCCTGGCACCCGGTCCACAGCACGGGGCCAGGGTTGGCCACCCCAATGATGGTCAACCCCATTGATTGGACTGTTTGCTCCGTCCCCCGGAGCCAGGTCAGCAGGTCCGCCTTCACGAACAGGGGGACTTTCTTATCCTGCGAGTCGATATGCTGCGGCACAAGAGCCACGGACAGGGCGGCTGGGGCTATCACCAAATGACTACCAGGACAAAGGTAGTCCTGGACGCTGGTAAGTGGGCCCGGATGGCGGGGAAGATGACCATTAACCAAACGGCTAGAAAGAGACAAGCCCCTCCAAAAAATTATTCAAAAGGGCCACATGTACACTATGTGTACCACAAATAAAAAAGAGGCCAACGGCACACCGCCAACCCCTTGAAATTCCTGGTCGGGACGAGAGGATTTGAACCTCCGACCCCCTGAACCCCATTCAGTTTCATAATTTTTTTCCAGTTTTTCCGGCCTTAAGATAAATCTTGACAATCCCTGTAATATAAGCATATTATCGCAATAGCTTCTATGATTATTTTTCCCGATTTTAGATGGCTTATTCTGCATCTATGCACAGGATGTGCACAGGAAAATCTGAGCAAGCCAGCGGGAGGGCGTTAATTTGGCGATTCAAATTTTCTGCAGCGGATGCTATACCAGCAATGGATTAGAGGCTAAATCGTGTTCAAATTGCGGGGCCGCATTTGGACGGGATAAAAAATATCGGGTATGCGTCTCTATCAAGGGCAAGCGGGTTACCCGAGTCGTGGATAACCTAACCATCGCCAGGGAGACGGAAGCGGCCATTAAAGGGGACATGGTACGGGGAGAATACGAAATTAACCGCGGTATCAAGGAGGCTCCCACCCTTAATGAATTATGGGCTAAATATCTTCCTTGGGCCAAAGAGCATAAAAAGACCTGGGACGACGACCTGCTCAATTACCGCAAACACCTGGAACCCAGGTTTGGCAGGAAGCGTCTGGATGCCATTTCAAGCTTGGACGTGGAAAGAATGAAGCTGGAGTTGAGAAAGGGGATCAGTAAACAGGGAAAACCATATTCCATGGCCACCATCAAGCATCAAATGGTCCTGCTCAACCGGCTTTACAATCTGGCCAAGAGGTGGGGGCTTTACAAGGGGGACAACCCTTTGGACCGGGTGGAGTTGCCCCGGCTGGATAATCTCAGGACTGAGTTTCTCTCTGATGAAGAGGCCGACCGTCTTATGATAACCTTGAACTCCTGGCCCTGCAGGGAGAGCGCCTCGTTTGTCAAATTCACCCTATTTACCGGGTTGCGGAGGAGCGAACTTTTCAAGCTGACCTGGGATGATGTGGATTATAACCGTGGTATGATAACCATCCGGAGCCCCAAGGGCGGCAAGACTCAGACTCTACCCGTCAGCCCCCAGGCCCTTGAGGTATTGCGGAGCCTTGACGTTCGATCACCTTATGTTTTCCCTGGGAAGAATGGCCGGCAGCGGACCGACTTTAAAGGTCCTTGGCTACGTATACGCCAGGCGGCGAGACTTCCCGGTAACTTCCGATTCCATGGGTTGCGGCATCATTTTGCTTCTACCCTGGTAAGCAATGGAGTGGACTTGAGTATCGTGCAGGCTTTGTTAACGCACAAAGACGCCCGCACCACTCAGAGATACAGCCACTTGAAGCCTGGGGCCATGCGGGAAGCGGCCCTGAAAAGCGGAGAACTGCTTACACCCCAAGTCAGAACGGAAAAGCAGACTAAGGCTCTTGAATAGACCTGAGAGGAGTCACCGTGCAAACCATTCCCAAAAGCGAACTTTATCGACTTGTTGATGCCCTACCGGAAGGTGATACCCTGGCGGCCAAGAGGCTGTTGGAATACCTTTTGAGCAAGACCGGCGATCCCTTGCTCCGGGCTTTCCTTTATGCGCCGGAAGATGATGAACCCCTGGATGAGGAAGATCTGGCCCACCTTGAAGAAGCGGAAAGAGACCTGGCCGAGGGCAGGGTGGTGGCCTGGGAGGATGTAAAAAAGGAACTCGGCCGGTGAGGCTCAGTTTCACCAAACATGCCCAAAAGGACCTGGCGGCTCTTAATGCTTCCCAGAGGGAGAGGATTATTCAGGCTCTGGATCAAATCCTAATTAACCCTGAACATGCCGAACTGCGCAAGATAAAGATGAAGCCGGGCCAGTGGCGCTTGCGGGCGGGGGACTGGCGTATTATCCTGGAGATTGACCTCATCGGGCAAGTTATCCACGTTCTTCACATCAAACACCGCCGAGAAGCTTACCGCTAACCAGTATAACTTTATGGAGTAAGTCTGCACCCCGGCATATTCTTTTTCGAACCCTTGCAACACGTTTCAAAGGCCACCCATGGAACAGCCTGAACTTGACCGTTCTGCATATAAGCTTGCAAAGGGCTATTTATTAGGCTTCCAGAATATTGGATTGACCGAAAGTCTCCTCGAAGAGTATCTCAATCCAAGCCTTGATTCCCTCCGTGCTCCAGATATATCGTCCATTTATTATAGGCTTCTGGATAGTGCTCAGAATAGAGGCATGAGTTCGGGCGTCATTGGAGGAGCTATTGGTGGCATTGACAGACTCGGGGTCATTTTATGCTCTTTTAAACCTGCTGAAGTTTCTCGTAAATACGGATTGGATTGGCAACAGGTTCTCGACGACATAGAGCAGCAACTTCAACCGAGAGGTCAGTTCCGTAGAACCCCAAGGAGCATATGGCCCCTCTTCTGCCGAACCACTACCTCGGGCGCTCTTTATCTCTCACAGTTCCATTCCGCCGATGAGTTTTATGGGTGGGTAGATATCTTCGCCAAGGACGATCGTGTCCGTCCGGCCTTACCGATGCTTTTGAGTTTTGAAATTGAAGGTTTTGGCTTTCCGCTAGCCTGCGACTTCCTTAAGGAGTTGGGGTACTTTGATTTCGGGAAGCCCGATGTGCACGTCAAGGCGATCTTCAAGGGGCTTGGCCTTGTTGACAATGACACAGATGATTACCGGGTCTTTAAGGCCATTACAAGAGTGGCTTACAACCAGGGAGTGACTCCCTATAATGTGGATAAGCTGTTTTGGCTTGTTGGAAGTGGCTTTCTTTATAACCATCGGCACCTCGGGTCGGGCGGGAGGATTGGAACGAACCGGAATTTGTTCATTCGTGAAGCAAGGCTAAGGTTGCAGAAAGAATCTTTTATCAATGCCTCAGAAAATGATGAAACATTGAATGCCCAGGACCCCAAAAACCCTCTGGGAAAAGATAATGCCGTGCCTGAGGGCAAGGGTAAATTCTGGAAGCATGAACTGCGGAGAGGTGGAATCCCTGAGTGGAAAAGATGCAATACCTTGAGTGAGCATAATCCCAGAAAATTCCAATGGCAAACGGATAACTCGGGAAACACACTTGTCATGTCGGAAAATTCGACACAGAAGTTCACCGCTGAGGAATACGAAGCTGCGATCACCTATGTAATCCACAATCCGGATGGGATACCTCTTGGAGCAAGACAGGATGGCGATGTCCCCAGTATTAGTTTAGGTGCGTTTATGGAACGTAGACGAGGGACCTCAAGTATCAGGAGGTGGTGCTCCCACCTGGCCGCAATCGCCGTTCAGAAAGGAGACCTCTTTTATGAGGACCACGGTCGCGGCCCCGGTAGAGGCATATGGCTATATTCACCAGATAACCCGAACCGGCCAGCCAAAGACAAGCAACGATTAGCTTAAAATTCTCCCCATGGAAGTTACTCGAACCTTTACTTTGGGGCAATAGCATGGGCCATATCCGACTAGGCAGGTTGCCTCGTACGGTCAAATGGAATCAGGTGGTGAGCCTGATAGACAGTGGGGCAAGTACCGCTGATATAGCACTTGTGGCTTTTGATGCTTCCCGGAAAGGCCTCCAAACCGCCTCCAAAGACCCGACCCTGATTTATTCCCTTTGGCTCCTAACCCAAGTCCCCCTGGCCGCCAAAGGCCAAAACTTTTCCGAAGAGCTAAGACAGCGAGGTCTGGAAGTCTCTCCGCAACCGACCCTGATGGAGGTGGTGGGGGCTTTTACGGATGCTGTTGACGCCTACACCAGAAGACAAGGAATAAGGTCTGACCTGGGTGAGATGGCCCAACTGGCCGCGGTGGAAAGCCTCACCAAACTGGCGGGGGAGAAGACCAGAAGCCTCTTTGGAGCCACACCTGAGGACGTCCATAGGGCGGTACGAAGCTTTTCCACTGCCAAAGAGTTCGGCACCCTTGGGGGAGACTTTTTTTCCAGGTTTTTAGGCCGTTACCTGACCTATTTTCTAAGCCGTGAACTATCCAACCATGTAGGCCGTGGCCAACGGTTTGTGAATATTCAGGAGCATAGCGCATTTAACCAGGCCCTGGATATTTACTGCCGGCAGGCGGCGAGGATCGTCGAGGAATTCGCCGGGGGGTGGTTCTCCAAGACCCATTATGAAGGGGGCATTGACCTCAAGAAAGCCGGTGATTTTGCCTTTGTGGCCCTGAAAAAAATCAGGTCTGAACTGGCGAAGGGCGAGCAACTCAATGAGCAATGAGCGGGTCATCCTCTGCGGCGACGCCGATTGGCCTGCTCGGGGGCAGGGCTTTAAGGAGCCGATCCGTCTTCAGCTTTCTGGTGGAAAACAGAATGTCGATCTCAGAATCCAGGATATCAGCAAGAGATTAGCTGCCAATATATCCAAAGTTTTCCTCGACCTCCTGGAGATTGCTGCCTATGTGTATTGTGCCGATCAAGCCATTACGCGGGGAGGCAAAGCCGACATGGGGGTGGGGGCGAAGTGGCGGCGCCACCTGAAGTTTCATATCCCGGTGAGGCAGCCGGATATTTGGAATTCCCCGGTGATCTCCGAGTGCTTGTCAAGAACCATAGGGTTCTTGTCGGACGACTTTTACAGTTTCACGTTTGCCAAGCTAAAAAGTCCCCCACCCGTTGAAAAATATTTTGAGGGCCTGGGTGACCCGAATCTGCAACCCGAAGAGGTGGTCCTGTATTCGGGGGGTCTCGACTCCCTGGCGGGAGCAGTTCGAGAAGCCGTCATAGAGAAAAAACGAACCCTCCTGGTGTCCCATCGCGCCGCTCCTAAAATCCTAACCAAACAACGTTCTCTTTTTAACCAATTGTTCATACGACTTGGACTTGACGCCAACCCTGTGCCTACCCATGTCCCCGTGTGGATAACCAAACATGGAGCCTGGGGAGGGGAATATACCCAGCGCACCCGTTCCTTTCTTTACTGCGCTTTGGGTGCGACCCTGGCCCACCTTTTCGGCCTGCCCAGGATTCGCATGTATGAGAACGGCATAGTTAGTTTAAACTTGCCGATCTCGGCCCAACTGATCGGAGCGCGGGCCTCTCGGACTACCCACCCCCAAGTCCTTCAGGGTTTTGGGGAACTGATCAGTCTGATAACGGAGATGCCCTTCCAAGTGGAAAATCCCTTCCTCTGGAAAACCCGGGCAGAAGTGGTGAGATTTTTGGGTGAGACCGGATGCGTCGACCTCATCAAATCTTCAGTTAGTTGTTCCCATGTGAGGGAAATGACGACCTTGCATACCCATTGCGGCAAGTGCTCCCAATGCATCGACCGCCGTTTTGCGGTGTTTGCTTCTGGTTATGGCGACTACGAACCTTCAGAGATGTACAAGGTGGACCTGTTGACAGGGGCCCGGGAAACGCTGGAAGACAGGACGATGTTGGAGTCCTACATCAGGACGGCCACCGAGGTGGCCAGGATGAGCGAGATAGAATTCTTCTCCCACTTTGGAGAAGCAAGCCGGGTTTTTTCGCACTTGGAGGGGACCGCTGATGAGAATGCCGCGAAAATATTGGACCTTCATAAACGTCATGCCGGACAAATCTGTGACGTAATCGACGGCGCCATCAAAAATCATGTTAAAGAAATTCGGGAGGGGACTCTTCCATCGAGTTGTCTACTAATCCTTGCTCTTCCGGAAGCATACAGAAGGTCTGCCGAGATACCGACCGATGAAATGGATAAGTCCCGAAATATATTTCGTAAAGAGGGCGATGTCTGGAGGATTGTTTATGATGGCGAGGAAAAAACGCTTAAACATATAAAAGGATTAAGCTACCTGGCCATTTTGCTACGAAATCCCAGACGGTCATTGCACGTGTTTGATCTGGTTCAAGAAGTGGGTGGCAGCCCTTATTCCGAACAGATTGAAATCTTCAAACAGATGGGGAGGGAAAAATGGGAAGAAGAAGGTCTATCCCTTTCCAGACCCAAAGAATTGGCGGATAAGGCCTACAAGGCAGTTTATATTGCCATCCAAAGGAGCTTGGGAAAAATTAAAAAAGAAAATCCCGCCCTCGGCCAACACCTGAAAAACTCCATTAAGATCAGTTACTCCTGCTCTTACACCCCTAATAAACCCACCCCCTGGGAACTTTAATTCCACTTTTTTCATCTGCTACGCCATTTGTAGAATTTTTACGCCTTTTGTAGCGCCTTTATCTATAAGGGGCAATAAAGAGCACTACGGCTCCTGAATAGAGAAATCTAAGGAGGCGCTATGAAGAATAATCTCATAAGGCTTGCCAAGGCGGACTCGCTGCCGCTCTGTAAGTCCACACTTTACAAGTGGAAGCATTTAGGAAAGTTCCCGCAGTTATTCGTAAAGCTGGGCGGGGCCTTGTTTGTTGACTTAAACGTCTTGGATGAAATTATCGAAGCAGGAAGGCTGAGAGCAAGGCGGAATTCCCCTTCCACGTCCCGGAGGGGGGAACAGTGATAACCGCCGAGCAGATCGCCCAGAAGCTCGCTTGCGGTGCGGTCGTCTGCAATTGCGGACAGAAAAGTGGTGGAGGGTATTTAACCCACTGCCCGGCCCACCGAGATGAGACTCCGTCCTTGTCGGTATCCGATGAAAAAGGGAAGCTTTTGGTCAAGTGCTTTGGTGGGTGCCCTCAGGAGGCGGTGATCGAGGCTTTAAGGGCGAAGGGATTGTGGCCCACCAAGGGATCTTCAAGACACGGAGAAAAAAAGAAATCTTCCGACGCCGCAGCACCTGCCGGTCTGACCATAGCTGAATTCGCCAAGGCCAAGCAGCTTGCCCCGGCGTTCCTTACCAAACATGGAGTTTCCCAGGCAACCGGCAAGGGCGGCCCCTATTTGGTTTTCACCTATCGAGACCATGAAGGGCGCGAAATCAAGGAGGCCGTTCGCTTCCGGTTCTCCATGGCTGAGCGGCCCAAGTCAAAGAAGGGCGGCAAGCCAATGCTTTACGGCCTTTGGCGACTGCCAGAATTTCGTCCCGGCGGCGAATTGATTGTAGTGGAAGGGGAGTCAGACTCCCTGACCGCTTGGGGCTACGACCTGCCTGCGGTGGGCCTCCCTGGTAAGACCCTGCTCAAGACCATAGACCCCGCGCATTTCGCCGACTTTCACACCATTTACGTCTGGCAAGAGCCTGACGCCCCGGAGCTTCCCGGCCAAGTGGCGGTCCGGCTGCCCGGGGTGGAGGTCAAGGCCATGATACCGCCAGCGGGTTTAAAAGACCTCTCCGAAGCCCACGTCGAAGGAGAGGACATTCAGTCCTTGGTGAAAAGTTTAAAGACGGAGGCCAGGCCGGTGGCGGCCTCCGAACCGGAGAGCCCACCAAAGGGAGAGGCCTCGTCTGAGCAGGCCAAAAAGCTTACTCAAGCTGAAGTAATGATTGTCTTGGCATCCCACGGCGAGTTTTTCCACGATTGCCATAAATCGGGGTTTCTCTCTCTGCAAAACGAAGACATCCACGCCACCTTCCCCGTCCGTTCCTCAGACTTCCGCCTGTGGCTTCGCCGGGCATATTTCCGGCAGACCGGCAAGGCCCCCAGCGCCCAAGCCCTCAACGATGCTCTGGGCGTCATAGAGGCACAAGCTCTCTTCGACGGCCCCACCCTGCCTGTTTTCGTGAGGGTGGGGGAACATGGCGGGAGAGTCTATCTGGACCTGGGAGACCTCACCTGGCGGGCGGTGGAGGTGGACACCCAGGGGTGGCGGGTAGTAGCAACTCCTCCGGTGAAGTTCGTGAGGAGACCTGGCATGCTGCCGCTACCACTCCCCCATCCGGAGGGCACCGTCGACGAATTGCGACCATTTCTCAATCTGCCCGCAGGCTCCCGAGGGGCGAAGACCTGGAAGCTCATCGTGTCATGGCTGGTGGAGGCTTTGCGGCCCACCGGCCCGTATCCCATTCTGGCCATTCATGGCCCCCAGGGAAGCGCCAAGAGCACGGCGGCCAGGATGCTGAGGAGCCTCGTTGACCCAAATTCCTCTCCCTTGCGGGCTGAACCCAAGGAGCTGCGAGACCTGGTGATCTCGGCCAAAAATGGGTGGTGTTGTGCCTTCGACAATCTGACCTCGCTGCCCCAATGGCTCTCCGACGGTCTTTGCCGGCTGGCTACCGGCGGCGGCTTTGCCACCCGGGCCCTCTACACGGATGATGAGGAGGCCCTGTTTGAGGCCATGCGGCCAGTCCTTCTGACGGGGATCAACCCTGTGGCCGCCAGTCAGGACCTCGTCGACCGGCAGGTGTTGGTAGAGCTGAAAGATTTCGACACCGATGACGAACGCCAAGAAGAGGCCGTTATCTGGCAGCAATTCGAGAAAGCTCGCCCTCGCCTCCTGGGGGCGCTGCTAAATGGGGTGAGCATGGCCTTGCGCCGCTTACAGACCCTAAAAATATCCCGGCTCCCCCGGATGGCCGATTTCGCCAAGTGGGCTACGGCCGCGGAAGCGGCATGGGGGTGGCCTGATGGGGCTTTTTTGGAGGTATACGCCGAGAACCGCGCGGGACAAGCCACGGCGTCGGTGGAAGCGGACCTGGTGGCATCAACCCTGGTGGACTTCATGAGAGAGCGTGAATTTTGGGAAGGCACCCCCACGGAACTCCATGAGACGCTAACCACGTTGGTTCCGGAGGAAAAGCGCAAACTAAAGGTGGGCAAATCTTATGCCTGGCCCCAGGCCCCCAATATCCTAACCCGGCGCCTCCGCAAGGCCCAAGTGTTCTTGAAGCACTTCGGCATCAGAATTACTGGAGCGCATAGTGGCGAACGAACCATCCGTATAGACAGAAAAAGCCAGGGAAATACCGTCCACAGCGTCCATGCCGCCCAAACCCAAGATCCAAGGGATTCTCCGGCGGACGATATTTCCAGCGCCACCGTCCAAGAAACAAGAAATACCGTCCATGAAGGGCCGGAATACTCGGGGTTGGACGATATTGCCGACAATCTGGACGATGCCGTCGGGAATACCGTCCACGGGAAAGCTGCACCAGCTGCGGGCCTGGACGATATGGACGGCATGGACGATATTTCTGCCATCTTTTCTGGAGAGGAAGTTTCCCTGTGAGGACTGGTCATGTCGTGATGAAGCTGGCCAAGTTGGGGTTCCGCTTCCGCCTTGACGGGGAAGAAATTAAGGTGCGCTTTGATGGGGGCCAGATTGCTGACTTGGTGCAGGTGCGGGTCTTGCTTCAAGTGGTGAAGACCCACAAGGAAGAAGTGCGGGAGTTCCTGCGCTGCTACTGCTTCAAGTGCGGAGGGATAGTTTTCGTGGGGGATGAGTGTTTCATTTGTGAATGGCAACCCAAGGCCGCCTATGCCCAGGTTCCCACCCCAGAGGACGAGAAAACCTGCGGCGGCTGCGCCCACTTCAAAACCTCCCGGCTGAACCCGACCCAAGGCTTCGGACAATGCGCCCTGGCCCACCTGAGCAAAAGGCCAGGAGCATACCCCGGAAAGACGGCGTGTCCCCACTTTGAGGCTACGGTGGGGGATGGCACCCTGCGCTTGACGCAATAAGAGGAGAATCGGTTATGAGTGGAAAGCAAATATGCCAACTGTCCAAGAACACCCGGGAGACCATCTGGTTCCGCCTCGGGGAGTTCAAAGGCCATAAGTTTATTGATATGCGGGTGTTCATCACAGAAGAAGGCAAGGAACCGGCCCCCACCAAGAAGGGGCTGGCTTTATCCCCCCTACTATGGCCGCAATTCCGGAAGGCCTTGAGGCAGGTTGAGGCAGCCATGATCGAAGCCGGCTGGCTGGACCGGGAAGACTTGGGGGAAGGTTTTTAATCCCTTCGGTATGGCAAATTAGCCTAATGATTTCGGAAAAAAATTATGGGTGGATATGGATCAGGGCGGTATAGGTGGAACGTAAAGCCCTTAGTGGAAGGCCGCCAACGGTTAGATGTTCGAGATTTGAGCAAGCAAATGAAAAAGTTTGGTGAGGCCATGTATCGCGCCAAACTGGTTATGACCTATGAAGTAGCAAACGAGAAGCTGTCTCAACCTTTGGTTTTCACCCGAACCCCCTGTTATTTCGGAGGGTGGCGCCCATGGCTTGTCTGCCCCTGTGGGCGGCGGGTGGGCGTGCTCTATTTTAAGGGGAAGGAATACCGTTGCCGTAAATGCTGCGGCCTGGCTTACACAAGCCAGAATGAAACCGCGGATATCCGGGCAATCCGGCGGGCGCACAAGATCCGCCGACTGTTAGGAGGCCAGGCAAATTCTTTTCTCCCGTTCCCCCACAAGCCCAAGGGGATGCATTGGAAAACCTATTGGGTTTATGCCAAAAAGCATTCAAAGGCACAAGAAGAATCGTGGCCTCCTTGGCTTCTCAAAAGGCTTGACCGTGAGGACCTGGAGGCTGCCCTTTTTTAGTCTGCAAATTGTATAAAAATGAACGGTTTTCCCAGGAATGACGGGACTTCTTTTCCCGAACCTGAAATTTTATGGGGGAAGGGTTTTTTTGTATTTTTCAATTTTTTGGCGAACTGGCGTGCGCGACAAGGGACTCCAGAAAGCACCCCCCCCCCACCTAAACTACTTGCACATACCGGAGGGATCCGGACTTCTTTTTTTGTGGGCAGAATGCCCGAAAATGGGGGGTTTTCACCACACCGTCAAACTGTGACTACCATAAAAAATACAATCCATGAGGCTTTGCGGGGAAACCATGCCCCATAAGGACCCGGAGCGCCGGCGGGAATATCACCGTAATTATAAGCGAGTGCAGAGGGCGGGTTTGAAGGCCGTGGAGTTTTGACTTCCCACCCCGGCTCTTTGGAGGGCAGAACCTGGAGGCTGGACTTGATTAAAAATAAACTCATGGGCAAGGCAAGGGTGGGGGGAGGGGTCCCGACCCCGACCCCGGTATAACTTCAGCCGAGTTCGGTCTATCGCAAATCTTGAATTTTTATTAGGAGGATTCAATGACTGGGGTCATAAAAGAAAATCAGCTGGTAGCGGCCAAGGACTCCTACGAACTGACGCGCCTAAATGCCGTGCGTCACGGGATTTTGAGCCGCTATACGGTTCTGCCCTGGGAGTCCCCGGAAGAGTATGAGGCGCTGTACCTCGCCCTGATGGCAGAGTATACCCCCCAGGGGCTGACCGAGGAGCACCTAGTGGAGGAGATTGCCGGAATTGTCTGGCGAAAGCGGCGCCTTCGCCTGGCGGAAAATGCAGCTTTCCGAAACAAATATCGCTCCAAGGTTTCCTACGATGGCAGCGACACCATGGCCTCGGGACTCGTCGGATTATGGAGAGGGTCAACCAAAGATTTCCGATGGTTGGGAGAGGTCCTCACCATGAAGCCCGGAGAGGTGAGCCAAGAGCTGCAGGAAGCCACTGAGGCCTTGCAAGCCGCTGAGAAAGCCCAACAGATCATCGCCCCTGAACGTCCTGACACATATTCCCGGGCATTGAAGATGCTGTTAGAGGGCACCCGGGAGTGGTGGGAAGAGGAACTGGAAGACGAAGATTCAGAATACTCCCCTACGCCAGAGAGCCTTCTGGAATTCTTGGAGGAAGAGGCCATCCCGTATTTTTCGCAGCGACTGGCTGTGCTCTCTAACCATGGCTCCATAATGGCTCAGGCACAAGGTGAGGCCCTGGATGTCGCTAAGCTGGAAAACCTGTCAAGGTACGAGATCTTTTTGGACCGAAAGCTGGAGCGCACCTTATCAATGCTTCTCAAATTGCAAGCTCTCAGACAGGAGCAGAAGCCCGAAGCTGAGTAAAATCCGTTTCGCAAAAATAGCTGGGAAAAATTCGAAGACGAAAAATTCGTTAATGATTTAGGAAAAAAGGGGGGAGGGGTATGGGTGGCCAGGGGAGCGGTTCGTGGTACAGGTGGAATAAAAAGAACACAGTAAACGACGGCCTCTCCCTCGACATTAACCAGTTGGTCAGGGATGGGCTGATTATGCGGGACTATGCGGCAGGCTCCTTGAGGTGGCAAAATACAAATACTGGTGAAGAAACGGCGTCCATAGGGTTCTTCCTTGAACCTCTGGGAGAGGACGGCCTGACCATGCGCTTGCATTATACCAGGACAGTAAGGAACGGCGAAAAGGAAAATCTTCATTATTCCATCGTGATTCAGACTACCCGGCCCAATTATGGCGGTCGGCGGTATTGGTTCACCTGCCCCTTGACGGTGAACGGCTGGCCCTGTCGCCGGCGGGTGGGGAAGCTCTACCTGCCCCCGGGTGGAAAATATTTCGGGTGCCGACATTGCTACAACTTGACTTACAAGAGTTGCCAGGAATCCGACCGCCGGGTCAACTATTATTGGAAAAACCCTGAGGCTATGAAAGCGGCAATGACAGGTGACCGCCTAAGCACGGAGTCATTCCTGGCCATGAGGGCATATCTCAGGATTATGAATCGCCTAAAAGAGGAAAATGAAAGAAGACAGGCAAAGCAGCGGGGCCGCCCGGCAAAGAATACATATCGGTAAGATATCAAAGCCCTTCAGGAGTCTTATAGGGCGCGGATAAAGAGCAGTTATTTGGTATCCCTTTAAGGAGCGTTCAACGCTTTTATGACTCACAACGTCCACAAATCCGCTGAAGCAATTTGTTATGTAATTTTCCCCGTCCCGTCATCTATCCACTGTTGCCTGTAGCCTTTGAATCGTGGCTTCGAACCGTACGAGCACATCATCGTACGTAAGCAGTTCGGTATTCCTAAAATCTCGGTTGTATGACCGCATGTATGTCTTTTGATCTTCAGTGAACTCTGCAGACCGTCCTATTATAACCATATATTTAGGAGTTTCAAAGCCAGGCAACTTGTTCTGTAGGTATGCCTTATTCTTCTCAAGCCACACGTCCCAATCTCTTATCTGAGCTATGGCGTGGCTAACGGGACTTGTCAAAGCGAAGCCTTTAGTCAGGACAGGATGGCTTGAGCGTTCCAGTTCTACAAATGTATATGTGGGGCCCTGAGTGGTGGTGGAAACCAAGACGAAGTCAGTTACGAAGTCTTCACCAAGCCTTTGTTTCGGAATTCTCTCGGCCGATTGATGCAAAATAAAGGGGTGCTCTTTCAAGAACTTTTGTAGAGCCTCCTCCTTAATATCCCCCTGCAGGAGTTCTCTAAATTGCCGGGCGATCTTTTGAAGTCGTTCAATCGTCTTTTCTCCGGAAAGCCGTTCGGGCGCCCCAGCTTCCACTGGAACCGTTGTCGTCTGGAGCCCAAGAAGGGTGAGTTGGAAATCAAGAATCGCCCTTTCCACTGGTGGGAGATTCAATGGGTCGCCATAGCGCATATGGGAAAACTCAGCGTACGGAATATGGATCTCGTTTATACTGCAGTTGATTAAGGTCACATGGCCCAAACCTTTCATAACACCAGCACGCGCCAAGGAAATCTCGCCTTCAGCGAGAGGAACCAATAGCCCCGTATCGCCCCATTGCTCAAGGGTAATTTGAAGGATTCGGAATTGAACGGTAGGCTTCCCAGTGACGCTTTTATACCTCACAAAGGCGACTCCGTCACGGAGTCCCCACACTGTACTGGACATGTCAGCAGGAAGAGCTTCCCCAGCCCTGAGAGACAGGGCGTCTGCCGGTCCCTTTATGCTATTGCGCAGGGCTTCGCGTTCCTTCCAGTACTTCCTTTCTGCTGAAAGGAACTCCTTAGACCTTTCCCTTATGATTCTCTCCAGAGGATTTTGTGGGTAAGCCCCCTTGCTACTCCTAGATTTCTTTGATGCCATAGGGGTTCACCTTAATCTCATTGGTTTCCATTATTGCATTAACCTGAAAAAGTTTAGACCATAACCGGGCTGAAATGTCAATTTACTAACGTGATTCCTCTTTCGCCTCTCGAGGTCCTGTCAACCAATAGCATTAGGAAACATATCTTGCCACTAGAGAAACTTATCGAAATTCCTCAGAAAATTGTGATATCCTCTGTATATAAGCATCAGACTGATGCCATCAAAAATTGGAGGTGGAGCATGAAAGTTTCCAAAGCCGTCAACCTGTTCCTGGATTACCACAAGATGAATTCCCAAAAAAAATACGGTCAGAGCCTACGGCTCGCTCTTGGCAAAATTCAGGGATCATTTTACTGACCGCGACCTGGCTTCGATAACCTCGGAAGAAATACTCTCCTTTCTAACCAGCTTCAACGATACCTGCACGCAGCTCACCAAGCACACCCGCTACGCCTATCTCAAGGCCCTCTTTAACTTCATTCGCAATAATCTTGACGTTCAGCTTCAAAATCCCTGTGACACCCCGATGCTGAAGAAACTATTTCGGCCGGGAAAGCTGGGCCAATGGCAAATCCCCGAAAAAGAGACCATTGACGAGATCATTTTCCGGACTACCAAGTTGAGAAATCGACTCATCTTGGAGCTCATGGCGCGTGGGGGCATGCGGGTGGGCGAGGTCTTGAAGCTAACTCCGCTGGATGTGGATGATCAAAAGCTTACCATTCGGAATCCGAAAAGCGGGAAAAGCACGGAGGTGGTCTTTATCCCCAAGAAGTTGGCCGAACGGTTGAAGGATTATCTCAAGGCCAGAGGCGCCGCAGTGAACCAAAGAATTTTCCCCATCACCTACACCGCCGCTCGGGTGATGGTAAAAAAGGCCGGCGCCTTGGTGGGGGTCCACTTAAGGCCGCATGACTTGAGGCGCCATGCAGCCACCTATGCCTCCAGATCAGGGGTGCCCGTGGAGATCGTCAGCAAGGTCATCCTGAGGCATGCCAATCTCTCTACCACTCAAAGGTATCTGGGAAAAGTCAGCGATGTGGAAGCGGTTAGGTGGATTGAAAATTTATATGGCTGATTCCCAGCTATCAGGGCGAGGTCGAGACAGACCTCGCCCATCTTAAACGTGTTGGGATTTTCAGGTTTTTCTCGCCATCCCCCCGTCTAATTTCCGATTGTTCCCTATAAACTTCCAGAGATTTTCCTCTTGATACCCCCTAACAAGCTTGCAGCAGGCACAAAATTTCCCTGGCCACCTGGTAGAGAGATAGGCCCCGCAAAATTCTCACCCGACAGGCGTGACTTACGAGGAGTTTGACTGTCTCGGGGACGTTGCTTAGAAACAGGTCAATGTTACTGGTTTGTTCGTATGTAATCCCATGCAATTTCTTGTACTTTACATTAAATGGAGTCAAGTAAATTGTACTATGTAACTTCAACTATGTATTACGCAAAATGTTCATAAGAAGCAACAACGACGTAATAAGTATAACATACTGTATATTCTTCAAGTTGTGTTGTGTAAGGTCAGTATAAAAATAAAGAAACGTGCGTAACTCATTAACCGTACTATGTTTTAAATGTGCTTAATTATATGTAATATCAATAACTTAGGCATATTGCGTGCACCTTCCATAGTAAAAATCATTTTTACTTATGGAGGGCACACAATGAAAACAGAAATCTGGATGGTTGGCTGGCCTAAACGTGAGTGCGAAGTGATCCCAGTAGCCGGGATGACTCGCAAGGAAATCATGAGGCTCACCAATTGCCCATACATGACCGCCGTAACCGCCGAAAAGCGCGGCTACTACATCATTGATTACCTGAAAAAGGGCGTCCCTCCCAAGCGGGGATTTGTTGACGGCCCGGTGGACCTGGGCCGGGAGCGGGAGACTATCCCTATCCCCGAGGACATTATTACCATTGAAGGTGTGATGGTCCATTTTAACTGTAATCAAAAAGTGGCCAAAGCGAGCCTGGCAAGGGGCTATTTCATCGTCGATTATAACAAACGAACCGTTTGTCCCTCTTTGAGCGAGTTCGATGCCGAAGCCGCCTACCGGATGGTGCGCTTCATCTACCAGCGTAAATTCAAGGACAAGATTCCCTGGTACATCGAGGCCCAAGACTTGATCCAGGAAGGCGTCATGCGACTGCTGGAACTCTCCGGCCACCCCAAGTACCAGGAACGCAAATTCATGTTCTTCAAAGCCTACGGTTTCATGGCCACCTACATCCAGAGCCAAAGCAGGCTGCGCGGTTTCACCGTTTCCCATGTTAACGGCGAAGGCCCCGGCTATGAGGACACCTGGCGGCACAATGCCGGCAATGATTGGCAGGGCGCCCTGGCGGCGGCATAAAGCGGACCGGGCCACAATCCAGGGCGCTGCGCAGGCAGCGCGTTGAACCGGGCCCGGGCCGTCTGGGCCTACCCCCCAGAGTAGCCCAGACCGTGTCCCAACATGGCATGATATCGAGCCCATTGAAAGGGGGGCCCGCGGGCCCCTTTTTACCGTGCCTCCCCCAAGATATTGCTGGACCTCCAAAACCCCTATTCTACGATTGACAAACAAGTTACAAGTGATGCAATATAAACCAGTTTGTCATGATTAAGTCCGATGGAAGCCGATGGAGTTTATTCTTGACCAGCCGGTTCCCCCGTCTGCAGTCTGAAGGTGGTTAGGAAGGAGACTGATCCTGTGCGACTGGAGTCAGTAATGGAAGATCGATGGCTCTCCGTAGATGAGATTGGGGCCTATCTCGGGATTAAGCGGGATACGGTTTATAAATGGATCAACGAGAAGCAGATGCCTGCTCACCGAATGGGGCGCTTATGGAAATTCCGTAAGGAAGAAGTGGACGAGTGGGTGAGGTCTGGGGGCGCTCAGGACAATCGTCAAGACAATAGCGGAACAGCTGGAAATTAGATGACAACTTCATTTGTCCAGATACACGAAGGTTGTATCGTAGTCGGTTCCCTCTTCAATGAGCCCATGCGCGTGGAGACGGTGCGTGCCAGTGGCGACGGCACCTGGGTTGTAGGCCTTGTTGGCATGCAATCTGAGCGTTTCCGCAAAGTTACACTCAGTGGCCATGAGCTTGAAGGACTTACTATTCTCGAGGCCGGTTTTACCTATAAGGGCGATGGACATCTCCTACGCTTGGGCCTGCAAGCTTACTCTCTTGGCATTGCCTGGGAGTTCGACCCCTACTTCGGTCTTTCCATCTCCCGGGTCGATCCCCTGCCACATCAGCTTGAGGCAATCTACGATTATCTTCTCAAGCTGGCTCGTGTCCGCTTCCTGCTCGCCGACGACGCCGGCGCCGGCAAGACGATCATGGCCGGTCTACTCATTCGCGAGCTCCAATTGCGAGGGCTTGCCGAACGGATTCTCATTGTCTGCCCGGCTAATCTTTCCTTCCAGTGGCAGCGGGAATTGAAGGAAAAATTCGATGAGAAATTCCTCCTATTGCGCGGCGGCGACATCCGGGACCAGTTCGGCGTCAACCAATGGTTGGAGCAGAAGAAGGTCATCACTTCTCTTGACCTGGCCAAACGAATTGAAATCCTGCCAGGTTTGCGGCAGGTCAACTGGGACCTCATTATCGTGGACGAAGCCCATCGTATGTCCTGGACTCCTCCAGCCCGCAAGACCGCGCGCTATGCCCTCGGTGAACTCCTTCGGGATACCTCAGACCATCTTCTGATGCTAACGGCCACCCCCCACAAGGGGGACCCTGCCAATTTTTCCCTTTTCTTACAGTTGCTCGACACGGATGTCTATGCAGACGTCCGCTCCATCCGGGAGGCCATGGACCGCCGTCGCGCCCCCTTCTACCTTCGCCGCACCAAGGAGGCCATGGTCTACTTTCCGGAACGGCGGCCTGACGGCACTTGGGCGGCCGAGAAGATCTTTACCAAGCGCATCCCAAACACCGTCGACTTCCAAATTGATGGACCTGAATTCGATCTTTATAGAGATGTCACCCGTTTCGTAAAGCGGCAGAGCGCTAAGGCTGCCGCCCAGGGTGACGACCCCCGGGCCCGAGCCGTTGGCTTCTTAATGTCCCTTTACCAGCGCCGGCTGGCCTCCAGCACTTACGCCATGCGGCACAGCTTGGAGAATCGCGCCCGCCGATTGGAAGAAGGGCTTAAAAAGGCCCAGGAACTCGCCCGACTGGCCCCGCCGGACCTGCCTGACCCGGAAGAGCTTGAGGAAATGGAGGATGTGGAACGGGAACGGCTCGAAGAAATGCTGGAGGCCATCACATTGGCCGCCAACGCCAACCAGGTGCGGGAAGAAATCACTGAGCTTCGCCAGTTAGCCCAACAGGCTCAGGCTGTGGAAGCCTCCAATTTGGAGGCCAAACTCACGAAGCTCAGAGACCTGCTCCACCGTGAGGGATTCTTCGAAAATCAGGATCAGCGCCTTCTCCTTTTTACCGAGTTCAAGGACACGCTTGACTACCTCGTGGGAAAATTGAAGTCGTGGGGATTCAGTGTGGGCTTCATCCATGGCGGCATGAAACCCGGCACCAGGGATGAACCCGGCTCCCGTCTTTACGCCGAACAGCAATTCCGCGAAGGCACCATCCAGGTGCTGGTGGCCACCGAAGCGGCGGGGGAGGGTATCAATTTACAGGTCTGCCATATTCTTTTCAACTACGACATCCCCTGGAACCCTAATCGTCTTGAGCAACGCATGGGCCGCATCCACCGGTACGGCCAGCGGCATGATTGCCTCATTTTCAACTTCGTGGCCACGAACACCATTGAGGGCAGAGTCCTGCAGCGGCTATTGGAGAAGCTCCAGGAAATCCGCAACGCTTTGGACGATGATGCGGTCTTCAACGTGGTGGGCGAAGTCCTGCCCGCGGCTCACATAGACCGGGTTCTACGCGATTATTACGCCGGTAAGCTGGGCGATGCCGATCTCGAAGAGCGGTTGCTGGAAAACGTGGATGAGAGCCGGTTCCGGGCCATCTGCCAAACCGCCCTGGAGGGCCTGGCTTCCAAGAAACTCAACCTGGAGATGCTCATCGAGCGCCGGGCCCGGGCCCAGGAGTGCCGCGTGGTGCCCGAGACCATTGCACGCTTCCTGCGCGACGCGGCCGCTTATGTCCCGCTCAATCTCAAGGTTGTGGAAAACCTGCCCCATACTTTCGAGCCCGCCCGGACGCCCCCGGCTCTCAGGCGCCATGAACGGGACCCGGACTGGAAACTTCCCCCACTGGCAGTAAATTACCCGCGCTGTTCCACCGATCGCGACACCGCCGAGAAGAACAACCTCGAGTGGGTCACCCCCGGCCATCCCCTCTTCGAGGCCATCCGCCGGCATACCTCTGCCAAGGCGGCCCAGGCCTTCAGCCAGGGGGCTTGCTTTTATTCCCTGCAACATGCCTCACCGGCGCGGCTTGACTTCTTCCGAGCCCGGGTGGTGGACGGCCTGGGGCAGGTGGTACATGAGCGGCTCTTCGCCGTGGAACTCGCCGGCAATGCCGACCCCTGTCTGCGGGAACCGAACCTTCTGGGTAATTTTTCGCCGGCTGAGCCGCCAGCCGAGCTTCCCGCCATCGCCCTTGAGCCTGAGCCGTTGACGTGGCTGCATCAGAATGCTCTCAAGGCTTTTCTCGAGGAGACCCGGGTGGAGCGCCTAACTGAAGTGGAACGCATCGCGGCCCACGTGGAGCTTTCCCTTACTGAACTGCTCCAGCGGGCTGACGAAGAAATCGGCAAGGCCAATGAAAACCGGGAAAAGGGTACCGCAGGGGCGGATGGGCGTTTGGCCCAGGCCGAAAACCGGCATGCCGAACTTCTGGCCCGCCGGGAGCGACGCCGCCAGGAACTGGAGCGCCAGAGGTCCCTCTCCCTTCAAGCCGTTGAACGCATAGCCAGTGTTCTGGTCCTGCCACACCCGGAACGCGAAGCGCCGGACGTCCGTCGCATGCAGCCCAATCCCGAGACCGAAGCTACAGCTATGCAGGTGGTAATGGAATACGAGCAGGCCCAGGGCCGCCAGGTCTACGACGTCCACGAGAAGAATTTAGGCTATGACATCACCAGCCTGGACCTCAACTCCGGGGAACTCAGGCTCATCGAGGCCAAGGGTCTCGCCGAAGCCACGGGCACCATCCTGCTCACGCCCAACGAGCGCCGCGTCGCCGAAGACCGGCGGGACTGCTACTGGCTATACGTGGTCACCAACTGCACCAGCACCCCCACCCTCCAGGAGCCCATCAAAGATCCGGCCCGCTTTACCTGGCACGAGGTGACCAAAGTGGCCCACTACTGGCTGGAAGTGAACGCCATGACCAGGCCGATGGTGGTGCGGGAGGATAAAGCCCCCTATGGATTATGAAGGAGTCCTAAAGGAGGGGTATAGTTAGATGTCGATGCTGTTGTTCATGCCTTGGTGCCCTATTGACAAGGCTTATGATGTCGGCGAGATCACCATCTTGCCTTTCACTCGGCATGAAGCTATCAACGGGATAGATGAGGCTGCACAGTGTAGGATCAACGCTATAATGGCTACTTACAGGGGCATTGAGGGCAAGCCAGTACAAAAAGCCAGCCTGATTTGTTACCGCGGTAAGTCGCCGATAGAGGAATTAACCAATGATGAAATTGAGATTGCCCAGGACTTCGCAGTAATCGCCTGCTTCGCCGGTCTGGCCAATAGGGAGTATTTTAATACCATCGGGCGCTACTGCAACAGCGACTGCTTCTCGTTATATATTCAGAAATTCGAAAAGGCTGATTTCACAGCCCTCACGGTTCGCCGCCGCGAGGGTAGAACGCTGAGTACATGGGCGCTGGACGATATCACAATTACTATTCCTATGCACTGTCATACGATTCGAGAGGTTTCTCTGGACTCTGCGCTTCTAAAGGCGCTTGGGGATCATCGGGCCCAGTTGAATAACGATGACTGGGGAAGGTGGCAGAACGCCATTTCCTGCTTCAATCAAGCCAACACTGACAGCGATAATATCCGTCACCAAGTAGAGTGGGTCCTTCTGTGCAGTGCATTTGAGCACATCTTGGGGGCAAAATCCGAGGCTAAGGACGTGGCCGGCAAGTTTGCCGAAGCACTCGATCCTTCCGGAGAATTGTTGGCGAAGGATGCCGTGCGTCTCTCAGGTCAGCAGAAAAATGGGGGGAAGTCGTTACGATACGAGTGGATGAGAGAATTTTATCGGATTCGCGGTGACTTCGCCCATGGAAAGATGGTCACCCAACAACCGGCCACGTGGAATCCTCTTGAACATCTGGTCTTGGCTACAATAGCCTTCCCGTTACTTGTTAAGTCACTCCTTAGTAAAGCTTCAAAGTACAAACTGACGGATGACGACCAAGGGCAATTGGATTGTTTCGAGAAGTTTGCTGACACGTTAGACTGCCTTAAGCCCCCCTCTAACCAGAAAGGTAGTCTTGATTCTCATTGGAAACGCCTACTTGATGAACGCACGAGGAATATCTCTTTGGAACGAGCAATCAATCAGGCTATGGAAAGCCTATCGCCTGACCAACGGCGTGAACTGGAAGTGAAAACGGAAAAGGAAGAATGACAAATGATCCCCAAGGAATGCAAGCGCCTGGCGGAGGTGGATTTTCCCATTGCGGTGGTGTCGAAGCACTCGGCGCGGGAGAAGTCCATCCGGCATGGGCATCCTTCCACGCTGCATTTGTGGTGGGCCAGGCGGCCCCTGGCGGCTTGCCGGGCGATGCTCCTGGGGCTTCTACTCCCTGACCCAGGTGATCCCCATTGCCCTTCAGCTTTCAAAGATAAGGCCCGGAACCTGCTGACCCGGCTGCTGGGGAATATCGGCACGAAGGATGAAGACCTGCGCCGGGCGCTGCTTAAGTTTATCGGTGACTTCGCCAACTGGGACAATTCCAACCATCCGGTTTATCTGGAAGTAGGCCGGGGGTTGGTGAAAGCGGCGCATGGCGAGGAACCGCCATTAGTTGTGGACCCGTTTGCAGGTGGGGGTTCGATCCCCCTGGAAGCGTTGCGGCTGGGCTGCGAGGCCTTCGCCAGCGACCTCAACCCGGTGGCCTGCCTTATCCTCAAGGTCATGCTGGAGGACATCCCGCGCCACGGACCGGAATTGGCCGCTGAACTGCGCAAGGTAGGGAAGGAGATCAAGAAGCAGGCTGAACAGGAACTGGCCGAGTTTTATCCCAAGGACCCGGACGGGGCCACGCCCATCGCCTATCTCTGGGCCCGGACAGTGCGCTGCGAGTCCCCCAACTGCGGGGCGGAGATTCCCCTCATGCGGTCTTTCTGGCTCTGCAAGAAGGTGAACCGCAAACGGGCGCTGCGGTATAAGGTCATTCGGCCCCAAGGCGAGCCGCCCCGGGTGGAATTCGAAATCTTTGAACCCAAAGAAGACAAAGAAGTCCCTGGGGGAACAGTGACGCGGGCCAAGGCCACCTGTCTTTGCTGCCATACCGTCCTCCCGCCCGAGCGGGTTCGGGCACAGTTATCGGAGCAGCGTGGTGGCGCAGATGTAATCTTTGACACCCAAGGCAGGCGTATCGGCGGGGCGCGGCTGCTGGCAGTGGTGACCCTCCAGCCCGGGGTAACAGGACGGCATTACCGCCTGCCAACTGGGCGCGACTACGAAGCGGTCTGGAAAGCGCAGCAGAAGCTTGCCACTATCCTAAAAGAGTGGGAAAAGGGTGGCAAGCGGGGCCTCTGCCCGGTGCCGGATGAGCCGACGCCAACCGGAGGGGGTTCGGGTGCAGGGCGAGCGTTCAGTATCCAGAAATACGGTATGATGCAATTCGGCGACCTCTTCGCGGCAAGGCAGAAGCTGGCAATGGTGAAGATTGTCAATTCACCATCGGAAAAACACTTGCTTATGGGGCCGGTAATCAGCAGGTGTGCAGACTATTGGTCGTCGGGAGTTGTATGGGCACAAGAGGGGGAGTTTGTCGCGCACACTTTTGGACGGCAAGCACTTCCAATTGTCTGGGATTTTGCGGAGGCGGTACCATTTGCCAATGCTTCTGGGAATTTTGATGGTGCACTCGAATGGGTGTGCCGAGTTGTTGAAGCAATACCGAAATGTGAGCACCAAGCGCAGGTACAGTGTAGCGATGCAGCAGACCATCCTTTACCCAGTGAGTCTGTCTACACTTATTTCACCGATCCACCATATTATGACGCAATACCATATTCCGACCTATCAGATTATTTTCTAGTTTGGCTGAAGCGAGCCTTCTCGGACTTAACGATCTTAAGAGACCCGTATGATAGCCAGAATCCGTTAAGTCATAAAAACCGGGAAGCAGTTCAAGATGAGACCAAAGAATTAGACGGCAGGATAAAGGACCGAAATTTTTTTGAAGACACGATGGCCAAAGCCTTCCTCGAAGGCCGACGAGTTCTGAAAGAAGACGGCATAGGGTCCGTGGTCTTTGCCCACAAGACGACGGAAGGCTGGGAAGCCCTGCTTTCAGGGATGATTCGTGGCGGCCTGACCATCACGGCGTCTTGGCCCATCGCCACTGAAAGACCGGGACGACTCCGTTCGCAGGAATCCGCCGCCTTGGCCACCAGCGTCCATCTGGTCTGTCGCCCGCGCCCCGAGGACGCAAAGGTGGGCGACTGGGCTGACGTGCTGCGCGAACTTCCCAAGCGTGTCGGCAGCTGGATGGAGAGGCTTCAGGGGGAAGGCATTCGCGGCGCAGACCTGGTCTTCGCCTGCATCGGCCCGGCCCTGGAGATTTTCAGCCGCTACGTAAGGGTCGAGACCGCCGAGGGCCGGGAGGTGAATCTCGCCGAGTACCTGGAAAAGGTCTGGGAGGTCGTGGGTCGTATGGCGCTGGAGCAAGTGCTGGGCACGGCCGAGGCCCAGGCCCGCAACAGCGCCGCGGGCGCCATGGAAGAGGACGCCCGCCTCACCGCCATCTTCCTCTGGACCCTTCAAGCCACCAATGGCAATGGCCCTCGCCCTCACCCCAGCCCTCTCCCAGAGGGAGAGGGGGTTAAGGAGTATGAGGGAGAGGGGGAAGAGGAGGTTGGCGACGAGGACGAGGAGGAAGCCGCCCCCAAGGGCAAGGCCAAGGGTTACAGCCTGGTGTTCGACGTAGTCCGGCGCTTCGCTCAACCGTTGGGCATCGCCCTTCCCAAATGGGAGGACCGCATCATCGAGACGAAAAAGGGCGTGGTGCGACTCCTGGCCGTCTCCGAACGGGCCAAGCAGCTCTTCGGCCAGGACGGCGCCGACGCGGTGGCTGAGTGGATCGTGCACGAACCCACCAAAGACGTGCAAATGCTCCTCTTCCCCGAAATGGCAGGGGAGCGCACGCCCAAGATAGCCGGCCGCAAGAGGGGAAGAATCGGCGCAGGCCTGAGTGCCGAAGCCGCCACCCAGGCCGGGGCTACCACCCTGGACCGCGTCCATGCAGCCATGCTGCTCCAGGCCGGCGGCCAGGCCAACGCCCTCCGGACCCTCATCAAGGCCGAGCAGGACCGCGGCCCGGACTTCCTCCGCCTGGCCAACGCCCTCTCGGCTCTCTACCCCACCGGCAGCGAAGAAAAGCGCCTGCTGGACGCCATGCTCCTGGCAGTCCCGAGGTAAAGAATAAACCGGAGGTTGACATGGAACCCTGGTACAAGGTAGCCACACCCCGCAAGGAAGTCCGCGAAGGCCGGTCATTCAACCCTGACGAGTTCGCCATCCACCTGGAGCAGGTCATTGCCAGGACCGCACCGGAGGACTACCGGGAGCCACGGCAATTCTTTGCGCGGACCTGCTTTACGAGAGCGCTGAGGGAACACGCGGGCATGGTGCTCCGGCGGCTCTCCGGGGAAACGGCCAACACCGCGCCGGTCATGACGCTCATTACCCAGTTTGGCGGCGGCAAGACCCACACGCTCACCGCTCTCTACCACATGGCCGCCAACGGGGCCAAGGCCGCAGAATATCCAGGTGTAGGCGCCCTCATCCAGGAGGCGGGCATCGGCACCGTGCCCCAGGCCAAGGTCGCCGCCTTCGTGGGCAACGCCTGGGACCCACAGGAGGGACGGGAGACGCCTTGGATTGATGTGGCCTGGCAGCTTGCCGGAGAGAATGGCGTCAAAGAGCTTGGCGCGGCGGCAAAGACCACGCCGCCGGGGACGGAGGCGCTGAGCCGGGTTTTCAAGGCGGCAGAGGCGCCGGTTCTCCTGCTCTTCGACGAGGTGCTGAACTTCCTTAACCGCCATCGCGCCATGGCTGAGCAGTTCCATGCCTTCATCCAGAATTTGACCGTGGCGACCACCGCCACCACCCATGGGGCGGCGATCATTAGTCTGCCTCGAAGCCAGGTAGAGATGACCGATTGGGACCTTAAGTGGCAGGAGAAGATTACCAGGGTCGTCCGCCGGGTGGCCAAAGACTTGATCGCTAATGACGAAACTGAAATCAGCGAGGTGGTCCGCCGGCGCCTGTTCGAAGACATCGGCAACGAGCGCATTCGTAAGAGCGTATCGAAGAGCTATGCGGACTGGTGCTTCGAGCGGCGGGCGCAGTTGCCGCCGGAATGGACCGCGGTGGATAGCGCCACGACAGAGGCCAAATCGAGAGAATATTTGCGCGACCGTTTTGAGGTCTGTTACCCGTTCCATCCGGCGACGCTGTCGGTGTTCCAGCGGAAGTGGCAATCCCTCCAGCAATATCAGCAGACCCGGGGGACGTTGGCCATGCTGGCGCAGTGGATCGCTTGGGCTTACCGCACCGGCTTCACCGAGGCCCGCCGGGAACCCCTCATTACCCTCGGGTCCGCTCCTTTGGATGTAGCGGATTTCCGGGGGGTGGTCCTCGGGCAACTCGGAGAGTCCAAACTCATCTCTGCCATCGACTCTGATATCTCGGGAGCACAGTCTCACGCCCGGGCGCTTGACGCGGACACCAAGGGAGCCTTGCGGAACATCCACCGACGCGTGGGGACAACAATTCTCTTCGAGTCTTCGGGAGGTCAGATAGACAAGGTGGCCCACCTGCCAGAGTTGCGCTTCGCCTTGGGCGAACCTGAAGTGGATACCACGTCTGTGGACACCGCCGCGTTTACGCTACAGGATAAGTCCTATTTCATTCGCCGAGTAGGTACGGACGGCTTCAAAATCAGTCACCAGCCGACCATGAAGAAAGTCGTAAATGACCGGCGGGCCTCTCTGGATGAGGACTCCGAGATCAACCCAGCCATGCGGACGCTTATCCAGAAAGAGTTTGAAAGAGGTGCAAGCATCCCCATCGTGCCGTTCCCGGCGGATGGACCCGCCGTGCCGGACACGCCGAAGCTTACTCTCATAATCGTTGATCCAAAGGATGAATGGACGGGAGACGGAGCGTTACGCCAGCAGATTTCGGAATGGACCAGGCAGCGAGGCAAGTCCCCCAGACTTTATCCGGGAGCCCTCGTATGGTGTTTGAAGAGGCCCGGCCGCGACTTCCGAGAGAAGGTTGAGCTATGGCTTGCCTGGAAGCGCGTAGCCAAGGAGATCGCCGAAGGGACGCTGGGTGGCGACTTCGACCGGGCCGACCGGGCGGAAATCCAATCCAAGGTGGTTGATGCTGAAGAGGCCGCCAAAGACGAGGTTTGGGGCGGCTATCGTTTTGTGGTCATCGCTGATAGCCAGGAGCCTGATGGGCTAAAAACCATTGATCTTGGCGCAGGGCATTCGAGCAGTGGCGAAACACTTTGCGGCCGCGTGCTCACGGCGCTGAAATCTCAGGCCCTCCTTAACGAGTCAGTCGGGGCAGGTTATATTGAGCGGAACTGGCCGCCAGCGCTCAAGGATTCCGGCGCCTGGCCGTTGGCAAGCCTGAGACAGAGTTTCTTGAACGGCTCCCTGACCCGTCTCTTGGATCCCGACACGATCCTGCGAGGCAAGATCGTCGAGTTTGTTACCAGGGGCGATTTCGGGTTGGCTTCCGGCCAGAAGCCGGATGGCGGCTATGAGCGCGTGTTGTTCAACGAGTTTATCGATTCGGCAGAGATTGCCTTTGAGCCTGGTGTTTTCCTGCTCTTAAAGGCAAGGGCGAAGGCTCTCAAGGCCACGCCGGGACCTATAACGGTGGGAGGTGGTCCAGAGCCCATCCCCGTGCCGGGAACAGAACCTACCTCAGGAGCAGGCCCGGAGCCGGGGCCGGAACCAACGCCTGGTGTTTCCCAAAAGACGTTCCATATTTCTGGAAACGTGCCGCCCGAAATCTGGAATCGACTGGGAACGAAGGTGTTGCCGAAATTGCGGAGCGGCTCCGATCTCAAAATCGGCATTGTTTTTTCTGTGACTGTCGAGGGTCAGCTTGCGCGGACCTTTGAAAATGATCTCAGGCAGATAATCGAAGATCTTGGTCTAACGGGACGCATAGAGATCAGGTAGCAATTCTGTTCGAAGTATCGGAACGTCTTCTTTTCTAGGCCATTGGAGGCCCCACATGGTTCAAGCCCGAGCACCGCAACATCCCAATCCAGATACCAGCCCCAAATGGTTCAACTCGCCCGTCTCTTTTTATGAAGGCAAACTTACAGATATTGGTCGGCATATTCCTGACTTCGAACGCCGCTCCTTCGCTTTGGAACAGCCTGGAATAGAGCGAACTCGATTAAATGAACGCCTAGACACCATTGTCAGAAAACCGACTATTGATGACCCAAACTTCGTGCCGGTGGGGGTGGTTTCCAAAGAATATGTCCTTGTCCCCCACGCTGAGGTGCTCAAGATTGCAAGGAAGGCCCTTGAAGCTGCCAATATCCCGCCAACAGATGTTAAGACGAAGCTTGAAATCACCGAGTACGGCGAAAGGATGGCGTTGAGCCTTTATCTGCCGGAAAAATATTCCTTCGATCCCGGTGACGGTCATTCTCTGGCTCTCCGGCTTGAATGTTTCAATTCGGTGGACGGAAGCACCCGTTTCCGGGCACTTATGGGCTGGTTTCGCATTGTGTGCAGCAATGGTCTGATAATTGGGGTGACCCGCTCTGACGTACGACGCCGCCATATCGGTGATATAGGTCTTTCGGATGTCGGGGCGGTATTAATTTCGGGCATCGAGGAATCAGAGAAAGAGAAGAAGAACTTCGAAAATTGGCGCAAACGTGAGGTTCAGTACAACCAGTTTACCAGTTGGATAAATGGAAAGCTTCGCAAGGAATGGGGTTTCAAAGCCGCAGCCAGAACCTGGAATATCGCCCGAACCGGGCACGACGCCGATGTTATTGGGCCTTATAAGGACAATACCCCGATCTCCATTCCCATGCGCCAAACTACCCGCATACCCGGAGCACCACCAGGGTCGCGGAATCTTTACGACGTCAGCCAGATTCTTGCCTGGCTTGCCAAGGAAAGGAGGGATTTACAGGAACAACTGGAATGGCGCGAACAGATTCCTGAATTAATAAAACCTCTGCTGAGGCAGAGGAAGATAATTTGATATCTTTCGTAAATTCGTGCACGTTATATGCACGTCCCCAACAAAATGAGAAAGGCAGGCCCGATAATCTATCGGTAACCTGCCTTATTTATTGTTAATTCCTGGTCGGGACGAGAGGATTTGAACCTCCGACCCCCTGAACCCCATTCAGGTGCGCTACCAGGCTGCGCTACGTCCCGATAAGGTGTAATTCTACCAAGCGGCGGATACCCTGTCAATGTCTGAAACTCTCTCGGCGCCGTCAGCCGGTCCGGCTGGGTCCGCCCCCTTACCCCGACGTCGTTCATTGTTTGACTAACCATCAGGATATATTTATAAATCCCCCCTGGCCTCCTTTAGGAAAGGGGGGAAATTTAAGGACGGCTTAGATTCCTTGGGCTTTCAGGGTTAAGCCTTTCCTGGAAAACCTGATTGAAATATTTACACAAATTTGATAGAGGTTAGTTTTGCGGTCCGGCGGGCGAGCCGGGGCAGCAGGCACTTATTTCGGAAGGAGATCGTGATGTCCGGCAAAACGGCAACTATCAGAAATCTGGCCTTTATCGGCCACAGCGGCTGCGGCAAGACCTCTTTGGCCGAGGCCCTGCTCTTCAGCACCGGCGCCACCAACCGCTTGGGCAAGGTGGACGACGGCACCTCCATCCTCGACTATGAACCTGAAGAGATCAAACGCAAGATCACCATCTCCTCCGCGTTTCATCATTACACCTATAAAAAGCACACGGTTTATCTGGCCGACACCCCCGGCGACGATAATTTTTTGGCCGACACCCGGGCCGTCCTGCACGTGGCCGATGCCGCGGTGGTGATCATCGACGCGGTGGACGGGGTCAAGGTGGGCACCGAGAAGGTCTGGCAGACGGCCAACGACCAGGCGCTCCCCCGTCTGGTGTTCATCAACAAAATGGACCGGGAGCGGGCCAATTACGCCCAGGTGCTGGCCAGCCTGAAGCAGGTCCTGGAGGCCCAGGTGGTGCCCCTGCAGTTGCCCATCGGGCAGGAGGCGGCTTTTAAAGGGGTGGTGGACCTGGTGGGGCTGAAGGCCTACACCGGCGGTGCGGGCGGCAAAATGGAATCCGGTCCGGTGCCGGAGGACCTCAAAGACGAAGTGGAGCAGTGGCGGGGGGATTTGCTCAATTTCGCCGCAGAAAGCGACGACGCGCTCATTGAAAAATTTTTGGAGGAAGGGGATTTGTCCCCCGAGGAAATTTACCGGGGCTTGCGCCTGGGCACCATCAAGGGCCAATTCGTGCCGGTGCTGTTCGGGTCCTCTTCTACCAATATCGGCTATGAACCCCTGCTGGAGGCCATCAATCACTACCTGCCGGCGCCTGAGGACCGGGGTCAGGTGAAGGGCGTCCATCCCGCCACCAAAGAAGAGGCGCTGCTGGACCCCGATCCGGACGGCCCCCTGGCCGCCCAGGTCTTCAAAACGGTGGCCGACCCCTATGCCGGGCGCCTGTCCATTTTTCGGGTGTTTTCCGGCACCATGAAGTCCGACACCACCGTATTCAACGTCAACCGGTCAGTCCCCGAACGCTACGGCCAGCTGTTCCTGCCGGAAGGCAAAGGCCAGAAACCGGTGCCCGAGGCGGGCCCGGGGGCCATCGCCGCGGTGGCCAAACTGAAGGAAACGGTCACCGGCGACACCCTGGGGAGCGAAGCCAAGCCGGTGCTGCTGCCGCCTTTGGGCGCGGCCCGGGCCATGATCACTTTGGCCGTGGAGCCCAAGAGCAAGGGCGACGAAGACAAGGTGTATTCCTCCATCCAGCGGCTGCTGGAGGAGGACAATTCCTTGAAGCTCACCCGCAACGCCGAAACCAAGGAGATTCTCTTGTCCGGGGTGGGCTCGGTGCACATCGAGGCCACCGTGGAGAAGCTCAAGCGCAAATTCGGGGTGGAAGTGAACCTCAAACAGCCCAAGGTGCCCTACCGGGAGACCATCAAGGGCAGCACCAAGATCCAGGGCAAATATAAGCGCCAATCCGGGGGCCGCGGCCAATACGGCGACACCTGGCTGGATATTCAACCCCTGCCCCGGGGCGAGGGCTTCGTATTTGAGGACGGCATTGTGGGCGGGGTCATCCCGAAAAACTATATTCCCTCGGTGGAAAAGGGCATCGTGGAGGCCATGAGCGAGGGGGTGCTGGCGGGCTTTCAGGTGGTGGACATCAAAGTGAGGCTCTACGACGGATCCTTTCACGACGTGGACTCCTCGGACATGGCCTTCAAGATCGCGGGGTCCATGGGCTTCAAAAAGGGGGTGCAGCAGGCCAGCCCGACTTTGCTCGAGCCCATCATGAAGATGGTGGTGACCGTGCCCGAAGAAAACATGGGGGACATCATCGGCGACCTGAACGGCCGCCGGGGCCGGGTCCTCGGGGTGGAGGCCGAGGGGCGCACCCAGGTGATCGCCGCGCAGGTCCCCATGGCCGAGGTGCTGCTCTATGCCCCCGACCTGGTCAGCAAGACCGGGGGCCGGGGGTTTTTCGAGATCAAATTTTCCCACTATGAGGAAGTGCCGCCGCATCTGGCCGATAAGATCATCGCCGAAGCCCAGGCCGCGAAAGAAAAGGAGTAATAACCAGTAACCAGTGACCAGTGATCGGTGATCAGTAGAGCTTCTTGCGAAATTCAATAGGGTGAGAGGTTGTCATTCTGAGCGAAGCGAAAAATCTCGTATTTTAAAAAGCTTGAGATCCTTCACTGCGTTCAGGATGACAAAATAAGACACTTTTGCAAGAGCTTCAGAAATCAAGAAATTGGCGCGGAGGATTACCTGCCTGCAGTTGATTTCCGGTTGTCGATTTTTTCCGTGCTTCCAGACATCCGCTGGGGAACCGCGGTTTTTCCCCCACCCTCTGCCATGGGACTTGAAGGTGTCAAGGAATGATCCAAGCGAACAAGGTTGAAGAACAACCCTCGGTGGTGGCGGTTTCGGTCAGCGACCGCAAGGGGGTGGTGAAGGAAAACGTCCCTGAGGCGCGCCTGGTGGTAGCGCACGGCCTGGCGGGGGATGCCCATGCCGGCAAGTGGCACCGCCAGGTGAGCCTTTTGGCCATCGAGAGCATCGACAAGATGCGGGCCGCCGGGGCAGCGGTCAACCCGGGGGATTTTGCTGAAAATATCACCACCCGGGGCTTGAAGGTGGATTCACTGCCCATCGGTACCCGGGTGCGCATCGGCCCGGAAGCGGAGTTGACCATCACCCAGATCGGCAAGCAATGCCATGCCGGCTGCGCCATTCGGGAGTTGGTGGGGGACTGCATCATGCCCCGGGAGGGAGTTTTCGCCCGGGTGGATAAGGGCGGGCTGGTGCGGCCGGGGGACCTGATCGAGGTGTTCGATGTTCCGGGTGGGAATTCTCACCATCAGTGATAAGGGGGCGGTGGGGGAAAGGCAGGACACCGCGGGGCCGGCATTGGGGAAGATGTTCGATCCCCGCTGCTTTGCGGTCACCCACTACCACATCGTGCCCGACGATTTTAAGGCCATCGTGGCGGCCCTGGTCTCCTGGAGCGATGAGGCCAAACTTGACCTGATCCTCACCGCGGGGGGCACGGGACCCGCGCCCCGGGACCTCACTCCCGAGGCCACCCTGGCGGTGGCCGAGCGCCTGATGCCGGGCCTCCCCGAAGCCATGCGGGCCGCGGGCCTGGCCCAAACGCCCCATGCCATGCTTTCCCGGGGGGTGGCCGTCATCCGGGGGAGCAGCCTCATCATCAACCTCCCCGGCAGCCTGAAAGGCGCCACCCAAAGCCTGGAGGCCATTCTGCCCGCCCTGCCCCACGCCCTGGAAAAAATCAAGGGCAGCCCCGCGGATTGCGGGGCCTAGCCTCATTTCCGCAAGCTGTTTGATTGGTTTTTCAGTTTTCGGCAACAAATCAAAAGAAAAATAGAGGCAAGGAAGTGGGAGCACAGGCATTTTGCCTGGGCCGAACCGGCGTTTTATTATTTTCTTAACGGCGGGAGGCGCGGCGCTTTCCCGCCCTACACGGCTTCTCAGGCTTTACGGGTGAGGCAACGGCTCATGAGCGACTGTTATGAAAAGTTCCCGTAGGGTGGGCTCCGCCCACCATCAATACCATCTTCGGAACCCGTGAGAATGCACAGGTGAGGACACCTGTGCCACCGGGCTGTTCATGGTTTTGAGAGAGCCAACGGCTCATGAAAAACTGTTACGCAAAGTTCTTATAGGGCGGCCTGCGGCCGCCGCCATCGGCATGCACGGCACGCCCTAGGGGTCTTCTGGTAGGGCGGCCGTCCCCGGCCGTCCATGGTTCCGGCGGGCGCGGAGGCCCGGCCCACCGGGATTTTCCTGATGGTAAGAGAATCTCCTCACTTCTTGCCAGAGGCATCCCCCGGCGCGGCGGTTTTTTGCGACTCCGCCAGCCTTCCCTGCCAATAGGACAGCAGCGCGGGGTTGTGCGCCTGGGAGACGAGCTTTTCCCAGGCCTGGCGGGCCTCTTCCCGGTTGCCGGCCTTGTCGGCCAGGAGCGCCAGGCGGGCCAGGAGAACGGTCTGCAAGTTGCCGCCGGCCTGGTCCGGCAAGGGTTTCAGGGTCTGGGCCGCCTTGGCATAGTCCCCCTGAGCTTCATAACAATAGCTCAGGCTTTCGGTTACCAGGGGGTTCCAGCCGAAGTCCTGGAGATTTCCCGCCTGGGACCGCAGTTCTTCGTAAGTCTGGGCGGCGTCGGCGTATTTCTTGGTCTGATACAGGAGGTGGCCTTTAAACACCCGGGCCATCTGGGCCGCCCGGGTGGAAGGATGATCCTGGATGAGGGCGTTCAGGGATTTCAGGGCCTCCTCCGCCTGGTCGGGCCGGCTGAGCTGGGGCCGGGCCTTGTCCAGGGCCGCCTGGGCCCGGACCTCCCGGTTGCACTGCCAATAGGTGTAGCCGCTCCACCCCGCCAGGACCAGAACCAGGATGACGCCCCCGGTGATGAGCCATTTCAAGTAGGGCCTCACATAGTCCAGAACCTGCTGGGCGGCGCTGAGAATTTCCTCGGGCTCCTTGGGGGCTCGGGGCAAGGGTTTTTTTCTGGCCATAGAATGCGCTCCGATTACGGGTTGGGCTCAGGCGTCGGCGCCGGGCCGTCCGCCGGGTTTTCCCGGACATACGAGATGAGTTTTTCCCCCCGGGGGCCGTGGCCGGTGAAGGTGAGCTGGCGCTCCGCCTCGCCGGTGATGATCAGGGTCACTTCCAGATACTCCGGGGGCAGGAGGTTCCCCAGGCGCTCGGCCCATTCCACCGCGGTGACCTGGGGGCCGCTCAGATAGTCCTCCAGGTCGGGGAGGAATTCCGGGGTTATCTCCTCCAGGCGGTAAAGGTCCAGGTGCATGAGATCGAGGCGTCCCTGGTAGTGGTGGACCAGGGCGAAGCTGGGGCTGGCCACCGCGTCCGCCGGCGCGCCCAGGCCCAGGGCCAGACCGCGGACAAATTCGGTTTTGCCGGCCCCCAATTCCCCCATCAGCGCCACCAAGTCCCCGGAGGCCAGGCGGGCCCCCAGCCGGGCGGCCGCGGCCCGGGTTTCAGCGGGACTGCGGCTGATAAGCTGGACTTGCTTCACCCTTCGCCGGGGCGGGCCAGACCCCGGATCAAATCGAGCTTGCCCACGATGCCCACCACTTTCCCGGCCTCGACCACCGGCAGGGTATGCACCCCTTTGGCGGTCATCAGCCGGGCAATGTCGTTCACCGGGGTGTCCGGGGCGAGGGTAGTGGGGTCCGGGGTCATGACGTCCTTGACCCGGTCCCCCAGGAGTTTTTCCAGGCGTTTTTGAAAGCGCGACGGCGTTTCCAAAAACAGGTGCAGATCCAGGATGTTCAGGGCCGGCGGGAGTTCCAGGTCCCGGCTGCGCTGCACCAGGTCGGATTGGGTGACCACCCCCACCAACCTCCCGGCCGCGTCCAGGACCGGCACGCCGCTGATGCGATGCTCGGCCAACAGTTTGGCCAGGTCTTCGACCTTGGCCTCGGGGGCAATGGCAATGACCTCCCGGGTCATGATGTCACGAGCCGTAAGCATATGTCGTCCTCGACCGCGGGAAAGCGGCCCTCACTGAATTCGGTGAAAAGTTCCGGCAGACAGGCCAGAAGATCCCCAGCCAGGTGTCCTCGCGGTCCGAAATTTTCTTGGAGATAATCCGCGGCCAGGCCGTGGAGAAAAACCCCCAGCCGGGCGGCGTCCCAGGGGGCGAGGCCCTGGGCCAGGAACCCCCCGATCAGGCCGGTGAGCACATCCCCCGTGCCCCCCGAGGCCAGGACCGGATTGCCGGTGGGGTTAAGGCTCAGGTGGCCCTGGGGCGCGGCCACCACGGTTTGGGCCCCCTTGAGGACCAGCCACACCTTATGCGCCGCGGCGAAACTCCGGGCCAGGTCCAGCCGCCGGGACTGCACCTCCCTCACGGTGAGGCCGGTGAGGCGGGCCATTTCCCCGGGGTGGGGGGTGAGAATCCTGGGGCCGGCCGCGCCTGACAACACCTCGAGCCCCCCGGCCAGGGCGTTCACCCCGTCGGCGTCGATGACCAGGGGC
>JBGSLA010000023.1:0-4164 GCA_041740935.1 Desulfobaccales bacterium | reverse complement strand
CTCGCCGTGGCGCACCAGATAGAGGCGGGTGGGCGCAGGTTCGCCGGTCCGGGCCAGGGCCTGGGTGCGCATCAGCCCTCTGCCAGCCGGACGTTGCTGGGCACGATCACCACGCCCCCTTCGGTGACGGTGAACAGCTGGGCGTCAGCTTCGCGGTCATAGCCGATGGTGAAGGAAGGGGGCACCACCACCCCGTCCTCGATGACCGCCCGGCGCACCTTGGCCCCGGGGCCGATTTGCACCTTATCCCAGAGGATGGCCTCCTCCACCTGGGCCCCGGCCCCCACCCTGACGCCCGGAGAAAGAAAGGAGTTGGTGACCCTAACCTCTTCCAGGACGCAGCCTTCGGCGATCAGGGAGTTGCTGATTTCGATGCTGCTGCCGCTGAACCTGGCCGGGGGCGTGGACATGACGTGGCCCCTGATGGGCCACTGCCGGTCGAACAGGTCAAACGCGGGCCTGGGCCCCAACAGATCCTGATGCGCGGCGAAGTAGGCGTCCAGGCGGCCGATGTCCCGCCAATACTGGGGCTCCCCGGTTGCCTGATCCCGGAAGGGATAGGCGAAGACCTTTTTTCGGCCCACCATCTGGGGGATGATATTGCGGCCGAAGTCGTGCTGACTGTCAAGGTTTTTGGCGTCGGCGATGACTTCCTGAACCAGGACTTCGGCCTTGAAGATATACACTCCCATGGAAACCAGGGAAAAGTCCGGATTGCCCGGCATGGCGGGGGGGTCGGCGGGTTTCTCCAAAAAATCGATGACCTGGCCGGTCTCGTCCACATGCAGGATGCCGAAGGCGCTGGCCTCCCGGCGGGGGGCCGGCACCGCGGCCACCGTCATGTCGGCGTCCTTGGTGAGGTGATAATCCAGCATGGCCAGGTAATCCATGCGGTACACGTGGTCCCCGGAGAGGATCAGCACCTGCCGGGGGCGCTCAAATTCCAGCAGGTTCAGGTTCTGGTAAATGGAGTCCGCGGTGCCCCGGTACCAGCGGTTGACGGTGATCTGCTGGGGCGGCACCGAATAGATGAACTCCCCCAGGTCGGGCCGGAAAATGTCCCAGGTGAGGCGCAGGTGGATGTCCAGGGAGAGGCTGCCGTACTGGCTCAGGACATAGATGCGCCGGATGCCGGAATTGAGGCAGTTGGACAGGGTGAAATCAATGATGCGGTACCTGGCCCCGAAAACAATGGCGGGCTTGGCCTTGTCCCGGGTGAGGGGAAACAGGCGCTCCCCCCGGCCCCCCGCCATGATGATGGTGGTGAGGCTCTTGAGCCGCTCGAATGCCATGCTCATGCCAGGAGTTCCTTGACTTTGGCCTTGAGTTCGGTGAGATCGGCGGATTTGATTACATAGGCGTCCGCGGCCCAGCTCATGAAGCTTTCCTGATACTGGGAATAGGCGGTATTGAGGATGACCTTCAGGCCCTCCTTCAGCCCCAGCATGCGGGGCAGGGCCTCCAGGCCGTCCATGCCGGGCATGCGGATGTCCAGGATCACCAGGTCCAGGTCTTCTGATTCCACCATTTTCAAAGCGTCCTGGGCATTTGAGGCGGTCAGGATCTGGTAACCCTCATCGATCAACTCCATTTCGATGAGCATGCGGATGGCGTCGTCGTCATCCACCACCAGGATTCTTTTCATGAACGATCTCCCGAATTATATTCTTATTTTACTATAGACAATCCTGGGCGGCCGAGCAAAGGTCCAGTGAACCAAAGTCCGTTTTTTCAATAGAAAAAGGGGCGGCCCCCCGCCCTCAGACCGCAACTCCCGGAGGCGGCTGCCAGGCCTGTCCCAGGAACAGAGGCAACTCCGCGGCGCAAATCGGCCCCACCTGGATTTCCCAGCCGGTATAGGCGGCCAGTTCCTCCCGCAGGGGCGCCAGAATCCCCGGAAGCAGGAGGCGCCGGTGGCTGAGGCGCCCTGCCAGGCGGTGGGCATCCAGGGATTGGTCCAGGCGCTGGGGAGTGAAGCTGCGGTAAACCATGGCCATATCCACCGTATCTCCCCGGCAGTCCACCAAAAGCAGAAAAAGGGGACTCACCGTGGCGGCCAACAGGCCGGTTATCACGGTGAGGGTGAATTCGCTGTTGCCGGTGACCAACACCGGGGCGCCGGGGTCGGGATCGTTTAATTCATACAACTCCGTGGGCAGCGGCCGGGGCAGCTCCAGGGAGGGCACCGGCGGCAGGACTTCGGCGGCCCTTATGGCCAGGGAGAGGGCGTAGCGCTTCTCCGGGGTGAAAAAGGGGCAGTCATCCAAAGCCAGAGTCCCGTCCCGCAGGCGGGCTGCCAGGTCGCCGGCGTCCCGGGCGCCGCTTTTGCCGACCTCCTCAGGGGTCAGGTAGCGGGCCAGTTCCAGGCGGTTGATATAGAGGTCGGCGTTGGGCATAGGCCTCCCCAAGAGTGGTTGGGTCCCTGCCACCTTATCAGCAAACGGCCTCACATTCAAGGGTGCGTCGGTTTCCCCGGTTCCGAATCCCCCCGCCGTTTTCCGGAGGCCGCAAAAATGCTTGCATTTTAAAGGAATTTGCGCTATAAAAAAAAAGCTGACGAAACGCAGCACGCGGCGCGGCAGGATCCCCGGCTACTCAGGTGGTCGGTTGATTTTTTGAGATAAATCGTATAAAGGAGGCAGCCCCGGCCCGGTCTAGTGCGAGGGTGGGCTTGCACTGAAAGCATCCAGAATTTTTTCTCCACAACCTCGGTTCCACCCTGCCTATCCTTTTGATCTGGTGTTCGATCCGGCCCCTGGCAATTACCTGTTTTTATGGTGTCACGTGTTCCCATTGCATCTCTTGTCCATCCCCATCTCGCCCAACTGACTCCCTACCAGGCCGGCAAGCCCCTCGAGGAACTGGCCCGGGAACTCGGCCTCACTGACGCCATCAAACTGGCCTCCAATGAAAATCCCCTGGGCCCCTCACCCAAGGCCCTGGCGGCCATTTCCGATCATCTCGCCTCATTGCACCGCTATCCCGACAGCCACGCCTACTATCTCAAGGAGGACTTAAGCCGCCATTTGGGTCTAAAGCCCAGCCAGCTCATCCTGGGAAACGGCTCCGACGAAGTCCTGGACCTGGTGGTCCGGGCCCTGGTGCCTAAGGGCGCGGAAGTGATCAGCACCACCCACACCTTTTTGATGTACGGTCTGTTGACCCAGGCCGTGGGGGGGGTCTTCCGCACCGTGCCCCTGAAGGACATGGCCGTGGACCTGGCGGCCGTGGCCCGGGCGGTCACCGACAACACCCGGCTCATCCTCCTGAACAATCCCAACAACCCCACCGGCACCATCTTCACCCGGGAGGCCTGGGAGGAGTTTCTGGAAGGCCTGCCCGCGTCCGTCACCGTGGTCCTGGATGAGGCCTACATCGATTTTGCCGACGCGCCCGACCTGCCTGACAGTCTTGATTACGTGAGCGAAGAGCGCCCCCTGGTGGGCCTGCGCACCTTCTCCAAGGCCTATGGCCTGGCCGGCCTCAGGGTGGGCTATGGCTTCGGGCCGAGCGAACTCCTGGATTACCTGAACCGCCTGCGCCTGCCCTTTAACATCAACCGGTTGGCCCAGGTGGGGGCCCAGGCGGCCCTGACCGACGCCGAGTTCCTTTTTCGCACCAAGGACGTGGTGCGCCGGGGCCGGGCTTTTCTGGAGGAGGGGCTGAGGCGGTTGGGTTTGACCTTCGTGCCCAGCCAGGCCAATTTTATCCTGATTGCCGTAGGCCGGGAAGGACGGCAGGTCTATGAGGCCATGCTGCGGGAGGGGGTCATTATCCGGGCCATGGACGCCTATGGCTTTCCCCGGCATATTCGGGTCAATGTGGGACTGCCCGAGGAGAACGAGCGCTTCCTGGCGGCCCTGAAAAAAGTGCTGGGATTATAAGGCTCGGGGTGCGGCCTCAGATCATCGTCACCATCGACGGCCCGGCCGGGGCCGGCAAGAGCACTGTGGCGCGGCGCCTGGCCCGGGCGTTGAATTATCGTTATGTGGACAGCGGCGCGCTCTACCGGGCGGTGGCCTGGCAGGTGCGGCAAACGGGGCTCAACCCGGCGGACGCCCCTGCCCTGGAGCACCTGCTGCAGGACTTCCGGCCGGTGATCGCGGCTGAGGTCCAGGATTTCCGCCTGACCGCGGGAGGGCGGGACATCACCCGGGAGCTGCG
>JBGSLA010000022.1:0-18998 GCA_041740935.1 Desulfobaccales bacterium | reverse complement strand
GGGGGGCAGCCGTTCAGGGCCCCCGGGGCGGCACCGCGGTGGTCCGCACCATGCCGGTGGGCGCCCGGGCCGTGGCCATTGCCGGGGCTACCTACTATGTGGCCAGTGGGATTTATTATCGCCCGGTGTATCAGGGTAGTGAGGTGGTCTATCAGGAGGTACCAAATCCCGAGGGGCAATAGCAGATCGGCTTGGCCTGATGGAGGCCAGCAAACCTTGATAGAAAAGATTTGAAACAAATAAGGACAAAGCCTATGAACCTGTACCGTACTGTCCGAAGCGCCAACCTGTCAGCCTGTTTTCTGGCCACAGTTTTCCTGGCCATGGGGCTGCTGATGGGTTGCGGCAATGAAAAAGCCGCGGCTCCGGCAGCGCCCACCGTGGAAGTTGCGGAGGTAGTGGTCAAGGACGTGCCCATCGTCCGGGAGTGGGTGGGGACCACCGACGGCCTGGTGAACGCCAAGATCAACGCCCAGGTCCAGGGGTATCTCATCAAACAGAACTATCAGGAAGGCTCCCTGGTGAAAAAAGGCCAGGTCCTCTTTGAGATCGACCCCCGGCCGTTCCAGGCGGCCCTGGAGCAGGCCAAGGGGGAATGGGCCATCGCTGAAGGCCAGTTCTACACCGCCAAGGCCAATTTGGAAAAGATCAGGCCTCTGGCCAAGATAAACGCGGTGAGCAAAAAAGACCTGGACGACGCCATCGGCCGGGAGGCATCGGCTAAGGCTGCGGTGCAGGCCGCCAAGGCCGCGGTAAGTAAAGCCGAAATCGATCTCAGCTTCACCAAGATCACCTCGCCCATCGACGGCATTGCCGGCATCGCCAAGGCCCAGTTGGGCGAATTGGTGGGGAAGCCCGGCGGCCAGGAACTGACCACCGTATCCACGGTTAATCCCATCAAGGTGTATGTCCCCATCAGCGAGCAGGAATATATGCAATATAGCAGGGCGGCAGAGGGGAAATCCGGCCGGGAGGCGATCACCCTGGAGCTGGTCCTGGCCGACGGCAGGGTATTTCCCCATAAGGGCAAGGTGTCCTTTGCGGACCGCCAGGTGGATGAGCGCACCGGCACCATCAAAGTAGCCGCCCTTTTCCCCAATCCCGGCAACCTGCTGCGCCCCGGGCAGTTCGCCAAGATCCGGGCCTTGATCGAGACGCAAAAGGGGGCGCTCCTGGTGCCCCAGCGGGCGGTAAACGAGTTGCAGGGCAGATACCAGATGGCCGTGGTGGGTCCGGACAACAAGGTGGACCTCCGCTGGGTCAGGGTGGGCGAACGCGACGGCTCCCTGTGGGTGATCGACCAGGGCCTCAAGCCGGGGGAGCGGGTGATTGTGGAAGGCGTCCAAAAAGTCCGGGCCGGTATGCCCGTCACCCCCAAACCGTTTCAGGAGAAGCCGGAAAAGTCAGGCGCTCCGGGAGCGGCCTCCCGGGTTGAGCAGCAGGCGGGGTAAGGGGTTATGGCGCGCTTTTTCATCAACCGCCCCATCGTGGCCATCGTCATCGCCATCGTTATGGTGATCGTGGGAGTGGTGGCGCTCCTGGGTCTGCCCGTTTCCCAATACCCCAACATCGTCCCCCCGGAAATAGTCATCAACACCACCTACGTGGGCGCCGACGCCCAGACGGTGGAGCAGTCCGTGGCCACGCCCATCGAGCAGGAAATGAGCGGCGTGGACAACATGAATTACATGTACTCTTTGAACGCCAACAACGGCGAGTTGAAGATGTACGTGAACTTCGATGTCAAGATGGACCCCAACATCGCCCAGGTGCTGACCCAGATGCGGGAGAGCCAGGCCGAAGCCAAGCTCCCGGCCGACGTACGCAACTACGGCGTCACCGTCAAGAAGTCCACGGCCGCGCCCCTGATGGTGGTGAACCTCATTTCTCCTAAAGGCACCTATGACGCCATCTTCCTGGCCAATTATGCCTATATCAACTTGAACGACCAGATCACCCGGGTACCCGGCATCGCCAGCGTCACTGTTTTTGGGGCCGGCCAATACGCCATGCGCTTCTGGGTCAGGCCCGACCAGCTGGCCAAGCTCAACATCACCATTCCCGAAATCGTCGACGCCATCCAAAAACAGAACACCGTGAATCCTTCCGGCCAGGTGGGGGCGGAGCCTGCGCCCCCCGGCCAGGAATACACCTACGCCATCCGCTCCCAGGGCCGGCTGCAGGATCCACAGGAGTTTGAACAGATCGTGCTCCGGGCCAACCCGGACGGGTCGCTGGTACGCCTGAAAGACGTGGCCCGCATCGAACTGGGGGCCCAGACCTATGCCCTGCAAGGGCGTCTGAACGGCAAGGCCGCGGCAGTTCTGGCCCTTTACCAGCTCCCGGGCACCAACGCCATCCAGGCGGTGGACGGGGTGAAGGAGCTCATGGAGCAGGCCAAGAAGTCTTTTCCGCCGGATATTGATTATGTCATCGCCCTGGACACCACCCAGGCGGTGCGGGAGGGCATCAAGGAAATCGTCCACACCCTGTTTGAAGCCCTGGTTCTCGTCATCCTGGTGGTCTTCATTTTTCTCCAGGGCTGGCGGGCCACCCTGATCCCGGCCCTGGCCGTGCCCGTATCGCTCATCGGCACCTTCGCTTTTTTCCCCCTCCTGGGCTTCTCCCTCAATACCATTGCCCTGATGGGGTTGGTCCTGGCCATCGGCATCGTGGTGGACGACGCCATCGTGGTGGTGGAGGCCGTGGAGCACCACCTCGACCAGGGCCTGGCGCCCAAAGAGGCCACCCTGAAGGCCATGGAGGAGGTCACCGGGCCGGTGGTGGCCACGACCCTGTCTTTGGCCGCAGTCTTTGTCCCCACCATCTTCATTCCCGGCATCACCGGCAAGCTTTATCAGCAGTTTGCCATCACCATCGCGGTCTCCGTCATTATTTCCTCCTTCAACGCCCTGACCCTGACCCCGGCCCTGTCGGCCATGCTGCTCAAGCCGAAAAAGGAATCCCGGGGGCTTTTGAGCCGCTTCTACCGCTGGTTCAATGACGCCTTCGGCCGCACCACCAACGGCTATGTCAAATGGTGCGGGGGCTTTATCAGGAAGGCGGGGATGAGCCTCCTCTTTCTGGCTCTGGTGGCCGGACTCGCCGGTCTTTTGGGAGGCAGACTGCCCGGCGGCTTTCTGCCGGAAGAGGACCAGGGCTATCTGTATGCCGGGGTGCAGTTGCCCGACGCCTCCTCCCTGCAGCGCACCAGTGAAGTCTGCCGCCAGATCGAGGCGATTATGGAGAAGACCCCGGGTGTGGAGTACGTCACCTCGGTGATCGGCTACAGCATGCTCAGTGGCGTCACCAACACCTATAGCGGCTTTTTCTTCGTGACCCTCAAGCCCTGGCACGAGCGCACAAACCCGGAAGAGAAATACGAAGCCATCATGGCCACTCTCAACCGGGAGTTGGGCAAGCTTCCCCAGGGCGTCGCCTTTGCCTTTTCGCCCCCGGCCATTCCGGGCATCGGCACTTCCGGCGGAGTCACCTTTATCCTGGAGGACCGGGCCGGCAAGGATCTCCCCTTCCTTTGGGGGAACACCCAGAAATTTCTGGCCGCGGCCCAAAAAAGACCGGAAATGTCCCGGGTCACCACCACCTTCGTGCCCACCGTGCCCCAAATCTTCGTCAAGGTGGACCGGGATAAGGTGCTCAAGCAAGGCGTGGATATCAGCGAGGTCTACCGGGTCCTGCAGGCCTTCATGGGCGGCTATTTCGTCAATTACTTCAACCGCTTCGGCCGCCAGTGGCAGGTGTACGTGCAGGCTGAGGGGGAATATCGGGCCGAAGCCGAGCAGCTTGGCCAGTTCTACGTGCGCAACCAGAACGGCGACTCCGTGCCCCTGAGCGCCCTCACCAGTTTAGAGCAGCGCTCCGGCCCGGAGTTCACCATGCGCTACAACCTTTACCGCTCCGTGCAGATAAATGCCGTCAATGCGCCCGGTTACAGTTCCACCCAGGCCATGCAGGCCCTGGAGGAAGTCTTCCGAGAGACCATGCCGCCGGAGATGGGCTATGACTATCTGGGCATGTCTTTCCAGGAGAAAAAGGCCCAGGAAGGCGTGCCCGCCTGGGTCATCTTCGCGTTGTCGCTGCTCTTCGTGTTCTTGATCCTGGCGGCCCAGTACGAGAGTTGGTCGCTGCCCTTCAGCGTGCTTCTGGGCACTCCCGTGGCGGTCTTCGGGGCCTTTTTGGGGATATTCCTCCGAAGTATGGAACTTAACCTCTATGCTCAGATCGGCCTGATCCTGCTCATCGGCCTGGCGGCGAAAAACGCCATCCTCATCGTCGAGTTCGCCAAGGTGGAATACGAGAAAGGCAAGGATTTCGCCGAGGCGGCCCTGGAGGGGGCGCGCCTCAGGCTCCGCCCCATTCTCATGACCAGCTTCGCCTTTATCCTGGGGTGCATACCCCTGGCCCTGGCCTCAGGCTCCGGGGCCATCGCCCGCAAGGTCATGGGTACCGCGGTGATCGGGGGCATGCTGGCGGCTACGGTTATCGCCATCTTTCTCATCCCGGTCACTTTTTATGTGGTGGAGAAATTTTCTCACCGCAAGGGCAAGGAGCACCCCAAACCTGCCGCCGCCCCGGCCGATCCCCCTGCCGATCAAGGAGAACCGTCATGAGGACCCGGCTGATCCTTTTTGGAATGATCCTGTTGACCTGCAGTTGCGCGGTGGGGCCGAACTACCAGCGGCCCGGCTACCCGGCGCCCGCGGCCTATCGGGGGGAAGGTCCGGGCATCCCCAGCCAACCGGCCGGGGCTTCCTTCGGGGACCTGAAGTGGTTTGAGGTTTTCCAGGACCCGAAGCTTCAGGAACTGATCGAGATCGCGCTCAAGGAAAATTACGACGTGCAGATCGCCGCGCAGCGGGTGCTGGCGGCCCGGGAGCGGGTGACCATCCAGCGTTCTTTTCTCTTTCCCTTTCTGAACGCCAACGGTCAACTGGAGAGCATCCGCACCTCGGAAAAGGGTCTGGCCGGCCCGGTTATCCGCCGGGAACGCCTGGCCGGCCTGGTGTACGGCGACCTCTCCTGGGAAATCGACTTCTTCGGCCGGATTCGCCGGGCCACGGAAGCGGCCCGGGCGGAATTTTTCGCGTCCGAAGAAAACCGCCGATTCGTCATCCAGACCCTGGTGAGCGATCTGGCCCGGGCCTACATTGAACTTTTGGCCCTGGACCAACAGCTCGATATCAGCAACCGCACCGTCAAGGTCCGGGAAGAATCGCTTACCCTGGTGAAGGCGCGCTTCGACTACGGCTGGGATTCCCTCACCCCCGTGCTCATGACCGAGAACCTGCTGTACGGAGCCCGTTCTGTGGTCCCGGAGGCGAAGCGGGCCATCGAGGCCAAAGAAAACCAGATCAGCGTGCTCCTGGGGCGCAACCCCGGGGCCATCACCCGGGGAAAGTCCCTCCTGCAGCAGAATTTGACGGTCACGGTGCCCCCGGGTCTCCCTTCCTCCCTGCTGGAGCGCCGTCCTGATATCCGCGCCGCCGAAGAGCAGTTGGTGGCCGCCAACGCCCGCCTCGGCGAGGCCAAGGCCCTGCTTTTCCCCAACATCAGGATTACCGGGGTGGCGGGCTGGGAGTCCGCCGCATTGAAAAGCCTGTTCACCGGGCCGGCCAGCTTCTGGGACATTCTGTCGCCCGGCGTGACCCAGCCCCTGTTCCAGGCAGGGCGGCTCCGGGCCGGCGTCCGGTTAACCGAGGCCCAGAAACAGGCGGCCCTCCTCGCGTATAAAAAGTCCATTCAACAAGCCTTCCAGGACGTCTCCGATTCGCTGGTGGCGGTGCGGCGCCTGCGGGAAGTCCGCCTCGAGGCCGAACGCCAGGTCAAGGCCCTGACTCAGCAGACCGAACTGGCCTACCAGCGCTATTTTGGGGGCGTCACCCCCTACCTGGAAGTGCTGGACTCGGACCGGCAGCTCTTTGAATCCCAGCTGCGCCTCACCCAGACCCAGGCCGACGAACTGCTGGCGGTCATCGCCCTGTATCGCTCCCTGGGCGGCGGCTGGCAGACTCAAGGTGATCCCGGCGCATCGCAGCGCCAGAGTATATCCAAGTAAAGATGTAAATTGTGCCTCGGAAAAATTTTGGCTCTTCACCCCAGGTTTCATTCAGGGCTTTGACGAGAAACTTATCAACCCACTGAAAATACTGATTATTCAAAGCATATCAATATATTTGCCTGTATAAAATTCATTTCTTAGGGGTGCGCCATCGGCTCATGCGCAACTGTCTTAACGAGGCGGATTAGCCGTGGTAATCGTGGGTGCCCAGGGTCACCGGGATGCCGGTTTTCCCCTGGATGAGCTGGGCGAATTGTTCCGCGCTGCAGTAAGGGCATTCGGGTTTGGCCTTGGCCATGCAGGAACTCAGGTAAATGGCGTCCGGTTTCATCTCCGCCAGTTTGATGGCCATGCCCACGTTGGCGGCCAGGCTGCGGCCGGGGCATTGGCATTTCACGAAAGACATGACCTGCACAGGTTCCGTAAAGGTTCCTTCTCCCAGGGTGGCCGCCTTCATACAGCGCCATTCCCCCGGGCAGCCGTAGCCGCTGTCCATATAGGCCCCGCAACCTACCATCATCACTTTTTTCATGAGCTGTGCTCCTTTCGAGAAATTTTGGGGCGAGACCACGCCCGGTTATGCGGTTTTTTGTTTCATCCGCCCGAGAACCTTGGTATCAGGCCCGCAACTTTTGCAGGGCCTGCTCGGCGCCGATGGTGATGGGCTCGAGGCTCGGCTCGGACGAGCAGTCCGGGGTGCCGGCGCACATGAGGGTGGTCAGCTCGGGGATGGTTTTCCCACCTAATATCAAGGCGTTAACCGTGTCGATCTCCTTGACCGGAGCATCACTGTCGCTGACGATCTGGCCTCCCAGGAGCTTGTGGGTCTGGCGGTCGAACACCAGCTTCAGGGTCCAGGGCTTCACGCCCGGAATCATGCCGTGCTTGCTCCGGGAGGTCACCGTCACCGGCAGCGGCTCAAACCCCTCCCGCCGGGCCGCGTCTTCGGTCAGACCCACGGACGCGAAGTATTTATCGAAGAGCCGCACCGCCGAATTGTTCAAGACGCCGGGAAAGGGGATAGCATACCCGGCCAGGCGCTTGGCCATGAGCCGCCCCTGAATCACCGCCGGCCCCCGGAGCATACTGAGCACCGGCTTTCGGGTGATGAAATGGATTTTCTCCACACAATCCCCCCCGGCCAAAATGTCGGGGTGGGAAGTCTCCTGAAATTCATTGACCTGGATGCCGAATTTTTCCATGGCCAGGTCCAACTGCTGGGCCAGTTCCAGGTTGGGCGCGGCCCCCACCGCGATGAGCACAAAATCAGCAGGGATGAGTTCCCCGGAAGTCAGCTCCACCCCGGATACCCGGCCGTCTTTCCCCACGATCCGGGCTGCTCTTTCGCCCATTTTCATGGCCAGGCCTTTTTCTTCCAGGTAATCCTGCACCCCCTGGGCCAGCTCCCGGTCCAGCATCAAGGGCAAGGGATTCTGCATGAGTTCAATGACAGTGGCGTGATAATAATCCGGTTTGGCGGTCAAGAGCAGGGAAGCGGTCTCCAGGTTGGTGTAACCGGCGCCGATGAACACCAGCCGGCGGGGCTTGGCGGCCTCGAAATATTCCCGGATGTTCATGGCGTCAGCCGCGGACCTCAAGGTAAAGACGCCTTTGAGGGTGCTGCCTTCCACCGGCGAAACCATCTGCCGGGCCCCCAGGCCCAGGATGAGCTTGTCAAAAGGGATGGCGGCGCCATCGGCCAGCATCAGGGTCTTGTTGACCGCGTCGCCCTGGACGATTTTTCCCAGGATAACCTTGATGCCGGCATCCTCAAACATCTTGTCCGGGTTGGTAATGGAGTCTACGGTGGCCACACCTGCCACCACGTGAGGCAGCGCTCAGCGCACGATGAAGCGGTTTTCCTCCCGGATAACCGTGATGTCCACTTCGGGCATGAGTCGGCGGGCCAGCATGGCCGCAGGTCCGCCCACGCCTCCCATGCCGACGATGACCAGTTTCTGTCCTTTTTCCATGATGACTCTCTTTTCCCAGGAATTTTTTAAAGGAGGGCGCCGGAGCCCCAGACCCTGGCTGTGGATCAATTGCAATGGGGGTCATGAAGAGTTTCGGCGATGCCAAAGCCGCTTTCACAGCTCACCTGCAAGGATCGCTTTTTCCTGCTTATAATTAGCATATGATAAAAAAAATTACAATGAACAAAAAAGAACCAGGCACCTGGCCAATGGAGTGGAAATATAAATTCTATAAATAAATCAGCTTGATAAAGAGATTGCAGGGATGGTTGGGGCGTAACGCCGACACCAAAAAGGGCCGACCCCTTTTTCGGGGCCGACCCACATTTTTCTTGGTTTATTCTTTTTTTAAGGAGCAGAGGGCCCCGGTCGGGCCGCTGACCGGAGTCGCCCCTGCCGGGATACATGACCACGGGGTGCCTTTCCCGCCGGCCGGCCCGGACCCCCCTGCCCCCCGACCTTTTCCGTCGCAGGGCAAGGGTCCGGGCCGCGCCCGCTTTCTCAGAAGCTCAGGGTTTGATGGCTTTCCATCAAATCGACGAGATACGGCGCCCCTTCAATCGTGACCCCCGGAATCATCTCATCGGGGGTTAAGTATCTGTGGTCCACTCACGCCTTGCAGGCGATGATCTCGGCGTTGTTTTTGACGAGATAGTCGATGAAGGGCTTCATTTCCTCCCCGGTGGCGGCCCGGACGCCTTCAGCCATGCCCAGCTGGGCCCAGTGGATGGCGTCATCCACCAGGAAGACCTTGACCTCATGGCCCTTTTCCTTGGCCACCTTGGCGAACTGGAAGGCCCGGGTGGCCCGGCCGGCCTTCTCGAAGCCGTTGGAAATAATAAAAACCATATTGGACATACACCTCACCTCCTTTTTTGTTAAATGTTTGGGTGGGCAAAGAGGGCCCACGGGCTGGAAGCCCGTGCTACCGGGGTCTTGAGCCCCCTGCCCTCTCCACCATACCCCCTCCCCCACCCCCAAAACCGGGAGCACAGGCGTCCCGCCTGTGGAACACAGGCAAGATGCCTGTGGTCCCGGTTCCTTCCCGCCCTGCAGGGGGGCACCCGCGTGTGCGCCCTAAATCCAGGGCGGACATCTGGGTCCGCCCCTACAGGAGGTTGGGAGGGGGGTCTGGGGGGTGGGTGGAAAAACCGCGTTCCCCCGGCCCTCCCCCCAGAAAAACTTTTCATGTCTTATACCAATTTCTTATTGAAATGAAAAAAATGAAACGGCCAACTTCCCGATATTTTTATTTTTTTTACCGAAAACAGAAAACCGTATCAATGGGTCCCGGACCCCAAAAGTTTCTGCACCCAGACATGGTAATGGCGGCCACGCTGTTCCCAGGCCAGGACCTGCTCCCCGGAACGCTCCAGAATGATCAGCAAATCCTTAAGGGTATCATCGTCTTGCAGGCTGATTTCCAAAACTTCGCCTTGGGCCAGCCGGGCCAGCGCGGCCTTGCACAGGACCAGTCCGAAAGGCATCATCACCCCGGAAATGTCCAGGATTTCGTCAGATCTTCTGGCCGTCATGGCCCCCATCCCGTTCTCTAGCGGAAGTCTGGGGTGAACCCCCGGTTAACCGCTGATTTATCTTTGCCTCCGGTAACATCCGGCGCGATACTGGTTTAAACATTTGTTAAAACATATCGGGGCTGGTCATGGATGAACACAAAATCAACCAGCATTGGAAAGCCATCATCAACACCATGAACGATGGGCTCATGGTGGTCAGCCCGGACGGCACCATCCTCATGGTCAATGAGGCCTTCGAAAAGATCATGGGCTACCAGCGGGAGGAGCTTATCGGCCGCTCCTGCGCCCTGCTGCACTGCGACACCTGCGCCGCCGCCCGCTCGGGAGGCAAAGACAAATGGTGCGACCTGTTCGAGCAGGAAGAAGCCACCCGCAAGCCCTGCATGTTCATGCGCAAAGACGGTTCGTATGTCCATCTCCTGAAAAATGCCGCGCTGTTGCGGGACGAAGAGGGGCGCCTGCTGGGCGCCGTGGAAACCCTCACCGACATCTCGGAGTTGGCCCAGCGGGACGAGAAAATCCAGGAACTTTCCCGGCTGGTGGACACGGCCGGGGATTTCCACGGCCTGGTGGGCAAATCCCCCCTCATGCAACAGGTCTTTGAACTCACCGGCAAGGCCGCCCAGAGCGAGGCCCCGGTGATCATTTACGGCGACAGCGGCACCGGCAAAGAACTGGTGGCCCATGCCATTCACACCCTGGGCCCGAGACGGGAGGGCCCCTTCATCACCTGCAATTGCGCCGCGCTCAACGAGGCCCTGCTGGAAAGCGAGCTTTTCGGCCATGTCAAGGGGGCCTTCACCGGGGCCTACACCCACCGACTGGGACGGTTTGAAGCGGCCCACCGGGGGGACATCTTCCTGGACGAAATCGGCGACATCCCCGCGGCCATCCAGGTGAAGCTGCTGCGGGTCCTGGAGACCAAGCAGTTCGAGCGGGTGGGCGACCACCGGCCCATCACCACCGATGTGCGCATCATCACCGCCACCCATCGCCATCTCGAGTCCCTGGTGGCTGAGGGCAGATTTCGGGGCGACCTGTTTTTCCGCATCAACATCATTCCCATTCACCTGCCCCCCCTTAGGGAGCGTCTCGAGGACATTGCCCTGTTGGTGGACCATTTCCTGGGGCGCCTGCGTCAGACCAGCGGCAAGGCCATAACCGGGGTCACCCGGGAGGCCATGCAGGCCCTCCTGGAATACCACTGGCCCGGGAATGTCAGGGAGCTCAAGGGCGCCCTGGAATACGGGGCGGTCATTGCCGAAGCAGGCTTCATTGCGCCTGAACATCTGCCCCCCAAGATCAGGGGCGCCCGGCTTTCCCCGGTAACCCCGGAGGCGGCCGGACCTCCCCTTGAGGTCGAGACCGATGAGAAAACCGCGCTGATCGCCGCCTTGCGGGAGGCCAGGGGCAACCAGTCCCGGGCCGCGGCCTTGTTGGGGGTCAGCCGGGTGACCGTCTGGCACCGCATGAAAAAATACGGCATCGACGTGCACAAACTGGTCACCCTCTGAGTCTGACTTTTGGGGGGCACGGCGCCAACTATCTATAACCCCCTTCAAAACCAGATAAATTCGGTGGGGTGGGCCTTAAGTGCCCGCCAAAACTTCGGGCGGCCAGGGACGGCCCCCCCACCGGCATATGGCCGCCCAGGAAACTTTTCCCAGCTAGTTTCCGAAAGATTCCCTCATTCACAACCTTAACCCCCATTCATCTAAGGGGTAAAAGAGGCTTTCCGGAAAACCCAGGTTATTAATAAACCAAAGTGGATTTGGCCTCGAGGATGCGGCTGACCACTTTGCCGGCCTTCCCCAGGGTGGCGCCCTCGATCAATTCCGAGGGCTCGATGCCCCGCTCCTCCAGACAGGGGATGCAGACCAGAATCTCCCCGCCATTCTCCAGAAAATCTTTTACCAAATCCTTTAAGGGCTTGAGTCCGGGCACCTTGACGTGCTCCATGATGCCCTTTTTTACCAGATAAACCGCGCTTCCCTGGATAATTACGGTGGAGTGGACATCCATGGCCAGGCCGGCTCCGGCCAGCACAAAGGGAAAGGTGCATCTTTCCGGGTCTTCCACGCCATGGGTGAGGACGTACACCATTTTTTCGGTATCAGACATTGTCTTTCCTTTCTGGTTTCGTTTGGGTATTGGTTAAGGTTGAAATAAGGGGGACTCGGCTCCCACTTACAGATACCGGGCCGCGACGTTGGCCAGGTCCTCCACCGGCACCCCCGCCTTGAGCAGGTTGGCCAGGCAGATGGGGCACATGGTGACCACGGGCGCGCCGGTGGCCTGCAATTCCTCCACCCGCCGGCCCAGGATCTCCCGGTTCAGGGCCGGGGACACCGACTCGGCCGGGCCGCCGCAGCAGTGGGTAAAGGCGCCGCTGCGGCGCACTTCCACGCATTCGATCCCCAGGTTGTTGAGGACCCGGGCCGGCGCCTCGGACATCCCAAGATAGCGCCCGTAAAAACAGGGGTCGTGGACCGCCACCGGCGGATGGCCGTTCTTCTCCCTCATCAGGTTGAGCAAGGTGAAATAGGGGGTCACCTCGAAGCTGGCCCCGGTGTATTTGGGGTACAGCTCTTTTAGGGCATAGGTGCTGTGGGGGTCCACGGTGATGATTTTCTCCACCCCGTGCAGCCTCAGGTTATGGGCCACGAAGCGGGCATGCTCCACAAAACCCTCCTGGTCCCCCAGGTCATACAGCAGGACGCCGCTGTAGAAGTCGAGCTCCGGCAGATAAAAAAAGCCCGCGCCGGATTTCTTCAGCAGCCGGTAAATGGAGGTGAGGATGCCGTTGAACTTTTGCCGGTCCCTTTTTGAGACCATACGGTTCAGGCCCCAGCCCACCAGGGCGTTGGGGGCCAGGCGCCGCAGCTTCCCCAGCTTCATGAGACGGTCGCCCCAGGGGCTGTTTTCGTAACGCTCCAGATAGCCGGTGGTGGCCTCGATATAGGGGATGGACTGATACATCAGGCCGGTGAACAACAAGGCGTCCCCCGTGCGGCGGCCGCCCAGGTGCATACCTTTCCACCAGGTGTTCAGGCTGCCGGCGGGCACCCCGAAGGGATTGCGGGTCTTCCGGACATTGGTGGCGATGAGGTCGATGATGTCTTTGGGATTGTACATCTTAGGCCCTCCTCCACTGGGACACCACGTAGCGCCGCAATCCCAGGATAAGCTCGCCGGGGTTGGCCTGGCGGGGGCAGGTCTGGGTGCACAGTCCGCAGTGCAGGCAGCGCCAGAGTTCCTGGGCCTGTTGCATGATTTTGTCCTTGGCGCCCACCTGGATGTACCGGATCAATTTCCGGGGAAAGTGTTCATGGATCAGGGGGCAGATGGCCGCGCAGGTGCCGCAGTTAAAGCACTCCAGGGCCGTATCCACGCCGTAGGCTTGCAGTTCTTCGGCAAATTCAGGGTTCACGTGTGCCATGGTTTATCCTCGGTGACAAGCAGCGGCTAGTCAGCGGCGGGGGCCTCTTCCGAGACTTTCCCCAGCCGATAGCGGAAATAGCTGCCGTCCTTGCTGCCTTCCAGAATTTCTCCGTAACTTTTTAACGCGGCCACATACCACAAAACCTCGGTGGGATGCAGCCCCGTGGCCTGGGCCAGCTCGGGTACCGTCAGGTCGTCCTCTTGGAGCTGTTCCTTGATGGCCTTGACCACCTGCCGCTGGATTTTCATGCGGGCCGTGGAGGCCGCAATCCGGTCTTTGCGGGCGGCCTTGAGTTGCTTCAGGGCCTCTTTCCCGGCTTCCGGTTCTTGATTGACGTCGCTCATCAGGCGCCCTCCAGATAGTCGTTCGAGACGATCATGTCCACCATGGTCTCGTACTGCGCCAAGGTCCAGCCCTGGATGTTGATGGCGTTGGCGGGGCACACGGCCACGCAGGCGCCGCAACCCAGACACAGGGCGGGATTGACCTGGGCCCGCCGGACTTTTTGGCCGTCAATTTCCATCTCCGCCATGGTCAGGGCCCCGTCGGCCAGGCAGGCTTCCACGCAGGCGCCGCTGCCCTGGCATTTACTCAGGTCCACCTCGGCCACGAAGGGGTCCAGTTCTACGTAGCCCCGGGCCAGGATGGCGGCCGCCTTCACCGCGGCCGAGGAGGCCGTAGCGCAGGACTCGCCCACATCAAAGGGGGCCTGGCAGTTGCCCGCCAGCAACATGCCCGCGGGGGGCAGTTCCACCGGCCGCAGTTTCGGGTGCACTTCCTGGAGGAAGCGGTCGGCCCCCAGGGGAATCTTCATCTTGTCCACCAGATCGGCGATGTCGTTGGCCTCCTGGCCCACCGCCAACACCACCAGGTCCACCGCGGCCTCGATTTCCTCGCCGAAGGTCAGGACGTCACGCACCTTGACCTGCAGGGGATGTGCGGACCCGGTGTTTTTGGAGATCTGGGGCTCCTCCCCGGCCTCGAAGCGGAAAAACAGCACCCCGTTCTTGGCCGCCTGGGTATAGAGCTCCTCCTGACCCCGGCCATAGGTGCGGATATCCCGGTAAAAATCCAGAATGTGGGTCTTGGGATGGCTTTCCCGGATGCGGTTGGCGGCGTAGAGCATGGCGCCGCAGCAGGTCCGGGAGCAATACTCGTTTTGGTAGCCGCCGTCATTTTCCTCATGGACGCCGGGAATCTGGCGGCTGCCGACACAGTGGATCATGGCCAGCCTTTTTATGGGCCGCCCCTGCCAGATCAAGGTGTCGCCGGTGGACGGATTTTCCGCCAGGCCCCGGATAAACTGGGGCAGGGTGATGACTTCGGGAAATTCGCCGTAGCCGTATTCCCCCTGCCGGGGCTGATAAGTCCGGAAACCCGTGGCCAAAACCACCACCCCGGCCTCCAGCACCACTTCCTCCCGGCCGCTGGGGACGGCTTGGGGCATCACGCCCGCAAAGGGAATGAATTCCCCCAGGCCCTTGCCGGAGCGGCCGGCCCGTTCGAGCCGGTCGTCGAACTCGGAGCCGGTGGGCGGCGCTTTCGCCACGGTGAGCTTGAAGTTGCCCACATAGCCTTCGAAACCCTCCACCTGGGCGCAGGTGTGCACCGTGACGGCCGGATGCCGGAGGACCGCACTCACCAATTCGGTCATCACCTCCGCCACCGGCTCGCCGGTGGGGGCCAGGGTTTCCAGGTTGGCCACCTGGCCTCCCAGGAACGGGCTTTTTTCTAAAATGGTGGCCGCCAGGCCCCGCTCGGCCAGCTCCAGCGCGGTTTTGAGGCCTGAGACGCCGCCGCCGATAATCACCGCGTGGGGCTTGGCCTCCACCCGGATGGGTTTCAGGGGATTGAGCATCCCGGCCTTGGCTGCGGCCGCGGCCACCAGCCGGGTGGCCTTTTCGGTGGCCTCGGCGCCGTGGTGCACCCAGCTTACCTGTTCCCGCAGGTTGGCGTGTTCATAGACGTAGGGGTTGACCCCGGCCCGGACCAGGGCCTGGCGGAAGGTGGTTTCATGGAGACTGGGCGAGCAGGAGGCCACCACCACCCGGTCCACCACGCCGTTTTTCAGGTCCTCGATGATCAATTCCTGACCGGGATCGGAGCACATGAACATGTTGGACCGGGCCACCACCACTCCCGGGACCTTGCGGACCTGGGCGCAGACCTTTTCCACGTCCACCTGGTCTGAAATATTGCCCCCGCAGTAGCAGACATAAACACCCACTTTGCCTTCGGATGTGGGTTCAGGGTGTTTTTTCTCTGACATCGATCTTTCTCCCGGCAAAACCTTAACTTGCCGCTTTCAGGGCCTGAAAGGCCGGTTTGCGGGCCGCCAGATACTTGGAGGCTTCCATGGCCGCGGCCCCGGCTTCGGCGATGCTGTCCACGATATCCTTGGGGCCCGCGGCCGCGCCGGCTACAAACACGCCTTCCAGGTCGGTCAGGGTGGGGGCCAGTTTGGGTTTCACGGTTTTGATGAAGTGATCCGGACCGAGGGACACCGGGCAAACCTCCCCCGGCTGCCAGCCCGGCAACTTGCCCAGGGCCAGCACTACCAGGTCATGCTCGGCCGTTTGCACCCCGCCGTCCGCCTCCTGGGATTCATATCTGACCTGCACCGCGCCGCTGTCGCCCTGGTCCAGATACGCCACCTTACCCTTGACAAAATTGATCCCCATGGCCTGGGCGTTCTGGAAAAACTGCTCATAGCCTTTGCCGAAGGCCCGGATGTCCATGTAATACACGGTGATATCGGCCAAAGGCAGGGACCCGGACAGCAGCATGGCCTGCTTGATGGTGTACATGCAGCACACCCGGGAGCAATACGGCACCCCCAGGCTGGCGTCCCGGGAACCGGCGCACTGTATAAAAGCCACCGAATCCGGCTCCATGCCGTCATAAGGGCGCAGCACCCGGTTGTAGGGCCCGTGGGGGGCCAAGAGCCGCTCCATCTGCATAGCGGTGATCACATTGGGAATTTGGCCCTGGCCGTACTGGACCTTGTCTTCCAGGGGGGTCACCTCAAAGCCGGTGGCGAGCACCGCAGTGTCGGCCGTCAGGGTGAAATCTTCCGCCTCCTGAAAATAATTGACCGCCTGGGTGGGGCAGGCCTTGGCGCAGCGGCCGCAGAGGATACAGTTCTCCGTATCCATCAGGGCGATCTGGGGGATGGCGTTGGAAAAAGGGATGTAAATGGCCTTGCGGGCCGAAAATCCCCCCTGCTCGGGGTCGGAAACCAGCACCGGGCAGGCGTATTCACACTGGCGGCAGCCGATGCATTTCACCTGGTCCACATAACGGGGTTTCTGGCGGATGGCCGCGGTCAGGCCGTCGCCCCGGCGATTGAGCGATTGCAGCTCGCAGTAGGTGAAGATGGTGATGTTGGGATGATGGGCCGCGGCCGCCATTTTGGGGGTGGTGATGCAACTGGCGCAATCCAGGGTGGGAAAAACCTTGGACAGCCGGATCATCTTGCCCCCGATGGACGCGTCTTTTTCCACAATCGCCACCGAAAAGTCCTGGTCGGCGAGATTTAAAGCCGCCTCCAGCCCGGCGATGCCCCCGCCCAGAACCAGGGCGTCAAAGTGAAGCGCTGCTGGCGAAGCCATGAGTTGTATCCCTTAAAGAGCCTGAGGTGGTGAGGACTGCGAGCTAAGCGGCGCCGGCTCGGGGTGCCTCTTCCCGGCCGGGAGGGCCCAGCTCGGTGATAAGGTCATTCATCTTTTTCACTTCATTCACAAAGGCCCGGGTGCACACCGTGCAGATGGCGGTGAGCCGGAGCCGGCGGATGTCCAGGTTTCTCGCCTTCATCAGCGCATAGACCCGATCGAGGCGCTTGGCCAGGTGTTCGTAGGCCCCTTCGTAGGGGCACTCCACCCCGCAGGACATGATGATGATGCCGGCGATGCCTTTGTCGAAGCAGTCCAGATAGAATTTCTCCGGGAAGAGCACCGGGGCTTTGACCCGCAGGATGTAGACATTGGCCGGATAGCTCTGGTGGCCCTGCCCCACGGCGTCGGCGCCGGGATAGGCGCAGCTCTCCGTGGCCAAAACCAGGATTTTCCCGGCGTATTTTTCGGCCGCCATGAGGGCCTCCCTCTACTTTTTCCGGGTCACGAAGATCCGGTCGTAGCCGTCCGCAGTCAAAAAGCCCATGTATTCGTGGCCCACTTTTTTGGCCCACAGGGGGATGTCGTCCTTGGTGCCCGCATCATTGGAGAGCACTTCCAGGACCTCGCCCACCTTCACTTTGCCGATGGCCTTTTTGGCTTCCAACAGGGGTCCCGGGCAGGCGCTGCCCCGGGCGTCCACTACGGCTGAAGCTTTGAGAGTAGCCAGATCTGTCATAACTTTATCTCCTTATTTGGTGCCGTCGCTGGCGGCATTTTTCTTTTGGTAATGGGTAAAGCAAGGAGGGTGCCAAAAGGGGGATTTGCACAACAAGCTGTTTTAATTATATTTATTAATTATTCTTCGATGCGAACGCGGATTATTGCCTTAACAGGTGCTTAGATTTGCTTTAATGAGTGTTAAGAATTTAGCAGGTGTTAAAAGGGAGAGGTCTGGAGGGGTTGTTCTCGTTTTTCTCATTCTCAAGTTGCACTTGGGAACGAGACCGGGAAAGTCTCATGCTGCAAAGGCGGGACGCCGGTGCCACCAGGCTATTGCTGATATGTGGGAGAGTCGCTGACTCTTGAGGGACTGTCTTAATAAGCTCAGTAACAACTAACTGCTGACTGCCGACCCCCGGGCGGCCGTGGCGCGCCGGTTGCGCCCGTTACTCCCGAGGGATTTTGGGCAGCCGAAACAGGAAAGTGGACCCCTGCCCCGGCTCACTTTCCACCCAGAGGCGGCCCTGGTGGGCGTCGATGATGCGCTTGACGATGGCCAGGCCGAGCCCCAGGCCGGTCTGATTGCCGGCGCCCTGGCCGCGGTAGAGGGGCTCAAACAGATGGACTTGGTCCTCCGGGGCGATGCCCGGACCCTGGTCTTTGACGGCCACCTGCACCTCCTGGCCCAGGTCGGTCACGGTTAACCGAACCTGGGTCCGGGGCGGGGAATATTTGATGGCATTTCCCACCAGGTTGCAGAGGGCCCGCTGGAACAGCAGGGAATCGGCCTGGACCACCGTGATTTCCTGGGGATAGGCCGTTTCCAGGACAATTTGCTTGGCGTCCGCCTGGGGGCGCAGGCGGCCGACGACTTCCTGGCATTCCTGCTCCACCTGCACGGCGCTGGGCACCGGGGTGATGATGTGCAGATCCAGCCGGGCGTACTCCAGGAACATGGTGATGAGATTTTCCAGACTGTGGATTTCCTGGAAAATGGTATCGATATAGGAGGCCTGGGTCGGGGTGAGTTCCCCCGCTTTGCCCTGACGGAGGCGGTTTATCAGGCCGGCCACCGCCACCACCGGGGTTTTCAGGTCGTGGGCGAACATGCTCACCAGATAGCGGCGTTCCTTCTCGATGGTTTTGAAGGGGCTGATATCCCTGAAGGTTTCGACGCCGCCCAAAAGGTTCCCCTGGTCGTCCCGCAAGGCCGACGCGGCCAGCATGACTTCAACATTCCGGCCGTCGCGAGTCTGCAGCACCGCCTCCCGGGTCACCACCTCGCCGTCGCTCATGGCCATCTTCAGAGGGCATTCCCGGCCGCACATGCTGCTGTGCAGCACTTTGCCGCAGAACTGCCCCAGGGCTTCTTTCCGGCTGAACCCCGTGAGCTTCTCCGCCGCCCGGTTGAGGTCGGTGATGCGCATGTCGCCGTCCACGGTGATGACCGCGTCCGCCATGCTCTGGATGATAAAGTGGGGCCAGTCATGCCCCTCCGGTTTGGTCGGCGCCTTGGCCATGGCTGCACCCTCTCATAGGCCGGTGTTCTCTTAAAAACCATGAGAAGTGATTCTGGGGGGAGGGGGAGGGGGCAGGGGTCCACCCACCCCAAGCCCCCACCCCCACCAAAAA
>JBGSLA010000021.1:0-5624 GCA_041740935.1 Desulfobaccales bacterium | reverse complement strand
GGCCCTGGCCGGCGCCGGCGACCGCCTCAAAAAGAGCCTCAAAAAGCGGGTGGGAACTTTTCTCGATACCCGCTCCGGACAGGGCGCCCCCCTGTTTGACTTTATCTTTGAATATCAACCGGATTGGGAGGCCCTGGTTCCCCCCGGCGAATCCGAGGCCCTGCGCCCGGCTCTGTACCGGCTGTATCAGGAATTCCAGCAGGCCCTGGCCCGCTTTGTCGCAGGGGAGATGACCGCCCGGGTGCTGGAATTCATCCGCATCCAGGAGGAATGGCTGCGCCAGGAGCTCCTGGCCACCGCCGCACCCCTGTTTCTCTCCCTCCAGGAGGCCCTGACGCTTTATTATCAGGAAATAGCCGCCCAGGGCCTGCCGGTGGCGCCCCCCCGCTTGAAAGTGGAATTGTCCGCCAACCCGGTGAGTTTGGAGGTGCCCCTGTTGAATGTGGCGCCCCAGGTTGACTGGCGCTTAAGCGGCGAGGCCTGGCTGCGCTCCGGCGCGGGCTGGCTGCGCCGCACCTGGGAGGGCCTCAAGGCCCGGCTGGGCCGGCAGGCGGTCACCGACCCCCGGGAGCAGATCATTCAAAACCTCGCCTGGGCCTTGCGGGCCATGAAGGAGCGCCTCAGGGAAGAGGCCCGGGTGAGCCTCATCGACTTCGGCGAAAGGTTGAAGTTCCGCTATTTTTTCCCTCTGTTGGACGGACTCAGTGACCGTCTGGAGGCCCATCTGGACGATCTCCTGAAATCCCTGCTGGCCGACCTGGAAGGGGTGGCCGCGGCCACGCGCCAGGCCGGCGCCGACCAGGAAAGCCGCCGCCGGCGGTTGGAAATCCTGGCCCGGCGGGCCCAGGAGGTGGAGAACGCATTGAGCCGCGGAGACCTTCAAGGAGAATAACCTTCAGCTCCAAGGCGGCGGCCAGGGACGGCTGACAAAGGCAATTCAGGGCGTCTTCAGGAAAAATCGGTGTTTCCCGGGAAACGGGGAAAATTTTTCAGGATGATGAGTCACGTTTCGCATCCCCCAACAGGCCCAACTCCTTGGTGGTTGGGGATATGCAGCGGTTTATGGACAAGATCCCCATTCCTGGGGAAGGATAAAATGTAGAACAGCCGCCCCCGGCTGTTCTATCCATGAGCAGGCGAGGGCGCCTGCTCTACATTAAACTTGCGGTGGGGCGGGCCGGCGCGCCCGCCAGGACCATGGGCGGCCAGAGACGGCCGCCCCACCGGAATATGGTTCATTGATAAAATTTTCAGAACAGGCACTCATGAGCCCCCTGAACTTTTAAAAACAGGCAAAACCCGGTGGCACAGGCGTCCCGCCTGTGCCGGGACCGGCTGGAAGCCCGTCCTACCGGTTATGGGTGAGGTTGTGAGATAAGAAGCAATGCAACTTTTCCAAACAGTTGCTCATGAGCCATTGGCTCACCCGTAAAGCATGAAAAGCCTCTATGGTGCAGGGACAGCAGCCCCCGGCTGGCCAAACCGGGCAGGCGAGGGCGGCGGTTCCACACAAACACTTTTCAGGACAGAAATTAAGGGGTTTGAAACCACATGACCGACAAACTCCCATGGCTGGCCCTGCAGGGCATCCCCGGCATCGGGCCGGTGCTCTTTCATCGGCTGATCCAGGCATTCGGCGGCCCCGCCCAGGTTTTTCAGACCCCGGCCAGGATGCTCAGCGGCCTTCGAGGTGTTTCTTTGCCTCTGGCCCAGGCCATTTCGGGCTTCCGCCAGTGGGACCGGATAGAGGAGCACCTCTCCCGCCTCCAGGCCATCGGGGGTCAGATGCTCACCCTGGACGATCTCCACTACCCTGTCCGGCTCCAGGACATCCCTTTTCCCCCGCCCGTTCTTTTTATCAGGGGTGAGATAAAAGCCGAGGACAGCCTGGCGGTGGCCCTGGTGGGCACCCGCCGGGCCAGCTATTACGGGGTCAAAACCAGCCGCAGCCTGGCTAAGGAGTTGGCCCGCCGGGGAATCGCGGTGGTCAGCGGCCTGGCCCGGGGCATCGACACCGCGGCCCATCAGGGGGCCCTGGAGGGCGGCGGCCGCACCCTGGCGGTCCTGGGCTGCGGGCTGGACATGGTCTATCCCCCGGAAAACCGGGAGCTTTACGGGCGCATCCCGGCCAGCGGCGCCCTGGTCACCGAATACCCCCTGGGCACCCCCCCCGAGGCCCACAATTTCCCCCGGCGCAACCGCATCATCAGCGGCCTGGCCTTAGGGATCCTGGTGGTGGAATCCGGCCTCAAGAGCGGCGCCCACATCACCGCCCAGTGCGGTCTCGAACAGGGCCGGGAGGTGCTGGCGGTGCCGGGTCCCATCTCCTCCCCCACCAGCCTGGGGCCCCACCGCCTCATCCAGCAGGGGGCCAAGCTGGTGCAGGACGTGGATGACATCCTGGCCGAGCTGCCCCAGGCCGACGGTCTGGTCCGGCCTGCGGCTGATGGACCCGCCCCGGCTCCGGTCCCGGCTCATCCCGCTTTGTTCCGGGTGGACGACCCCCTCCTGCCCCTGCTGGGCTCTGAACCCTTGCAGCTGGACGAACTGGTCCAGGCCTCCCGCCTGCCCGCGCCCGAGGTCATGAGCCGCCTGACGCTCTTGGAACTTCAGGGCCTGGTGCGGGAACTCCCCGGCAAGTGCTTTGTGCTCAGCTGAGGATTTTCTAAAGTCAAATTTTTCAACTATTGTTCTTGGTTCCAGGCCCTTGTTTGGGAACGGTAAAATATTGCCCAAGCTCTGAGTTGGCCTATCACTGTCTTGCTGGGACATTTTTCCCAACAGTTCCTCATGAGCCGCTGGTTCACCCGCAAAGCATGAAAAATGTGGCGCCGGCGCCTTGGCCTTCGCATGAACCGCCGAGGGCGGCGGTTCTACACAAACAATTTTCAGGACAGGACGGGCTCCACCCGCCACCACAACCTTGAACTTTGAACTTTGAACTTTGAACCTTGAACTTTTCAGGACAGGTATAGAAAAGCCAACAGACCACGCACCTAACTGCATCCCGCCCGGCTTCCCGCCGGACCCCCCCCTTGCATTGCCGGGCCATTTAGGTAATATTGAAAATTCCCGAAATGATCGACTAAATAAATAAAAGAACTTTTTCATATGCCCAAATCCCTGCTCATCGTGGAATCGCCCACCAAGGCCAAGACCCTCCAGAAATATCTGGGCAAAGAATTTGACGTCCGCTCCTCCAAGGGCCACGTCCGGGACCTCCCCAAAAATGAACTGGGGGTGGACGTGGACCAGGAATTCCGCCCCAAGTACGTCACCATCGTAGGCAAAAACAAGGTGATCAGCGACCTCAAAAAGGCGGCCCAGGGGGTCGAGGATATCTATCTGGGGCCCGACCCGGACCGGGAGGGCGAGGCCATCGCCTGGCACATCGCCGAATCCCTGGGCGAGAAAAATCACCGCTTCCATCGGGTCCTGCTCCTGGAACTCACCCAAAAAGCCATCAAAGAAGCCCTGGCCCACCCGGTGCCCCTCGACCGGGCCCGGTTTGAGTCCCAACAGGCCCGGCGCATCCTGGACCGGCTGGTGGGCTATCAGTTGAGCCCCCTTTTGTGGCTAAAGGTCAAAACCGGGCTGTCCGCCGGGCGGGTCCAGTCCGTGGCCCTGCGCCTCCTGGTGGACCGGGAGAAGGCCGTCCGGGCCTTTGTGCCCGAGGAATACTGGACCCTCGACGCCTGCCTCGAGGCCGCCGATCCTCCCCGCTTTGCCGCCCACCTGGTCAAGCACCGGGGGAAAAACCTCAAACCCGGCACGGTGGTCCAGGTGGAGCGCATTCTGGAGGATCTCGAGGACGCCCCCTTCCGGGTGGCCAAGGTGGAGAAGAAACCCCAGAAACGCAGCCCTTCGCCGCCTTTTATCACCAGCAGCCTGCAGATGGAGGCCAACCGCCGGCTGAGGTTTTCCCCCCAGATCACCATGCGCCTGGCCCAGCGGCTTTACGAAGGCCTGGACTTGGGAGATGAAGGGCCGGTGGGCCTCATCACCTATATGCGCACCGACTCCACCCGGGTGTCCAACGACTCTCTGGACGCGGTGCGGCAGTTCATCGGCGCCGCCTATGGCTCGGCCTATGTACCCAAGGCCCCCCAGCGCTACAAGAGCCCCAAGGGGGCCCAGGAGGCCCATGAAGCCATCCGCCCCACCGACGTCAGCCGCCGGCCCCAGGATGTGCGCCGGTTTCTGAAAAAGGACGAATACGCCCTGTATGAGCTCATCTGGCGCCGGTTCGTGGCCTCCCAGATGGCCGCGGCCACGTATGACCTCACCACCGTGGACGTGGCCGCCGGGGACTATCTCTTCCGGGCCACAGCGTCGGTGATGACCTTTCCGGGTTTCACCGCCCTCTATCAGGAAACCGTCGAGGAGGAGGACAAGGAAGAGAAACTGCCGCCCCTGAAACAGGGGGAAAGCCTGGAGTTGGTGGATTTCGACCCCCAGCAGCATTTCACCAAGCCGCCGCCCCGCTACACCGAGGCGAGCCTCATCAAGGAGCTGGAAGTGCAGGGCATCGGCCGCCCCAGCACCTATGCCACCATCCTGAGCGTGCTGCAGCATCGCGATTATGTCCTGAAAATCAGAACCAGGCTGCGGCCCACCGAGATGGGCATGGCGGTGAGTGATCTCCTGGTGGCCAATTTCCCGGACGTCATGGACCCCAAATTCACCGCTCATATGGAGGAGGACCTGGACCGCATCGCCGACGGCCAGGTGCCCTGGGTCGATATCATGCGGGAGTTTTACGGCCCCTTTGCCCAGGAGTTGGCAAAGGCCAAAGTGGAAATGAATAAGGTAAAAAGCGTACCATCAGGAATAAGTTGCCCAAAGTGTGGTGCCGAACTATTAGTACGGTGGGGGAGAAATGGTGAATTTCTGGGTTGTTCAGCATATCCAGAGTGCGATTATACCTCTAATTTCAGTCATGATTCCCTGGGACATATCGTCATAGATAAATCAGACGAAGCCGGTCAAGTTGCCGGTAGGCAGCCAGTGGAATCAACAGGAGTTTACTGCCCAAACTGTCAAAAAGAATTAGTTATAAGGCGTACAAGGCGAGGAAAGAAAAAAGAATTTTTAGGATGCTCAGGTTATCCTAAATGCAAATTCGCGCAAAACTTTACTCGAGATGAGCAAGGAAAGATAATACCCATTGAGAAAAAAGATATATTGGCAAAAAAAGTCAAAGTAGAAGTGATGATGGATTATCCTTGTCCAAAGGTTGGCTGTGGTGGACATTTATTAAGGAGCGGAGAAACAAAAAAAATTGTTTACCAGTGTTATAACCATCCCAAGTGCCAGTTCATCTTAAAACAGAAGCCTATACCACAGGAATGCCCCCATTGCACCTTTCCCTGGTTGATGAAAAAGGGCAAGAAAATTCTTTGCCCCCGCGAAGAATGTGAATACCAGGAAGCGGCAACCACAGAAAAAACCCCGAGTAAATGACAAGAATTTTTACAAATAGCGGTAGTAGCCAAGGATATCTCAACTCTCCCTCAAACCCTTACCATTGGTTTATTAACAGACAAAACAGTGCCGACAGCCTCGACTTTCCCGGCCCCTTACGCGGGGGTGGGGCGGGGGGTGGGGGGGGGCGGGGGGGGGCC
>JBGSLA010000020.1:0-30529 GCA_041740935.1 Desulfobaccales bacterium | reverse complement strand
GAGCCTTACTACAACTTTTTGGCAAAATTGTAAAATTCGCAGATCATCCCCATCGTATTCAGTCAAATATTTGCGATACAGCGCTTCTTGGCTTATCGGTCTTGTTCTAAGCCCGAGGGCAGCACAGGTTCGCGGCGAAATCGACATTGGCAGATGTGACAAATTGAGTTCAATCATCCTACCACCTAAATGCCCTATGGTGAGGGCTATGCCACGTTCGACGGAGTCAAAGAGGCGAGCCCAATCATCATTCTCAAGCCCAGCCATTAAGGAATTGAATTGTTCAAGAGACTGTATAATGGTGTTTTCGCTGGCCCAAGTTAACCAAACTTGGCTGATGTGAAGTTTTTGTATGGTAGTCTGAGCTGCTTGAAAATGCTTCGGCCACCAGGCAGTTGTGCCAGCTCGAAGACGAGCGTATCGCGACCGCCTACAGAGAGGTTTTATGTCGTCAAAGAGGTCTGGGCAGTCTGTCCAGGTCTCAGTTGATGACTTTATCCCGCTGGCCACATTAGCTATGTGATAGAAAGCCCATTGATTGCCCCACAATCCTCGACCCTCTTCGACAATAGTGTCCCATGGTGACAAGTCTGAGGCCCAAAAAGATGCATTCTGGTTCGATTGCTCCTGGGCAATCTTGAGAAAATGAGAACACTTTGGGACGTCAGGGTACGGCAGTATTTGGTCGAATGTTTCGCGAAGTTTAGAAAAGGTATGGGGGTCGGCATGCCTCCAAGTAGCAGACAACGGATTTTCATAAGGGAACTTGAAAGTGATTGCATACCGGTCTACGTCTAAACTGCGCGCGAGCAAATCAAGTGTCCCCTGTGTGCGCGAGCTATAGTTGGTCTGTGTATCCCCATTCAGGATACTCTTCACAGCAGTAGAGAACAGAGCTTCACTATACTCCAGAAAATCGAACCGCTTTGCCCGAAACAGAAGGTTTATCCTGTCGCTTTTTAGCGGTTGATCTGAAAGAACCTCCTCCAATTGTTCCCTGGGCACGTTCGGAAGGCATCCGAGCTGAAGGCCGTATTCGAGCCAATTTGTTCGTGCGCCAGAGTGAACAGCCAGAGTACGTTCCAACCAAAATGGAAGAATCTCGGCAGACGAAACGTTGGCCTTCAAAAGGTCGATAACATCGCGAGCATAGTCCAAAGGAGGCTTCTGACGCAGCAAGGATAAGCACCGATCGAGAAGTTCTTGTTTGCCGCAGCCTTTGGGGAGCACAAGGGGAGTGGAGCGTTCTACTCTACGACTATTAGAAGTCAGCACAAACCGGAGACCTATCCCATCCAGCATCAAGTTTACGACTTCGGTCACCGATTTTGGATGCTGAGAGAAGACCCAGTCGGAAAGGAGAATCGCACCCAAGATTCGCGGATGGATAGTTAAGCCGTAATTAGGGTCTTTTGTGAGCTCTTGAAGCCGATCGATTAGTGACGCCAGCTCCCCCTTACTGTAACAGCCGGCGTAGAACCGAGTCACATTAAGCCAGTAGAAATTTCTCGCAATAGCGTCGAATCTGTCTGGCTTCGTGCCACGCTTTTCGGTTCCCGGAGGGGAGTACGGCGCAGTTTCATATAGATACCGAGCCGCAAAGTATTCTCGCAATGGTTGGACTTCAAACTCGTACGTGCCCTGAACACGCGATACAAGCGCAACGACCCTTTCCACCATTCCTGTGAAGAGTGTCTGCGCTAGGCTAGGATTATGTCCCTCATTCTCCAAGTATTCCTTAAGCACCTTTGTAAGCCGGTCGGCAGCAATTGCGCCACTTCTGTTCCCCGGTCCCCTCTCGTTCCCAAGTTCCACTTCGGTATGAAGCAGCCAAGCTAAGTATCTGTGAATGTCTATCAGTAATTCGCGATGATCTCGTACTATGATGCTTTTCTCAGCCTCTCGATTGAAGAAAAGCTCAATATAGCTATCATAAAGGGCTGTCCGTTTGTCCGGAAGCGAACTCCCTCGGGTGTGGATTAGGCTGAGCAAAATTGCTAATTGCATGGGGTTTCTTGCCAAATCTCTTAGGTGAGGTTGTGTGAGTTTTTCTTTTAGAATCTTCTTCACTTCAGTGCTCTCGCGCTCGCGGAGTCGTCGTGCTTTCAACCATTTCTCTGCGTACTGATTAATCAATTCAGGGCTCAGGTCATCAAGTTCGAGATATTTGAATTTATCTTCCGGCAAGCCTGGGGAATTAGCGAAAGCTGCAGGTCTGCTAGTAACGACAACTTGCAGCGACGCAGCGTTGGCCTCTAATCGATCGACTCCTTTGACGATCTCATCAACAACCTCTCTCCTACGGTCAATATCGGCCACCTCATCTAGACCATCAAACACAAGCAATATCGCACTTAGTTTAGCGACTGCCTGCAAATCCGTTACGTCAAACCGGCTTCCGCCAGACTTGTATCTGATCAATGCAGCAACAAATCCTTCCAGAGATTTTATCCACTCATCGGGTGGAATTTCCCCGCCTTCTGGGGTAAATGGGTTTCTCCTCGCTAGCCAACTTGCTAGGTCTCGGAGATCAGCTTTGATGGGCAAGCACAAAGGAGCAGTCTTGTGTAAATCAGGAAGTCGCTAAATTTTTTCTTGAATTTCAAGAAGTCTCATGCGATGGACTTGGCAAACATACTGCACTATGGTAGATTTCCCATGACCAGGAGCGCCCTCCAGCACCACACGAGATAACTCAAGATCCCATAAATTTGGTTGAAGCAAGAAATGTCCTGCTCCCATCGCCTTCATTCCGGGGAAACGATACCTTGCAACCCTTCCATGTGGCATTACATATTCGAGATCGTGCGGGGAGGCAGAATTTGAAATGTTCACTTCCTCGGAAGTCTCATAGAATATTTGGCTTTCCTCTATACTTCCAACCCGGGCTCGATAATAGCCACGGGGTCCCCTTGTAACCATTCCTCCGATTGGGACATCAACAAAAAGATCCAAAAGCTGGTTTTGCAGTTCAATCTGCTTAAACTTCACTTCTTTATCAATGGAGTACTGGTCCTTTATGAAGGCGCGCACGGCGTTCGCCCGCCTTTCTTTGGCCTCAGAGAGGCCGTTCTCGATGACGTAACGTATCAGGTCAGGACCTGTCATCAATTCTGGGTATGCCCACTTTAAGTCCCATGAGCTATCCAGCCGCCGGCATAAATCATCTCGCCACCAGCAAACCGAAGGGATTCCTAGTGCTTGTGTGAGAGTTTTGTTGGCTATGTCAATCGATCCTGAATCAGGATGCGCAGTACCACTCACATTTGTAATTAAGACATATTGCTTCACACCTTCTCGAAGCTGCTTTTTCACCTTGGGCGCTTCGTTTTCGATGATGGACAGTAGCCACTTATGAGGTTCATGGTTTGATTCTGGCGTACGCACGAATTTCACCTGGAACATGACGAAACTTGCTCTTCCCTCGTAGAAACGCATTTGCATCGCATCTCTGCCGCCATCTGGTTGTGCCACTGGAAAACACTGAACGTTTGGAAACTCTTTCGTGAGTAAAGCCTGGGCAAATTGCTGAAACTTTTCAGGTGTTAGGTTCTCCAGGGGGTAGTTCATTATTTTCCTCCGTAAATGTCACTGAACTTTCCGCTCGTAGAGGCACGATAGCACAAATTTCGCTGAAAAATAAAAATTCAAGTTAACTTGCCATGTTCGACAATTATCCACTCACCCGGAAAAATTCCAGATATGATCGTGTGTCCAGGTAAGGCTGGCATGTTCAGCAAGAGTTAGTCTTGCCAGGGTAAGAGCCAGAGACCCTGTAGCTTGGATGGCAGGTAGGAGGGAAACCGAGTACTTGAAGCCCATCGACAAAGCCATCCATGGGATGGTGAGCGAGTCACCGGGCCGTAACGGAAGTGAACGCAGAGGTGGCCCCGAAAATGTATAGCCCCGGAGGCCGAGCCCCCGATCATAGGGCGAAGGCAGCATGAAGTGCCGCAGCCTGGCTGCAGCGGCATTTCACTCTGGCGGGGTGATAGCGACAGCACGGTGGCAAGGACATGCCGAGCAACTGGAGAAACCCTCCTCGTCCCGCCAAGAAATTGGCGGAGCAAGGTAGGCCATATAACCGGTGACCCCGGGAAGTTGGCCGAAGACGAGAGGGTGGCGGATGGGTTCGCAGTAGCGATGAACCGGGTAATGACCGGGGAGCGAAGGAGCCCTAGTGCTAACGATCTTCCGACAACACGGGAGGCAAGGGCGAAATGATAAAGGCGCCCATCAGTTTGCAAGACCTGAGGAGGAAGATTTACCTGAAGGCGAAGGCCGACAAGACCTGGCGGTTTTGGGGATTGTACGTTCACGTCGGCAAGATGGAAACGCTTCGGGAAGCCTACAAGATGGCCAAGAGGAATAACGGGGCACCGGGGATTGACGGTGTGACGTTTGACGCCATCGAAGCATCAGGCCTGGAAGCCTTTCTTGAAGGCATTCATCGTGAACTGGTCTCCGGCACGTATCGACCGATGCGGAATCGTCGGAGGGATATTCCCAAGGATAAAGGTAAAGTTAGGACCCTGGGAATACCCACAATCCGAGACCGGGTAGTCCAGGGGGCACTCAAGCTGATCTTAGAGCCGATCTTTGAAGCGGACTTCCAGGTAGGGTCGTATGGATATCGACCCAAGCGGACTGCCCAGGCGGCAGTCAACCTGGTAGCCGAGGCAGTGGTGAGAAACAAAACCCAAGTCATCGATGTGGACCTCAAGGCCTACTTTGATCATGTTCGGCATGACCTACTTCTCAAGAAGGTGGCCGAACGCGTGAACGATGTGCGGGTGATGGCGCTGCTGAAGCTTATTCTGAAAGCTGGCGGAAAGCGTGGGGTTCCCCAAGGAGGGGTGATCTCGCCCTTGCTCAGTAATATCTATCTCAACGAGGTGGATAAAATGCTGGAGCGGGCCAAGGAAGTCACTCGCCGAGGCAAATATGAGTACCTTGACTATGTCCGGTATGCTGATGACCTGGTTATCCTCGTAGACGGCTTTCGGAGATGGGATTGGCTTGTCAAGGCGGCATATGAAAGGCTCCTGGAAGAACTGGGAAAGCTTGATGTACAGGTAAACCCAGAAAAGACCCGGATAGTCGATCTCGCCCAGGGTGAGACCTTTAGCTTTCTTGGGTTTGACTTCAGGCGGTCTAAAACCCGCCGCGGGAAATGGGGAGTGAGGGTCACCCCGAAGATGAAAGCCCGGACGGCCCTGCTTCGCAAACTCAAGGAGGTTTTTCGTCGTCACACTTCGCAGGCGGTGGATCGGGTCATATACCTGATCAATCCAATCCTGCGAGGCTGGGTGAATTATTTTCGGATCGGCAGCTCCAGCCGATGCTTTGGTTATATCAAGGATTGGGTGGAGAAGAAGATTCGCAGACACTTGATGCGTGCCCGGAAACGGCCTGGCTTCGGCTGGGATAGGTGGAGTAGGGCCTGGTTTTACAAGACCCTGGGATTATTCAAAGACTACAGGGTCCAACACTACCGTGGCCTGAAAGCACTGCCAGTGCGATAGGCTTCATAACCCTCCAGGAGAAGTTAGCAGGAAAGCCCGGTACGGGAAAACCGTACGCCGGGTTTGACGTGGCGGGGGCTGGAAACGTTACCAGGGGAGCCGGACTGAGGCCCAGGGCGAAAGCTTTGGATGAGCCACCGGACCCTACCGTAGGCGCGCCAGCCCTCGACCCTACCTGGGAGGGCGTGGGGGTGAGACTCCCCCGCGCTACTCGACTCCGCACCTTCTTTAGGAAGATTAACTGGTTGATATCTCGTTCATAACGTTTGCCCCTGGGTCTGCGGCAATTTTTTTGCTGCAGGCGGGAGGCGCGGCGTTTTCCCGCCCCATGTGAACTGCAGGCGGGAGGCGCTCCGCTTTCCCGCCCTACACTCACTGGCAATGCAGGGTGTTTCAAGCCTCATGAGGACCGTAGGGCGGGCACCGCCCGACGCCCTCCCTCAACCCTGCCGGGGGCGGGAGGCGCGGCGCCTGCCCGCCCCGATCCTCGTCATTGTTCTTGCCGAATTACTTTTTCTCCGGTTCAGCCTGTTTATAGCCCTTTTCCAGTTCGGCCAGGGCCTCGTCCGCGCCGGATTTCAGTTTTTCCCAGGCCTCGGCGCCGGCGCCTTTCATGCCCTCCAGCTTTTGCTTGGCGCTATCCGCCTGCTTTTGCAGGCCGGCCACCTGGTCGTCGAGCTTTTTCTTCAGGTCGCCGGTTTGTTTTTCCGCCTGGGCCTTTAAGTCACTGATTTTCTTGTCGAGATCGGTCAGTTTGTCCTGGGCCTGTTTCAGGTATTTATCCTGCTGCTGGGTCAGGTATTCCTTGGCGGTCTGGGCCGCTTCCCCCATCTTTTGCTTCACGTCGCCGGAAGACACGGGTTTTTTCGGTTCTTCCGGTTTGCCGCAACCCAGGCACAGGGCCATCAGACCAACGACAATCACCAGCGCCCATTTCTTCATGGTTTTCCTCCTGTAAATACAAGATTAACTGTCTTTCCTCCGGAAAGGTTTGTGCTCCCTCCGGCTCGATGGCAGAGGGTTAGGGGGGTGATATACGTCCAAAGTATCAAATGGTCAGTTGCCGAGCCCCCTCCCCCCAACTCCCTCCCACCAGGGGAGGGGGAGTTTCGGATGGGCGCTGACCATGAAGCATCACACAAGAAGGGTTCGCCGGCAAATAAACCCGGGATAACAGCTACTGGGCGATGATCATGGTGGACAGGATGGGCACCGGGGGTTTGGGCACGTTCTGATACATGCCGTGGTCGGTGGTGGGCGCGGCCTTGATTTTATCCACCACGTCTTTGCCCTCCACCACCCGGCCAAACACGGTGTAGCCCCAGCCGGCCGGGCTTTTGTCCCGGTGGTTGAGGGCCTGGTTGTCGGCCACGTTGATGAAAAACTGGCTGGTGGCCGAATGGGGGACGCCGGTCCGGGCCATGGCGATGGTGTAGGGCTCATTTTTGAGGCCGTTGTCGGCTTCGTTCTGGATGGGGTCCCGGGTGCGCTTTTCCCGCATCTCGCCGTCCAGGCCGCCCCCCTGGATCATAAAGCCGTTGATGACCCGGTGGAAGATGGTGCCGTTGTAATGCCCCTCCTTGACGTATTGCAGGAAATTGGCCACGGTGGCCGGGGCCTTGTCCGGATAGAGTTCGAGGACGATGTCCCCCATGCCGGTGGTGAGCTTCACCTTTACCGGCTTGGCCTCCGCCTTGGCCCCGGACCCGGACGACAGGACCATGACCACAGATAATATCGCCAGAAAAACTCCCTTCATCAACCAGGCATCGCTTAGACTCCACATGACTTTTCCTCTCTGATCGGGTTTTCTCTCCACGGCCCTCGCCTGGCTTCCAGGTTCCGGACGTGGGGGAAATGAAACCAATCCAACTTTATGTTATTATTTCTCGCCAGGCAAGGGTTGCGATTTATTAAGGCGACATCGTCCGGTCATGACTATTCCCACCCCCCGTTCATCTTCGAGCCCTACCCCTGTTTTCGGGGGCTTATGTGTGGTGGGCTTTTTCGCCCGGCTGTCCTACGCCCTGGCCCGCACCCCGGTGCTGGCGCTGTTTGCCGCCTTTTTGGGTGCCGGCCCTGAAGCCATCGGCTTTGCCGTGGCCGTCTCCACCATCACCGGCATTTTCTTCAAGATGCCCGCCGGCGCGCTCAGTGACGTCATCGGCAGGCCCCGCACCCTGTTCCTCGGTCTGGCCTGCTTTGCCTTCGTGCCCTTTGCTTATCTTTGGGTAAATTCTTACCACACCCTGGTAGTGGTGCGCTTTTTCCACGGCTTCGCCACGGCCATCTATGGCCCGGTGGTCATGGCGGTGGTGGCTGATCTGGCGGAAGCCCGGCGGGCCGAGATGCTTTCCTGGTTTTCGGCGGTTACCATCATCGGCAATCTTCTGGGTGCGCCCCTGGGAGGCTTTCTGTTGACGCAGCTCTCGGCCCAGGGCGCCCCGCAGCTCAGCTATTTTCATGCGGTCTATGGGGTGGTGGCCTGCCTGGGCCTGGTTGCTTTCGGCGCCGCCCTCTTTATCCTGCGGGGACGCCGGGAGATGCCGTCGATGCAGGAAGGCCGCACCCTGGCGGTGGTATGGGGGAAATTCCGCCAGGGGATACGTGAGCTCCTGCTGGATCCGAAAATCTTGATAACCAGTAATATGGAAGGGGTTCAAAACCTGGCCCTGGGCGCCCTGGAGGCCTTTCTTCCCATCTATGCCGTGGTAATTTGCGGCTTTTCGGCCTTCCAGGCGGGGCTGCTGTGGGGAGTGCAGGTGGTCGCCACCATCATCGCCAAACCCGTCATGGGCGCGATCTCCGACCGCTACGGCCGCGGTCCCTTGATTTTCTGGGGCATGTTCGCCTGCGCCCTGCCCCTGGCCCTGATCCCCTGGTTCAGGGAGTATGCGGTCCTTTTGGCGCTGGCCGCGGTGTTTGGGCTGGGAGAGGCGGTGGTCACCTCCTCGGCCGCAGCCCTGGTAGCGGACTTTTGCAAGCGGGAGCACCTGGGCGCCGCCATGGGCACCTTCGGCACCATCTTCGACGTGGGCCACGCCGCCGGACCCTTATTGGCCGGCGCGCTTATCGGGCTCTGGGGCGGACAGGACTTTCGCTGGCCCTTTGCCCTCATCGCGGCCTTATTGATTGTTTCAGCCGTGGCGTTTCGGGCCTTGGTGCCGCAGCAGAAATACTGATAAGCAACCGGACGGCTTGCCGCTCCTTGCCTGGATTCATTGCGCTGATTAACTTCTTTTACCAAAAGACCAAGGGATAAAAATCCATGGATCCCAAAACCAAACCCGTGTTAGTCACCGGGGCCACCGGCTATGTGGGCGGCCGCCTGGTTCCGCAACTCCTGAACGCCGGCTACCGGGTCCGGGCCCTGGGGCGCTCGCTGGCCAAACTCAGGGGCCGGCCCTGGGGCGCTCACCCCCTGGTGGAACTGGCCCAGGGGGACGTCCTGGACTATGATTCCCTGGAGCGGGCGGCCCAGGGCTGCGGCGCCGCCTTTTACCTGGTCCACTCCATGCTGGCCGACCCCAAAGCCTACCGCGACACCGACCGGCGGGCCGCAGAGAACATGGTGAAAGCCGCCGCCGCGGCGGGGCTGGACCGCATCATCTACCTGGGCGGCCTGGGGGGCGCGAGCGACCCGAATCTGAGTGAGCACCTGCGCTCCCGCTATGAGGTGGCCAGGATTCTCCAGTCCGGGCCGGTGCCCGCCACTTTCTTGCGGGCCGCCATGATCCTGGGGTCGGGGAGCGCCTCCTTTGAAATCATGCGGTATCTGGTGGACCGCCTGCCGGTGATGGTCACGCCCCGCTGGGTCCAAAATGAAGTGCAGCCCATCGCCATCACCAATGTGCTGAATTATCTGCAGGGCTGCCTGGAGCACGACGAAGTCAAGGGCCAGACCTTCGACATCGGCGGCCCGGATATCCTCACCTACCGCCGGCTTTTCGATATTTACGCCGAAGAGGCGGGCCTGCGGCGGCGCCTGGTCCTGCCGGTGCCGGTCCTGACCCCCCGGCTCAGCTCCTATTGGATCCATCTGGTGACCCCGGTACCCGCGGCCATTGCCCGGCCCCTGGCCCTGGGGCTGCGCAACCCGGTGATCTGCCAGGAAAACCGCCTCCGGGAGATCATTCCCCAGGAGCTGCTCACCTGCAGGCAGACCATCCGCCGGGCCTTACAAAAGATCCGGCAGCAGTGCGTGGACACCTGCTGGATGGACGCGGGGGCCATGGCCCTGCCGGAGTGGGTCCATAGCGGCGACACCGACTATGCCGGGGGGACGGTCTTGTCCTGCGGCTTTATGGCGGTGCTGGACGCAGCGCCGGCAGAGGTTTGGCCCTTCATCGCCCGGATCGGCGGAGACACCGGCTATTATTTCGGCACCGGCCTGTGGCGGCTCAGGGGTATGCTGGACCGGCTGGTCGGGGGCATCGGCTTTCGGGGCGGGCGGCGGCAGCCGGAAGAGCTCGCACCGGGGGACGCCCTGGATTTCTGGCGGGTGTTGGAGGTGGAGCCGCCCCACCGCCTGCTGCTGTTGGCGGAGATGAAGCTCCCCGGGGAGGCCGTCCTGGAATTTACCCTGACCGAGGCGGGCGGGGGCGCCACGGAACTGCGCCAGGTGGCCCGCTTTCTCCCCAGGGGCCTGGGCGGCATTCTGTACTGGTACGCGCTGGAGCCTTTACATCACTGGGTGTACCAGGGGATGCTCAAGGCCCTGGCCCGGGCCGTGGGCCGGCCCATTCTGGCGGGACCGGAACGGCTGACCGGTAAAAAGCGGGGCCGCGGCGGGAAATAGGGCGGGGTTTCAGGACAGTGTCGCCACTGAAAAAAATTTTATCACTTTGATTCCAAGGCCGTCTGCCCGCCCCCGGAAGATCGTCCAGGCTCATTAATAGCCGGTGTCCCGCCGGCACCGGGAACGCCGATAATCGACCTGTTGGCAGTGCCCTCAACCGATAATTTTCCCGGGAATTCCTGGCTTGGCCCACTGATAAAAAAGAAAACGGGCATGAAGGGGAAACAGCCGGATACAGCCGTGGGAGGCGGGATACCCGGGGACGATGCCTTCATGGATGAAATAATCACCGCCGATATTCAGGGCATGATCCATGGGCGCCTGGTCATATTTCCTGGAGTTATGAAATTGATTCATGAAATGTATCACGAACGTTCTTGCAGGCGTCGAATTGGAGGTTCCGGAAGAAATTGGATAAACGTATTGCAAACTACCCCATTCATAAAGGCCGAGATATTGCTGGCGGCGATCTATCAGAATGTACTTTTCATGATTTGCCGCAGCCGTCAAAGATTCCGGCAAAATATTCGGCTTGATGGAATAGTCGATGGGCACGAATATTCTATTCTTATCGGTGCTGACGTTGCCTGATCCATTCACGATCAATAGGTAGTGTGTTTTATTAATGAGAGCAATCATTTCCTGATTAGGAATAGACTTTTTCCTTAATGAAGGTATGGAATTGACAAATTTCATTATGCTTTCGTTGTTTTCCAGCATAACTTCCACGCATGGTACTCCATAAACAATGGTTATCTGACCGGTTGTCATCCTTCCCTGTGCAGCTAATTCCTTATAAATAATATTATTTTGCTCAAAATCATGGGCTTGAAGCGATGGGCTACATAAAAGCAATGAGATTGCTACACAACTTAACAAAAATATTGCTTTTATGAGATTTCTCTTAATTTTATTCTTGTTCATATAAGCTTGTTGCAGCAATCCTAAACGCTGAAGTCGGCTGGCTTTCCTTAAATATATGCGCATAATCTCTTTCCTCGCGTTTAACTTATTCAAGAAAAGACAATAAATTCATCGACACATCAGCCGGAAAAAGTAAATTTGTGCGTGATTTTCACCCCAGGTTATGAGAAGAGGGACAGGTTTGCCCACAGGGTTTTTATATCCTAATCATCAATCCTACTCGTTCAAGTATCCATACAAAATATTTTCAAGAAAAATTTTGAGCGTGAGTCGACCCAGGCACCGGGTTCGGCAAACCGGGCTATGCCAAGTTCCCATCAATGAGGAAAATTGCTGGCACAGGCTTTCAGGCTGTGCAGGCGCAGGCTGAAGCCTGCGGCTGCAGAAAAATACCTTTTTGAACGCCACCTGGTATTGGCTCGGCCCGGATTGCCGGGGCGCCGGTTGGGGGGAATCGGCGGTTCGGACCGGTCGCCGGCTATTACGCAGAGCTGTTATCCGGCATAACCTCAAAGGGGGGTGCTTGGGGGCGCCCCTTTGGTTTTTGGGTCTGAACGGCTTTTGCCATTACACCCGGAGGGAGCCGAGATTGCGCCGGGGGGCCTGGTCTATGACCTCGCCATTGTCCTCCAGTTCCCCCCGCCGGGCTCGCTGGGCCACTTCCACCCAGGTTTCCCGCAGCTGCTGCAGGATGGCCACCGCCTCGTCCAGGGCCTTCACGTCCCAGTTGAGGTTGGCCTTGGTCAGGTGGCCGATGATGAAATTATAGAGGTGGAACAGATTGGTGGCCAAATCCCGGCCGGCCTGGAAGTTGAGGGAGGCGTTCAATTCGGCGATGATGTCCAGGGCCCGGCCGATGAGCAGTCCCTTGCCGGCGGCGTCTTGGGCCGCCATTTTTTCCCTGGCCTGGCCCAAAAAGGAAAGTGTCCCGTCATAGAGCATGATCACCAACTGGAGGCGGTCGGCGGTGCCGACCTGGGTGGTGACGTACTGCTGCTGCGCCAACTGCTGTTTCATGGGCCCCTGACCCTCCTTTAAGATACGGTTTTCGGTTTTTGGTTTTCGGTAAAAAAAAATTACGCGAGAAGATTTCTATTTTTGTGGTTATGTGGGTCTTTCTCCACCCGGCATCAGGAAATGATTCCCTGAAATTTGTCCTGGGGAGCCTTGGCCGCCAGGCAGCGGTTCATGAGCGGCCGCCTCAGGAGCTGGCCTTGGGCAGCTTGTTAATCTGTCCTTCCAGGTATTCGGCCTGGTCGTTGAGCTGAGCCAGCAGGGCTTCGAGCCGGCTGAACTGGTCAATGAGGCGCTGGCGGTAGGCTTCCACCCGGCGCTGTTCAAAGCTGATCTTGGAGTCAATGTTATCGACGATGTCCTCATAGTTGTCGATGAGGATGTTCAGCGGCCCGGAGGTGAGGCTCAGGAGCTCATCCAGTTTATCGGTGAACTCGCCGTTAATGCCCAGTTTCAGGCGCACCGTGCCGGTGTGGGTGCCGTCGGTCAGGTCCACCCGCACCGCCAGGCCGTATTCCGGATACCCCGCGGCGCCGGTGAGGGTGTCCCCGTCCACGGTGGCGGCGTGGCCATTGATGGTGCCGCTCACCAGGACGCCGCCCGCCACCGTGGCCTCGACCTCGTAGATGCCGGGTTGGGTGATGCCCGGCAGGGAGCTGTAGTAGGTGATGGTGCCGCTGGCGTCGTCGCTGACCCCGACAAAATAGTCGGACAAAAGCTCGACCACCCCATTGGTGTTGGCGCTGAGCGCAGCGCTCAAGGTGGACTCATCCACCAGCAACTGCCCGAAGGTGGGGCTGGTCTCATCGGCGTCGGTGGTGATGCCGATTCTCCCCAGATTGAGATAAGGGTCCGGGGGATTCCGGAAACCGGGGGCGTTTTCGGTGGCAATGGCCGCCAGGGCGCCTTTGACCATGAGCACCGCGTAATTGCCGAAGAGCACCCCGGCTTTTTTGGTAGCGGCGTCATAGCCGGTCTGCTCCCGGATATAGATGATGTTTTGGTTATAGGAGTCCACCAGCTTCAGGATTTCCGCCTGCATGGCCGCGGTGTCATTGGTCACCGTCACCTGGACCGCGGAGGCCGAGGTGGACAGCAGGGTCAGGGTCACCCCGCTGAGCAGGTCCGAGACGGTGTTGCTGGCGCGCTCGATCCAGCCGCTCGGGGGGTAGCCGTCCAGGCGCAGCTGGGCGTTTTGGGCTGATTGGGTTTCGGTGAACGCGGCGCTGGTGAAGTCCACGGTGCCCCCGGTGCCGTCCAGGGTGGTGAGGCCGTCGTCGATGGCGATGTCGTTGGCGCTGCCGGTGTCGTTGCCATTGAGCATCAGGCGGTAGCGGTCCGTGGTATAGGCATCGCCCATGTCGAGGACGGTGGCGGTCACCCCGGGGTTGGCGCCGTTGGTGTTGATCAGCGCGGCCAGATCGGCCAGGGTGGCGCCGTTGGCCACGCTGATGGACACCGCGGCGCCGCCGGCATAACTGAAGGCGAAAACTTTGCTTGCGCCGCTGCTGTTCACCACCGTGGTGCTGGCCGCCAACCCATCGTGGACTTCCACTTCGTTTTGGGCCAACTGATTGACCAGCAGCTGGTGGGTGCCGGCGGCCGCGGTGGAACCGGCCGTGGCGCCCAACACCGTGCTGTCGCTGACACTGGCGCTCTTGGCGGCGAACTTGGCCACGGTATTCATGGCCGCGGTGGTGGTGCGCAGGTCCTGGAGTTTGTTTTCCAGTTCCTGCAACGCGGCAATCTTTGCCGTCCAATCCTCTTTCCAGGCCTCGAAACGGTAGATTTGGGCCGACTCCACCTCCACCAGCTGTTCAATGATGCTGTTGCTGTCCATCCCGGAGCCCAGGCCGGTAAAGGTTATCGCCGGCTGGTAATACTGGCTCACCGAGAGGGACGAAATGGTGCTGTCGGCCATAGCTGTTGCCTCAGGGGTCAGCGATATTTAGTCGCACCTCACCGATGCAATGGATATACCAAATAAATTATCTTGTGATATCAGACAGTTAAGCAAGAAGTCTGAGAAAACGCGGGCGGAGCGGGGAAGAAGTTGCCTCCCCGCTCCGGGAAAAAGGAACCTTAGCCGTTGATCAGGGACAAGGCCAGTTGCGGCAGGGCGTTGGCCTGGGCCAACATGGCCACTGCCGCCTGGGTGAGTATTTGATTTCGCACAAACTCCGTCATTTCCGTGGCCACATCCACATCGGAAATGCGGGATTCCGCAGCCTGGGTGTTTTCTGCCTGGATGGTCAGGTTGGAGATGGTGTTGGACAAGCGGTTGGACAAGGCCCCCAGGTTGGCCCGGATGTTGTCCTTGCTGCTGATGGCGCTGTCCAACGCCCCCAGGGCGTTCTGGGCCGCCGACTGGGTGCTGATGGTGTACCCCGCGGTGCCGACGCCGATGGAGTTCCCGACTCCCAGGGCCGAGGCGGTGGCCGCATTGACTTTGATGTAGTAGTAATCTTCGGCAGAGCTGTTGCCGGTGCCGAAATGAATCTTCATCTGATTGCCGTAGGAACCATCCACGCCGGTGCCGGAGAGGCTGCCGTCCAGCAGTTTTACGCCGTTGAAGTCGGTGGCCATGGCAATCCGGGTGATTTCCGAGGCCATGGCTTGGTATTCGCTGTCCATGATCTGGCGTTGGGCGCTGGTATAGGTGCCCGTGGCCGCCTGTTCCGCCAGTTCCTTCATACGGATGAGCTTTTCATCGATGACCGACAGAGCTCCGTCAGCGGTCTGGATCAGGGACAGGGCGTCATTGGCGTTTCGTATCCCCTGGTTTAACACCCGGATATCCGAGCGCATCATCTCCCGAATGGCCAGACCGGCGGCGTCATCGGCGGCGGAATTGATGCGGAGGCCCGAGGACAGGCGGGCTACTGAAACGGCGAGGCGGTTATAGGAAGTTCCGAGATATCTGGCGGCACTCATGGCCATCAGGTTGTGGTTAATCACCAATGCCATTGGTCAATCCTCCTTGATCGTTAACGACTTGCATCCTTGCGTTTTTCAGATTCCTGTTATGAAATTGCGGCTGTGCACCTCCTTCCTCACCGATAGTCAGATTTAACCTTAGATTTGTTCCTTTTATCGGCATGTTAAAAGAAAACTTAATTTTTTCCTTTTTTCCCTTTCAAAAGTTCAAGGTCCGTGGTTCAAAGTTATACATCAGGGCAGTGCCCCCTTACCGGCGATGAGGTTGGGGGGTTGCTGCTGATATTCTGATATGATGAAAAAAATTCGCCGGTTGTGGTTTGCCAGGCAACGGGCTTTGGGGTAAAATAGGCCCATTATGCGACAGGCCCTGCAGCGCCTCTATAATCTCTTTACCCATGAGGATCGCCTTCTCATCCTTATCGACGCCGATCCCGACTCTCTGGCCAGCGCCTGGGCCTTAAAACGTCTCCTCTGGCGCCGTCTGGCCAACACCACCATTTCCCATATCCGGCCCATCACCCGGCCCCAAAACGACCGCATGGTGCGCCTGTTGAACATTCCCAGCCTGCCCTCTGAGCAGGTGAAGGTGGAGCAGTTCAACCGCAGGGCCATTGTGGATTCCCAGCCCGGGCATCACCAGAACTTTGCCGGCCACTCCTATGACCTCATCATTGACCACCATCCGCTTCTGGAAGACAGCAAGGCCAGGATGATGGATATCCGGCCCCGCTACGGCGCCACTTCCTCCATCCTGACCGAATACCTGCGAGCCGCCCGCATCAAACCCTCCCTCAAGCTGGCCACCGCCCTGTACTACGCCATCAAGACCGACACCAACAACTTCGAGCGCCCCACCATCGAGGCGGACGTCCGGGCCTTCCATTATCTGTACCCCTTTATCCTCCGGCCTCTGGTGCGCAAGCTGGAGTTCGCCGAACTCACCCTGAAAATGCTGAGCTATTTTCAATCGGGCCTGAAGCGCTACCGGCGCCGGGGCAACCGCCTGTACACCTTCCTGGGCGAAGTCCCCACCCCGGACCTGATGGTGATCATGGCGGATTTTTTCCTGCGGGTGGAGGAGATCTCCTGGACCATTGTGGGGGGCATCTACCAGGACAAACTGGTGGTCATTTTCAGAAATGACGGGCTGCGCAAAAACGCCGGCCGGCTGGCCGTCAAGGCCTTCGGCAAGCTGGGCTCCGCCGGCGGGCACGCGGCCAGCGCCCGGGCCGAGGTGTCCCTGGAAAATCTTCAGGCCGAGATGCCCCAATGGAGCTACCACTGGCAGGAATGGCAGGATTTTATCATCCGGCGGGTGGAAAAATAGGCCCGGAAGGCTGCGGCGTCGGCTTACGGAGGCGGGCGGGACGCCCGCCTTCCAGTGTCCTCCTCACCCCCACCCCGAACCCCTGATTACTGGTCACTGATCACTGGTCACTGGTAACTGGTCACCGGCCGCTCCCCTAGCGCCGCTCCTGGTGGCAGGTCTTGACCAGTACCTTCAGGTCCCGGAGTTCGTGCAGGAAGATCTCCAACTGCTTGTTTTTCACCGCAAAAAAGAGATTTTCCACATGGGCCATATACTCCGTAATTTCGTTCTCCCACTCCGGGTCGGCCAACAGGACAAACTCCCGGGAGAGTTCCATGAATTTCATGACCTGGCTTTCCGCGGGCAACAGCCACATCTGGGCCAACTCCAACAATTCACTGAAGGCCTCGGCCAACTGATTCTTGAGTTCGGTATATTCCCGTTGCCGGCGGCACCTGTCCTGGAGCATGACGGGGTTTTCTCCATTCCCCAGCGGCCATTGCAGGCGCAGATGCGCCTGGACGCACCCCTTTTTTTCCCACACCTCAATTTTGCTGACGAGGTGATCGGGAACCCCCCAGCGCTCTCCCTCGTTTTCGAAAAAACCGCTTCTCAGCCACCGAGCCAGATTTTCAAAATAATCCGCCAGATCCTGGCGCGGACACTGCCGTTCGCTTTTGTCGTCCATAGGCCCTCGCAAGACCCCTCTAATACCGTTTGGGCTTCCCCGTTTTCTACAAAAATAAAGATAAATTTCAAATAATTACCTGTTGCCCAGGCTGCGTCTGCCGAAAAATCTGGAATACGCTCCGGTCCAGCCGGGTTGCAGTCGCCCGGCGGCCAGGGCTTGCCGGCCGGCGCCGGCTGGGGCTTTAGACCAAGCCGCCATCAAAGTGAATCAATTGCAGGGGCTTGATTCATCGGGCCCTGGAAGGGTGCAATGAATTGCGCGCCTGCGGAAAATTCTTTTTTGATGGAATTGGTCTGAGGCCTGCGGCCGGAAATCATGCCTCCTGGAACTCGGCAGGCATCATGCAAACCTGGAGACCAGGGGCCGCGCCACCTTTGCTGATATATCGGCAAACTCCCTGACAACAACAGGGGCAGGGCCGAAAAAGTCATGGGAATCTTTATTCCGGGGCTATCGGCGGCAGGACATCGGGCGAACCTTTGATCAGATTGATCGCCTGCAGGGGGAGATACACCTTGCCGGTGGGGGAGGCATGGACCACCAGGCCCTCCAGGGGAACGGCGCGGCCCTCAAGCCGGAGGAGGTTTTTATTGGCAGGCAGCTCGGCCTTTGTCCCCTGATAGGAAATTTTTACCAGGGGATTTTCCGGGTCGCTGTGGTCGACGGCCACCTCACCGCCCGCCAGCGCCCCGGCCGCGTCCACGAAGAGCCGGGCGTTCAGCCGGTCAAGGGACAGGCCCAGGGCCCGGGCGCAGATTTTGCCGATATCCGGCCCGTCTACCAATCCCACCGGGCGCTGCGGGCCATAGGCGAACAGGGGCACATCGCCCCCGGTGTGGCCGTGGATGGTCCAGCCCAGGCAGGTGTGTTGCCGGCAGATTATTTCCCCCAGGGCGTTGTGGGGGTGGCCGCGGTAGGTGGCGCCCAGGGCGACGATTTGGGCGGCCTCCTCATCGGTGAGCTTAAGGCCCCAGTATTCGTTCACCACTTTTTGCAGGTTTTCGGGGGTGACCTCCCCCCCCATCTTGCCCCACACCGCCTGGGCGGATAATTTCATGTTCTTCAAGGGGCCCACCAGGTCCTCCACCTGCATCCTGGAATAGCGGCCGTCAGTGGCGTAATTGCCGATGCTGAGGCCCCCGCAGTTGTGGTCGGAAAAGGCCAGGACCAGGGTGTTGCCGTCCCTGGCGGCAAAATCCAGGGCCGCCCTGACCGCCCGGTCAAACATCAACAGGTCGCTCAGCAGATGGGCCGGGTCGTTGGCGTGGGAGGCCCAATCCACCTGGCTGCCCTCCACCATCAGGAAAAAACCGTCCGGGTCCTGGGATAGAATCTCGATGGCCTTGATGGTCATGTCCTTAAGGGTGGGCTGCCGGGGAGCGAATTCGTGGCGGTCGATCTCGGCTTCCAGGTGATTGTCGGCAAACAGGCCGTACACTTTGCCGGATTTGATGCGGGCCAGCTCCTCGGCGTCGGCCGCCACCGCATAGCCCCGTTCTTTCAAGACCTCCAGCAGATTTTCCCGGTCGGTGCGTTTGCCGCCCTGCTCTTTGGGGAGCAGATGCCGCCGGCCGCCCCCCAGGACCACGTCCAGGTTCTGGTAAACGCCCTGCTCCATGATGTCGTTTTCCAGGATGCGGGAGGGCACATGGGCGTAATAGGCTGCAGGGGTGGCGTGGGTCACCCGGCAGGTCACCGCCAGGCCGGTGGCCTTGCCCAGGAGTTTCGCCCCCTCCAGGACCGTGGCCAGGGGCTTGTAGGCCAGTTCGGGCGCGGGGATGGGGACCACCGGCAGGGTAGGGGGCCTGGGGCCCATGCCGATGAGTTTGCCATTGGTGCGGACCCCGGTGGCAAAGGCCGTGGAGGCCGGCGCCGAATCGGCCACCACCGCATCCGCGATGAAGGTCTTGACCGCGCCTACGCAGATCTGATCCAGGGCCAGGGGCTCGCCCTTAAACCAGCGGGCCAGGGTGTAGTGCTCGGCGCCGCAGCCGTCGGCAATCAGCACAATGAGATTTTTCACCGGGGGGGGCGTCGCGGCCTGGCCCTCCTTACCGGGGGCCGCGCCGCAGCCAGTAGACCATCCTGCCAGCCAGGCCAGGAAGATCAATATAGAGAGCGTATAAAGCGAACGATGCCACCGCATGGCTTCTCCTTTTTTCTGTCTTGAAAAGTTCCTCACGCGGCCATATTTTGGTAGGGCGGCCGTCCCCGGCCGCCTGTTGTTCCGGCGGTCATTAAGGCCCGCCCCACCGGATATTTCCTGATTTTCACCTATAACTATACCAGACCTTGGCGGGAGCGCCATTTTGTTGAGGTCAGAGTTTTGTTGGGAAACTATGACCGCCCCGTGGAGAACGGCTTTTTATGACCGGCCGGCGGGGGCTGATATTAAGTTGCCCTCAAAGTGCCATTTTCTGTAGCCGCAGGCTTTACCCTGAAAAACCCCCGGGAAATGTAGAGCAGGCGCCCTCGCCTGCGCCTTAAAAAGAACAGCCGGGGGCGGCTGTTCTACATTTTTCATCCCCGGGGGCGGCTAAAAGTGTCCATGATGGTTCAGCCTGCGCCGGCAAAGGCTGGAAAGCTGATATCGTCATGGAACTGCAACCTGGCATGACCTGGCATTTTGATTGCAGTCCCCTGGCTGAAAGTGCCGGGGAGGACCTGGGGATGAAAACATGGTCAATGGTGGGGCTGGGCCTCGCCCTCATGGTCATTTTGGGCCGCGCCCCGGCCGGGGCCGGCGACGCGGTGGTCACCGGGGTCATCGCTAACTGGCCGCAGGTGAAAAGCCGGGCAGCGGAGGGGGCCTATTTCCAGGTGGTGCAAAAGCAGGAAAAATTGTCGGGGCAGACCGACAAAAACGGCCAGGCGGCCCTGAAATCCGCACTTCCCCGGGTAGCAGTCCGCAGCACCGGGGGCTTTCGGGTCAATCTGGCCCAGGCGCCGCGGGGGGACTATTTCATCGCCCTCCAGCGGGGTTTTGCCACCACCCCCATCCTGGTGCAGGACGGCCGGCCGGTGATCATCAAGGTCCCGGGCGACTTTCCCCTGAACCTCGGCCAGGTCAAGCTGGAGCTGCCCCTGGGCCTGGCCCCGCCCCGGGCCCACATGGAGGTGGTGCGGTAGGGTTGCCGGGTCCGGCCCGCCTGCGGGTGCATACGGTTCCGGGTTCCGGGTTTTGGGTTTTGGGTAAAAAAAATCCAAGTAAAATAAATCGTTGTCCCCTTAGCGAGGTTCATATCAATCCGCACGAAGGTATAAGAAAGCCGCCGCCTTTTTCTGCCCATCGGAAATCTTCCCCGTTTTTTGGTCTTTCCCGGCGAGAAATTTCTTTTGCTTCAAGAAAATTCTTCCCAGCCAAGAGCTCATCTCCTGCGATTTTTCTTAAATAAATCAATTAATTCAATAAGTTAATTAATGGCAAGTTTTTTGCTTAGCCATAGGGCAAATCACTACCCCTGTCGATACGGCGGGCGGTCAGGTTTTTCCGGGGGAGGTTCATGATGAAAAGGTTTCGTGGTTTTTTCCTAATTATAATGGTATCGGCGCTGTTGGCCGGCGCGGCGCCGGCCTGGTCCGAAAGTTATTTCATTTATGACACTTACGGCGGCACCTGGCAGGACGCCAACAAGACCGCGGCCAACACCGAGGACGACCTGATGTGCTGGGCCGCGGCGGCCTCCAACATCCTGTCCTGGGGGCAGTGGGACACGCCCCTGTACGACACCGCGTCCCAGATGTTCCAGCACTTCCAGGACCACTGGACGGACAAGGGTGGTTACATGTCCTGGGCCTGGAAATGGTGGTTCAACGGCTCCCCGCCGCCCTATACCTTTGCTTCCTACCCCGATGTCCCCGGAGGCGGCAATTTCTTTCCTACCCTGAACTTCAGCAGCTATTATGCCTACGCCTCGGGGGGCAACGTGATGAGCTCAATCGATTCCCTGTTGCACCAGGGCAAAGGGGTGGGGTTGGTGATAAGCAAAAGCGGGGTTTCTTCCCATGCGGTCACCGCCTGGGGGTTCAGTTACAGCGCCCCGGGAGCCTATACCAGCATTTTTCTCACCGATTCGGATGACAACTATCTGGGTTTGCGGGAATATCCCCTCATCTGGCAGAGCAACGCCTGGTATCTGGGGGGTGGCTATAGTGGCTGGAAAATAGGGGGGGTCCAGGCCTTGGGATATTCACCTGATTACTTCGCCTCAGGTTACGATCAGGGTATCCAGGCTGGAGAAGGCTATTCCTCTGTCCCCATTGCGCCCACCTGGCTGCTGTTCGGCACGGGGCTGAGTTCGTTGTTGTTGCTGGGGCGCCGACGGCGGAAAGCAGTAAGATAACCTGAGGTTCTCTGAGAGACGGAAGACCTCAAAAAAAAACGGAGGAAGGGGGGGCGACCCCTTCCTCCAAGACTTGGCTGGATAGGTGGATTATCTTTATTCCGTCAAGGAGAATTACAGACCACGCTTCCGGCGACGGAAGCCCAAAAGACCCAGGCCCAACAACCCGGAGCCCAGGAGGAGCACCGAGGGAGGCAGGGGCACAACCCCGGTGGGCGCTAAACCGCCCTCGGCGGTATCGTTGGCGCAGGTGCCGGTAGCCCACAGGAATGCTAACCCAAAATTCTCTGGGTCAAAACCATAGCTGCTGAGCAGCCCCAGGTTAATGGCCGCATACCAGGGGTCGCCGCCACTTGTGTTTGTCCAGGAAACCAAGTTGTCGATTTTTGTAGATGAATCATAGGTCTTGGCTTCCACGGGGACGGGTTTTGCATAGTTTTCGTCCACTGTGGCATTGGGTCGGGTTCCGCTTTCCACCCCGCCATACTGACCCCCGTAGATCGCACTTGGTTTCTGGGGGAAATAGTAGTTGTTCCAGTCTTGGGAGGTGTACCAGGTTAAATTGCCGGAGTAAACGTAATTTAACCGATCATCTGTTCCCGTTCCACTTCGCAACCCGATGGCCACATCCCAGGCGCCGTTCGCATCGAAATCCAGAAAAAGATCGGCGGTCTTGGCCCCCAGGGTGGTAAAAGCATCGCCGCCCCAGTTGGTTTTGATTTTTAATTCCTTAGTAGCCGTGTCGTACGTGGCCCCGAAGGTTTCGAAATCACCTATGGCCCCAATGACATCGTGCCAAGTGTTGGTTGGGGAATTAACATTTCCATTTGGATTGTTGTAAGCCACTGGTCCAAGGGGAGTATTTGTATTACTGTTAAAGCCAGACCAGGATTGAACGATAGTGTTGTTGGGGATGTCGATCACGGCGGCGTTGGAAGAGCCGGTAAGGACGCCCAGCAGGCACAAGGCGCAACAGAGAATGAGTAGTCTTTTCATGGGGGTGTCTCCATAGAGTAGGTAATTTGACGGACGCTCCTGCGAGATTTTTCGGTAATTTTTCCCCCGGCCCTCCTTCGTGTTAGGCATCTCAGCTCCCGCGTCGCCCGGTCCCTCCTCAGGTGTGGGTGTCACAGCCGGGGCCGCCAGGGGGGATGATGAGAAGTTCTAAACAGCTGGAGCTTTATTAAAAATGCTTATAGTCTTGTGAAATTTTTATCTAATAATAACCGTTCCCGAATAATTGACAATAGGTAATAACCTGAATTTTTCGGGAAAAAATCCTTACCTGATGGAAGGGTGCTCAGGGTTTTTTCTAGGCAAAATTCTCAGGGTTTTTCCTATCGGTGAGAAGGCGGCGGGCCCAGGTGAGGTAAAATCCGTCGGTTTCGGCCCGGCGGGCAGCCATTTCCAAAGGGTGGGCCTCGTAGCCGTGGCGCCGGAATAAGCGCAAATAGGCAAACATAAAACCCCACACCCCGAATTCGCGCCATTGGAGGACGTGGGCCAGTTCATGGGCCACCAGCCCTTCGGTCAGCGGCACGCCCCGTTTCACCAGGATCACGGTCCACCAGGCCTGGGCCCGGGCCCAGCCGGGGATCAGCCAGGGGACCACAAAGATGCGGATGGGGAGGGCGGGGGGGCCAGGCAGTTCGGACCTCCGATATGATAAATCAAGGGTCCAGGGTCCAGAGTCCAGAGTCCAAAGTTAATTCGGTTCCGAAAAGCTCTTGGGTGGAACCGCCGCCCTTGGCGGTTCGTTCGTCCGCCGGCGAGGGCGCCGGCGCCACATTGTTCAGGTCTTAGGGGCGAGCCAGGGGCTCAGGAGACCATGCCTGGAAAAGGAAAAGCAGCGGGCGAGACGCCCGCCCTCCGGCTTATTCCTTTTATTCTGGTTCCCAAGCTCCCGCTTGGGAACCCACCTGGAGGCCAAGCTCTGCTTGGCCCCGCAGCCGGCGCCTGAGAGCGGCGGACCGTGCCCGCCCTACGCGCTGCCATACATAGAGTCATAACTGATTGGACATATTTATGTGTGTTCTATCCCCGAAGAATCATTCATTCTGTCACCCTGAGCCGCAGGCGAAGGGTCTCTTGGATGCCGCGAAAGACGAGATTCTTCGCCACCTTCGGCGGCTCAGAATGACAACAGGGGGCCCCCGGCCATATGTTCATAAATGAATGACGCTGTGTATAACTGCTGACTGCTGACTGCTGACCGCTGACTGGTCCCTGGGGCTGGGGGGAGGGCGGGGGAGACCCTGCTCCCCCAACCCTCCACTCAGGCTCATTTCATGGGGCAGACCCCGGCCCGGCACTTTTTCTGGACCAGGTGCTCCTCGATTTCCTCCCGGAAGTTCCTCAACACGCTTAAAAACGGCGAGGGCGCGGTCTGGCCCAGGGGGCAGAAGGAGGCGTCCTGCAGGGTGGCCGCCAGGCGCTGGAGAAAGTCCAGGTCCTCGAGTTTTCCTTTTCCCTGAGTAAAGGCGGTGAGATATTTCTGGATCCAGGCGGTGCCTTCCCGGCAGGGGGTGCACTGGCCGCAGGATTCATGGGCGAAGAAGTCGGACACGCATTTGAGGAAATCCACCACGCAGGTGGTGTCGTCCAGGACCAGCATGGTGCCGGACCCCAAAGCGCCCCCCACCTTGGCCATGGAGCCGAAATCCATGGGCGTATCCAGGGCGTCAATGGTGACCACCCCGGCGGAGGCGCCGCCGGTCTGGCACATCTTGAATTTCCGGCCGTCCCTTAAGCCCCCGCCGTAGGTGTCGATGAGCTCCCGCAGGGTCATGCCCGTGGGGGCCTCCACGATCTGGGGGGTCTTGACGTGCCCGATGATCTGGTAGATCTTGGTGCCCGGGGTGTCGTCGGTGCCGAGGGCCCGGTACCACTCGCCCCCCCGGCTGACGATGGCCGGCAGCGATGCCAGGGTCTCGACGTTGTTGACCACGGTGGGTTTCTTCAGCAAGCCCGAGACGCCGGGGAAGGGGGGCTTAAGCCGCGGATAGCCGCGTTTCCCTTCCAAAGACTCGATGAGCGCGGTTTCCTCGCCGCAGACATAGGAGCCGAAGCCGGAGCGCACCTCGATGGTGAAGGAAAAGTCGGTGCCGAACAGCTTGTCGCCCAGATAGCCCTTGGCCGTGGCCTGGTCGATGGCGTTTTGCAGGCGGTGCTGGGAGAGGTAATATTCGCCCCGGCAATAGATGAAGCCCTGGCTGGCCCCGATGGCGTAGCCGGCGATGGCGATGCCTTCGAGCACCTTGTGGGGGTCGCCCTCCATGAGATAGCGGTCCTTGATGGTGCCCGGCTCCCCTTCGTCGGCGTTGCAGATGACATACTTGGGGGTGACCGCGAGCGGCCGGGTGAAGGACCATTTGAGGCCGCAGGGGAAGCCGGCGCCGCCCCGGCCCCTAAGGCCCGAGGTCTTGACGCTGTCGATGACCTCCTCCGGGGTCATGCCGGTGACCGCCTTTTTGAGGGCCTCATAGCCCCCCCGGCCCAGGTAGTCGTCCAGTTTCATGGGGTCGATGACCCCGACGTTGTTCAAGAGCACCAGTTCATCGGGGCTTTGCTTATATTTCCGGAAATCATTGGTGGTGTAGGGCAGGGTGCGGAAATCCACCACCTTGCCGGCGCGATACCCCTCCAGAATCTCCTTTATTTTCCCTGCGGTGAGATTGCCAAAAACCACCTCGTCGATCTGGATGGCCGGGGAGACCTCGCAGACCCCCAGACAGGCGGTGAACTCGAGGGTGAACAGGCCGTCGGCGGTGGTTTGGCCGGGCTTAATTTTCAGATCGTCCTCGATGATTTCCAGGATATTGTCGGCGCCGGTGTGGTGGCAGCAGGGGGAATGGCACAGGCGGATGATGTGCCTGCCTTTGGGGGCCCAGGCGGCCATGGAATAAAAGCTCATGCTGTCGAAGAGCTTGCAGCCGGGCAGGTTGAGCTCGGCGCCGATGACCTTCTGCATGTCCGGGGGGATGTGCCCCAGGATTTTCTGGGCATCCTGCAGCACCGGTCCCAGGGCCCCGATTTTGCCCTGATGGCGGGCGATGCTGCTCAGGAGCCGGTCATGGACCTTGGGGTCGAGCTGGGCGGTGGGTACGCTTTTGCTGGGGCCGAGGCGCGTCATGAGGCAACTCCTTTCCCGGCGAGTTTTTCAAGTTTTACGGCGCACACTTTATATTCAGGAATTTTGGCCACCGGGTCCAGGGCCGCAATGGTGAGCTTGTTGGCCGCGGCTTCATGGTAATGGAAGGGGACAAATACGGTGCCGTTCACCGCCCGGGCGGAGACCGCGGCCGGAACCTCGATTTCCCCCCGGCGGGTTTTGACCCGCACCAGGTCGCCGTCGTCGATGCCGTGTTTTTGGGCATCATCGACGGATATTTCCACAAAGCACTCCGGCGCTTTTTCCATCAATCCGGGGGCCCGGCGGCTCATGGTGCCGGTATGGTAATGATAGAGCACCCGGCCGGTGGTCAGGATGAGAGGATATTCCTGGTCGGGCAGCTCTGCCGGTTCCTTGAAATCGATGGCGAAAAAGAGACCCTTGCCCCGGGCGAAGCGGTCTTTGTGGAGATAGATGGTGCCGGGGTGTTCCTCGTTGGGACAGGGCCATTGCAGGCTGCCTTCCTTATCCAGGCGCGCATAGGTGATGCCGGCGTAGGAGGGGGTAGCCTGTCGGATTTCCTCGAAAATTTCCTCAGGTGTGGCGTAGTCCATGGGATACCCGAGGCGCCGGGAGAGTTCACAGATGATCTGCCAGTCGGGGCGGGAATCGCCGATGGGCTGGATGGCCTGGCGCACCGGCAGCACCCGGCGTTCGGTATTGCTGAAGGTGCCGCTTTTTTCCGCAAAGGAGGCGGCGGGGAGCACCACATCAGCCAACTGCGCGGTTTCGGTGAGGAAGATGTCCTGGACCAGCATGAAGTCCAGTTTGGCGAAATTATGCAGGGCGTGATGTTGATCCGGGTCGGAGATGGCCGGATTTTCACCGACGATATAGAGGGCCTTGATTTTGCCTTCTGAAATGGCGGGAAGCATCTCGGTCATGGTCATGCCCACATAATCGGGCAGGTTTTTGACCCCCCAGAGCTTTTCCATTTTGGCCCGGTTGGCGGGGTCGGTCACCGGCTGATAGCCGGAGAAGACGTTGGGCAGGCCGCCCATGTCGCAGGCCCCCTGGACGTTGTTCTGGCCGCGCAGGGGGTTGACGCCGCCGCCCCTTATGCCCACGTTGCCGCAGAGCATGGCCAGGTTGGCCAGGGACTTGACGTTGTCGGTGCCGGTGGTGTGCTGGGTGATGCCCATGGCGTAGCAGATGGCGGCGCTATTGGCTTTGGCGTACAGATGCGCCGCCTTTTCCAGGTCTTGGGCCGGGATGCCGCTGATCTGCTCCACCAGTTCGGGGGTGTAGCGGGCCACGGTTTCCTTAAGGGCCTCAAAATTCTCGGTGCGCTCGGCGACGTATTCCTGGGCGTACAGGTTGTCCCGGATGATGATGTGCATCAGGCCGTTGATCACGGCCACGTCAGTGCCGGGGCGCTGCCGGAGCCAGAGGTCGGCAAAGCGCGTCAGGGTGAGCCGCCGGGGATCGATGACGATCAGCTTTCTGCCTTTCATCCGGACAGCCCGCTTGATAAAGGTGGAAATCACCGGATGGGTCTCGGTGGTGTTGGAGCCGGTAACCAGGATGCAATCGGACTCTTCCAACTCCTCAATGGAGTTGGTCATGGCGCCGGAACCGAAGGTGGCGGCCAGACCGGCCACCGTGGAGCTGTGTCAGAGACGGGCGCAATGGTCCACGTGGTTGGTGCCGATGACCCCCCGGAGGAACTTTTGCATGAGATAGTTTTCTTCATTGGTGATGCGGGCGGAGCACCAGCCGCCGATGGTCTGGGGACCATGCTTTTCCTTGATCTCCCGCAGACGCCGGACCGTCAGGTCCAGGGCCTCGTCCCAGCTGGCTTCCCGGAACTGGCCGTTTTCTTTGATCAAAGGAGTCTTGAGGCGATCGGCATGATGCACGAAATGCCAGCCGAAGCGGCCTTTAACGCACAGCCGGCCCCGGTTGGGGATCTCGTCGGCGCCGGTCACCTTGACGATGTGGCCGTCCTGGGTGTGCAGGTCGATCTGGCAGCCCACCCCGCAGAAGGTGCAGGTGGTGCGGGTCTGCTCAAATTCCCAGGGGCGCCCCTGGTGCAGGACGTTTTTGTCCACCAAAGCGCCGGTGGGGCAGGCCTGGACGCACTCGCCGCAGAAGACGCATTCCGAGTCGATGTACGGGTTGTCCTCCATGGTGACGATGGCGCTGTCGTGCCCCCGGTAGCCGATGCCGATGGCCAGATTGACCTGGCGGTCGGTGCAGGCCTTGACGCAGCGGCCGCACATGATGCACTTGGAGCGGTCCCGCACGATCATGGTGTTGTTGTCTTCGTAGTAATAGGTCTTACCCGGGGGCGGGGCGAAGGCCGGGGTGGGGACCTGATAGCGGTAGGCCAGGGCCTGGAGTTCGCACATGCCGTTGGCCTCGCAGATGAGGCAGTTGTGGTTGCCCGAGGCCAGCATCAGTTCCAGCACCATGCGGCGGGCCTCGGCCACCCGGGGAGATTCGGTCAACACCACCGCGCCCGGCGTGGCCGGGGTGGCGCAGGCCGGCACCAACACCCGGCCCCCCTGGACCTCCACCACGCAAATCCGGCAGGCCCCGGTGGGATTGGTGTCCTTGTAATGACACAAGGTGGGAATGTACACGCCGGCGCCGGAAGCCGCCTCCAGAATCGTTTGCCCCGATTCAAAAGGCACCTCGACGCCGTTCAGGGTAAAGGTCGGTCTCGTCATAATTCAGGAAACCTTTCTGGGCTTATAAGCACCCTGCCTAAGGGTTAGTGATATTATCCAAAAACCACGTTAGCATGAGGGAAAAAATTTGGCAATAATTTACCTGTACAAAAATTCACAAAACCTGGGCGCCGGTCCGGCAGGAGGGGCGGCCATTTCAGGAAGGGACTTGATTTTGGGGCAAGAAATTGCTTTTATCAAGGGGAGCATATCATCTTAAAGGGTAACGATCAGCGATGCGGGGCAAAAAACCGGACCATGGCCGGGGCACGGCTCTGGGGGCCAGCCCTCCCGAGCCCACCGGTCTGCGGATCAAGGGCCGTTTGTGGCTGGAAAAGGACGGCGAAACTTTCTTAAGTTGGGGGCGGGTGGTGTTGCTGGAGAGGATCCGGGACCTGGGCTCCATCGCGGCCGCGGCCCGCTCCCTGAACATGGCCTACAGCCATGCCTGGGGTCTGGTGGCCGCCATGAACCGCCTGGCCGGGGAGGAGCTGGTGGCCCGCACCTTTGGGGGCCGACAGGGCGGCAAGGCCTGGCTCACCCCGGCCGGGGAGGCCGCCATAGAGCGCTTTTGGGACCTGGTGGCCCAATTCCGCCAGTGGCTGGACAGGCAAAAGGCTGAAGATGGATAACCGCCGCCCCCGAATCAGCCGGCTTTTTCCTTCAGGGTTTCATGTGCCCAACTCACCGCTGCCGACATGGTGGGAAAACCGATGGTGCTGGTGAGGATGATCAGGGTGTGGTAGATCTCCTCGGGGCTGGCCCCCGCGGCCCGGGCCCGGCGCACGTGGCTGTGCACCGAGCCTTCGGAGCGGATGGCCGCCGCGGCCGCCAACTGAATGAGGTGGGAGGTTTTTTCATCCAGGGGCCCCTCCCGGCGCGCCACTTCGCCTAACTGCTCCAGGCAATCCATGAATTTGCCGTGATGTTCCTTCATATACTGATACCACGGGGGATAAGCGGCTTTGGCCATGTCGTCCTCCTGGGGAATGTCTGCGGCGCGCCGGCAGACTTTCCATTTTTTCTTATATAATGAGGGAATTTGGCAAAAGAATCAATGGGGGAAAAGCCGGGCGCCCTGGAAGCAGGAAGTGATTTCTGAGGAACTTTCCATAACAGCTCCGCATGGGCCTTCGGCCCACCCGCAAATAATGAAAAGCCTTTTCAGGTGTAGGGACAGCCGCCCCCGGCTGTCCATTGAGGGCAGGCGAGGGTGCCTGCCCCTAAACGATATGAACTTTTCAGGACAGGAATTTTTCAGGGCAGTCGCTCATGGGCACCTGGTTTAATCAAAATCAAGATAAGCCTGGTAGCACATCCCGGCCTAAAGGCCGGAACCAAACTGAAAAAATTGAATGATTTCTTAATAAGAACAGCATGATGCAAGCAAAATCTTTGTCGAAAAACAAGAAACTCAAAATTAGTAGCACAGGCGTCCCGCTTGTGCAGGCACAGGTTGAAAACCTGTGCCACCGGTTAGTTGCTGCCCAGAGCGCACCCTATGCAAACTGAAAACCATATCAAAACTCCGGTAGCACGGGCATCCTGCCCGTGCCGGGACGGGCTGGAAGCCCGTCCTACCGGCTATAAGAACCAATGGCATCTTTTCTTTAGGCTGTCGCCACTCGCTTACCGCTTCCGGCAATTTCGGCCGTTGCTCCGGAGAACCTTATGGTGAAAATGTCCATCCTGCGATCATACTGGCCGCTGGTGGCTGCGCTTCTGGCGGCCTCCCTGCTGGCCTGCGCCGCCAAAACCAAACTCCGCCCCCAGGTGCTGACGCACCCCAGCCGCTTCCCCCATTCCCTGGGCTCCCAGGGCGTGGTGGTGGCGGTGGTTCCCTTTGACGGCCGGCAGGATGTCTATCGCGACCCCGGGGAACCCGGGCCCGCCCGACCGGACTTTGACTGGCTGAAGGCCGGGGTGCGCCCCACCCGGATTATTTTGGCCAACGACTCCCCCGAGGCGGTGCGGCTGGACCCCACCCAGGTGACCGCGGTGGGGGAAGGGGGGGTGGTGTATCAGGCCTATGACCCCCGGGAGGCGGCGGACGCTGTGGTGGCTTCGGAGGCCTTTGGCGCGCATCTCCGGCGGGGCCTGAAGGGGGCCCTGGCGGGTGGGGCCCTGGGGGCCGGGGTGGGC
>JBGSLA010000019.1:0-48836 GCA_041740935.1 Desulfobaccales bacterium | reverse complement strand
CTCCCCCCAACCCCCTCCCGCCAAGGGGAGGGGGAGTTTTCGGATGAGAACCATATAGGAAGCACGGTCCTATTTCTCGGCTCCTGCCGCCCGGCGGGCCGCCAGTTTCTCCCGGAGCAGGGGAATCAGTTGCGCCCGCAGGTCATCCCGCACCCGGCGGAACTCGGCGAGGATGTCCTCCTCCGTGCCCGTGGCCTGGGCCGGGTCGGGAAAACCCACATGCATGACTTCGGTGTCCCCGGGAAACATCGGGCACTCCTGCGCGGCCCGGTCGCACACCGTGATCACCAGGTCAAAATGCTCCCCGGCCAGGTCGTCCACCGATTTGGAGCGCTGCCCGCCAAGATCGATGCCGATTTCGCCCATGACCTGGATGGCCCGGGGATTGACCACCTTGGGCCGCACCCCGGCGGAAAAGGCCCGCACCTGCCCGGCCAGGTCGTGGTTCACCAGGCCCTCGGCCATCTGGCTGCGGCAGGCGTTTTCGGTGCAGAGGATCAAAACCTTGGGTTTTTCCATGCTGGTGACCTCGTTCTCCTGATTTTGTTCACTTTTTCTCACAAAAAGATGAGCGTTTGATGTGGAGAACATTGGCCTTTGATGAGCCGCAGCCATAAGGCTTACCAGGGCTTAACCCGGGCTCAGGAAATCATCTGCTTGAGCTCCTCCTGGCTGGGGACCTTGCCCACCGACTTGACCTGGCCGTCCACCACCAAAGCCGGGGTCATGAACACCCCCAGGGCCATCATCTGATTCAGGTCCTTGATTTTTTCCATTTCATAGTCCACGCCCAGGGCCTTGGCGGCCTCTTCGGTGCGTTTGGCCAACTCTTCGCATTTGGGGCACCCCGGCCCCAACACCTGCAACTTTTTCATGTGGTTTCTCCTGTGGTTCGGTTTCGGGGAAGGGGACTAAGGGCTTACGGCCCTCAGCCATTCATACCCCATCCCGAGTAATTGGTAGCCCGGGCTACCGGTAAAGGGTTGGGAGGGGGGTGTGGGGAAAGGGCAGGGAGCCGCGCTCCCTGGCCCTCTCCCCGCAACTCTTAATCATCACCCCACCAGCCAGCCGAAGCCCAGGCCGACAAAGGTAGCGACGATGACAATGGTGCTGACGAACACCGCGGTCCTTTTCCAGCCCATGACCCGGCCGATGACGATCATGTTGGGGAGCGACAGGGCCGGGCCGGCCAAAAGCAGCGCCAAAGCCGGGCCCTGGTCCATGCCCATCTTCATCAAGGCCTGGGTGATGGGAATTTCCGTCAGGGTGGCGAAATACCAGAAGGCCCCGATGAGGGCGGCGGTGAAGTTGGAACCGAGGCTATTGTCCCCCACCAGGGAGGCCACGTACTGGGGCGGGATCAGCGCCGAAACAAAGCCCACCGCCAGCACCCCGCCGTAGAGGAGCGGCGCCAGCAGTTTGGTGAAATCCCAGGTGTTATGCAGCCACTCGTCGATTTCCGGCCGGGTGAACCAGCGCCAGAGCATGAGCAGGATCAAGAGCAGGATGGCCCCGGCGATATAAAACTTGACCTGGGCGATGGACATGGTGAGGCTCTGCTCCCGCTCCAGGCGCTCCAGGCGCTCCTTGGGGAGGATTACCTGGTCCTCGGGCTTTTTGCCGTCCCAGTCCTGGGCGAGCTGGAAAATCATGTCGTCGGAGCGCTCCTCCAGAACCACGGCTTGAACCTTTTGGCCGTCTTTCAGGTGAATGGTGACCTCCCGGGGGGTCACCCAGGCGGCGAAGATGAGAAAAAATATCAGGCTGAAGAAAAACACACAGGTCTGCCAAAAAGGCCGCCGGGGGGCCTCGGGGGGCGGCAGGGCCATGGCTGCGGCGACTTTGGCCTTCTCTTCCTTCCGAAAAACGAAGGCCATGGCCAGGCCCACCAGGAAGGCGAAGCCCACCGCGCCGATGACCCGGGCCAGCCCCAGTTCAAACCCCAAAACCCGAGCCGTCAGAAAGATGGCCAGGATGTTGATGCCCGGGCCGCTGTACAAAAAGGCCGAAGCCGGGCCCAACCCGGCGCCCATGGTGTAGATGCCGGCGAACATGGGCAGCACCGAGCAGGAGCACACCGCCAGGACGGTGCCGGACACCGAGGCCACGGTGTAGGCCACAAACTTGTTGGCCGTGGGCCCCAGATAGCGCATCACCGAGGCCTGGGACAAAAAGGTGATGATGGCCCCGGCGATGAACAGGGCCGGCCCCACGCAGGTCAGGGTGTGGTTGCGGGCGTAGGCCTGGAGCATCATGAAGGCCTCCAGGAGGGCCTCCTGCACCTTGGGGCTGCCCAGGGGCAGGTAGTAGGCGAACAGGAAAATCCCCGCAAACAGGAGAAAGATCTTCCCTTCCCGGCCCACCAGCCAGTCCCGGCCGTTCTTCCAGGCGGTGATCCAGTATGATTCCGGCGGGGGCGCCTCCCCCGCCAGGACTTTTCCAGGGTTGTTATCCATTAACGGCAAACTCCTTTTTCCACCAAATCAAGGGTAGCCTCAGGCCCCAAACTCCTTCAGTTTGGCCACCACCAGGTCATAATCAAACTCGCCGTCGGCCCGCCAGATCAGATTTCCCTGGGCGTCCAGAAACAGGAGCGACGGGGGAAGGCTGAGTTTATATTTTTTGATGTATTCCCGGGCCGCGTCTTTGTTGGTGGAATAGTCCAGGCGCTTGAGCAACGCCTGTCTTTCCCCCACGAACACCTTGTCCATTATCCAGTCTCCGACCTGGCAGCGATCCAGGATGCAGCCGCAGGCCTTGCTCACGGTGATGTAAACCACCTGGTTGAGACTGGTGGGCGCCGCGGCCAGCTCCGGTCCTCCCCAGGCCAGGAGCCAGATTCCCAAAAGGAGCCCGACCATCAAGGGTTTTCTGCCTCTCACCCTATCTTCCTCCCTTACAGCTCTGTAGGGTGCGTCTCACGCACCATTTTTCGGCGCCTAAGACGCGCCCTACGGGAAATTTTTCAGGACAGTTTCTCATGAGCCCTTGGGTCGATCAAAACCATTAAAAATCGGTGGGGCGGGCCTCCGTGCCCGCCGGAGCACTATGCGGCCAGGGACGGCCGCCCTACCCCAATATGGCTGCCTGAAGGAACTTTTCCTAACAGTTCCTCATGAGCCTGCGGCCCGACCGCAAATAATGAAAAGCCTTTTCTGGTGCAGGGACAGCCGCCCCCGGCTGTCCAGTGAGGGCAGGCGAGGGCGCCTGCCCCTACACCATACCAACTTTTCAAAACAGGGACTTGGCCCTGTTGCGCCTTGGGGTCTTGGCGCGAGAGCTCACCAGCTCCGGACCCCCTGGAAAAAGATATAGGCCCCGGCGAAGAAGAGCAGGCAGCCCGCCACCTGCTGCAGCACCGCGCCGGTCCTGGCCCCCCTGGATTGCAGGAAATTGTTGATCAAGCCGGTGAAGGTGCCGGCCAGCAAAATAAGGGTGCCCTGGCCCAGGGCGTAGGCGAACAGCAGGGTGCTGCCGTACACCACATGGCCCTGCACCGCAGCCAGGGTGAGGATCACCGCCAACACCGGGCTGGCGCAGGGGGAGAGCACCAACCCGAAGAGCATGCCCAGGATCAGGGCCCCCAACAGGCCCGTCTGCTTGGGCAAAAATTTTTGGGTATTGCCCCCCAGGTTGAGCTTGATAAGCCCGGCCAACTGCAGCCCCATGACCATGAGGATTACCGCCACGATGATATACCAGTAGGCGCCCACGTCCCCGAACATGGTGCCCATGAGCGCGGCCACGGCCCCCAGCGCACTCATCACCAGGGCCAGACCCACCACAAAGGTGAGGGAATAGACAAAGGCCTGCTTCCGGCTGTCCCCGGCATAGCCCCCCACGTAGCCGATAACCAGGGGAATGCTGGCCAAAATACAGGGGCTGGCGGTGGCGATCACCCCCCCCAGATACGAGGCCCCGTAGGCCAAAATGGGCCGGCTTTGCATGACCTGACCCAGCGTTTCACTTAAGCCCATTCTTTCCTCCCCTTAGTTGATGAGCTTTAATTCCTTAAGTTTTTTGAGCAATTCTTCTTTGCTCAGCGCGCCGATATGCCGGTCCACCTCTTTGCCGGAGGCGTCGAAAAACACCTGGGTGGGGATCAGCATGATCTGGTGTTGGGGAAAGAGGTCCTTGTGTTCATCGCTGTAAACCATGCGAAATTCCACCTGGCTGCCGTGGCTGGCCTGCAATTCCGCCATAACCTTTTGCATTTCGATACAGGGGGCGCAGTACTTGGCCCCGAATTCATACACGGCCGGGCGGCCCGCGGGGGAGGACGGGCTTTTGGTCTCGGCGCCCAGCGGCTGAATGAGCAGGATAATTCCCAGCAGCAGCCCCAGCATCCCGATGATCGTTCCTGGTTTTATGTGCATGCGTTCTTCCTTTCAACCTGTTTGATTTTTCTCTTTATAAAACCCCATTTCAGGGGGGATTCGCCGGCGCACCGTCGCCGCCTTTTTATTCTTCACCGCACCGGGCGTGCCTTATCGAGAGCTCGGAGGGATCAAGAGCACCGGACACAGCGCCAGGCGGGCAACATTGTGGGCCACGCTCCCCAGGAAAAGCTCCTTGATGAAGCCCTTGCCCTGGGCACCCATGACGATGAGGGTGATGTCCTGGGATTGCAAGACCTTTAAAATAGCCGGCAGGGGGTGCCCCGGGTCAAAAATCGCCTGGACCTGGGGAAGGCCGGCGGTGAGGAGCCGCTGCCGCCAGGCCGCCAGGGAAGCCTGGGCCTGGGCCACCGCCATTTCCTGGAAGACCGGCGGATAGGCCTCGCCCCCGGGCACGTCCAGGGCGTGCAGCAGCGTCACCTGGGAGGCCCCCAGGGGACCCAGGCTTTCCACATAGGTGCAGGCCCCCTCGGCGATGGGGGAAAAATCCGTGGGAAACAGGACCTGGCGCAGCAACTCGGTGGCCTGGAGACGGCAGGCGCCCTGGGCCAGCCCTTCCTTAATGCCGGTTTTCAAAAACAGCACCGGCAGTTCGGCCCGCTGCAGCACTGCCCCGGCCACCGAACCCAGGATGCGCTCCTGCCAGCGGGAGGCCTTCTGGGGCCCCACCACCATGAGGTCGGCGCAATGGCGCCGGGCCGCGTCGTTGATGGCATACCCCGGCATGCCCTCCAGGATCTCGGTGTACACCTGAAACCCCTGGGCCGCCAGGCTCTCCGCCTGCGCCCGGACATGGGGCTCGGCTTCCATCCGGAGTTTTTCCTCGACCCCCGCCAAAAATTTGACGGTGATGACGTGGGTCAGGATTATCTCGTTGACTCCCAGGACCTTGAACTCCCCGGCGCAGGCGATAATTTCGTCCCAGTCGGGGGAGAGGTCGGTGGCCAGCACCATTTTTTTGAACATAAAACTTTTCCTTCTGCGGACGGCCGGCGGCGGTCAGTTTTGTTCAGGAGTCGAGGTCGGCTCCGGCCGGAATTCCACCTCACCCCCCAGGCTGCAAGGGGCGCAGACCGTGGGCGGGAAATATTTTTGTTGGAAGCGCAGGGCCACGTTGACCAAACCGATGAGCACCGGCACTTCCACCAGGGGGCCGATGACCGCGGCGAAGGCCTCGCCCGACTGGAGGCCGAACACGGCCACGGCCACGGCGATGGCCAGCTCGAAATTGTTGCTGGCCGCGGTGAAGGACAGGGTGGTGGAGATGCGGTAGCCCGCGCCCGCCTTGGCCGACATGTAAAAGGTGATGAAAAACATCAACAAAAAATAAATCACGAGGGGCACGGCAATCCGCACCACGTCCAGGGGCAGCTCCACGATGTACTCCCCCTTGAGGGAGAACATCACCACAATGGTGAACAAGAGCGCAATCAGGGTGATGGGGCTGATTTTGGGCATGAATTTGGTTTCATACCACTGAACCCCCCGGCGTTTGACCAGGAAAAAGCGGGTGAACATGCCGGCGAAAAAGGGGATTCCCAGATAAATGAGCACACTTTCGGCCACCTGCCAGATGGTCACCTGGACGCTCAGCCCTTCGGCGATGCCCAGCCAGGCGGGCAGGATGGTGACGAAAATATAGGCGTAAATGGAAAAAAACAGCATCTGGAAGATGGAGTTGAAGGCCACGAGCCCCGCGCAGTATTCCGTGTCGCCCTGTGCCAGGTCGTTCCAGACGATGACCATGGCGATGCAGCGGGCCAGGCCGATGATGATCAGCCCCACCATGTATTCCGGATAGCCCCGGAGAAAAATGATGGCCAGCAGGAACATGAGGATGGGGCCGATGACCCAGTTTTGGATCAGGGACAGGCCCAGGACCTTAAAATTCCTGAAAACCCGGGGCAGCTCCTCATAGCGCACCTTGGCCAGGGGCGGATACATCATCAGGATCAGGCCGATGGCGATGGGAATATTGGTGGTGCCCACCTGAAAGGAGGTCAACACCTGGGTGAAGGCAGGCCAGAAATACCCCAGGGCCACCCCTCCCGCCATGGTCAAAAAAATCCACAGGGTAAGAAACCGTTCGATGAACCCCAAACGCCTGGCAACGGTGGCCATAGTGATTCCCTAATTGAAATATATTCTTATAATTATTCGTATATTCGTTTTAACAATTAAACCTTTGTAAAAAATATATCAGGCCCCGGCCCGCATTGCCGGCCTGACCTCTTGTTTCTGGCCCTTGCTTGGGGGTTTGTTCTCCAACCAGCGGGTGAGCTTACCTCTTAAAGCCTGGGCTTCCGGGTGAGAGGTCATGATCTCCGACAGCAGGTGGAGGGGCTTTTCTCCCATAAGGCCGGGGGGGACGCCCAACCGATATTTCATCTTGAGGCCCTCCCGCCGGTCATGAACCCAGCCGGCGTTATACAAATAGCGCAGGTGGCGGGAGGCCTTGGACTGGGTGATCTCCAAAACCTCCATGAAATCGCAGACGCAGAGTTCTTCGTGCTGCATCAGCAGACACAACATGCTCAGGCGGGTTTCATCCGCCAGGGAGCGAAAGACTCTGGCCTCGTGCCTCATAGATATTCTAATAATCGTTTAAACAAATAAAGTCAAGCAATAAATTTCCCTGACGTACGGGTGCTCAGAGGCTCAGGAGTAACCGCGCTTCGGTCAGTTGCAAGAACAGCGGATTTCTCCGTCTGTGCCCCCCGCCTTCTGACCGGACAACTCCTTGGCCGCCATCCATTTTTCCAACTTTTCTTTGAGGGATCGGGCTTCGGGGTGGTCCTGGAAAAACTCGCCCAGCAACCGCAGTTGCCGATCCTGCTGGCTCCCCGGGGCCACCGAGATGCGGTAATTCATCCACAAGCCGTCCCGTCGGTCCGTGACCCAGCCCAGGTGGAAGAGATAGCGCAGGTGGCGGGAGGCCTTGGATTGGGTGATCCCCAGGACCCCCATGATATCGCAGACGCATAACTCCTCTTTTTGCATCAGGAGCCAGAGGATCCTCAGGCGGGTCTCGTCCCCCAGTGACTTAAAGAGTCGGGCTTCGTTTTTCATGGATATTTTATAACCGGATAAACGGATATTGTCAAGATGGTTTTTTCGGAAAAATTACCGGACTCGCGCCGTAGTCAGGGGGTCGCGGTGTTTATATTAGTAAAACCGGATAACCGCATACAAAAATATTTTCACATTTTTTCTCCCGTGGAGATTTTCCCTTTTAAAGGAAAGGAGGCCGACATGAAAACCATCTTCAGACTGCTGTCAGGTTTGTTACCAGCCATACTCCTGGCCGGTTGCGGGGCCAATATGGAGATGATCAGGAGTAAATCCCAGAGCCAGGCGAGCCATATCTTCCAGGAGGTCAAGGGCACAAGCCAGCCGCCCGCCGGGTACGCTGATCTGGTGGTGAAATCCTCCCTCAAAACCCATCTCCCGGGCTATTACCTGGTGGAGGCCAAAAGTTCGCCGCACGGCCAACCCACCTACACCTTTGTGGTCAATATTGACGGGCAAGCCACAACCTATGAGGTTCAAGGCAGGCGGGAAGATGGCCCGGCCGTTTATGACCAGGGCCGCACCTCATCTGAAAAAGGCGTGGGTATGCAATATGTCCTTGACCGGAATTTCCGGCTTAAGGCCGGTCGTCACAAGATTTTCCTGGGCCTTCCGGGAGATCAATACTTTAAGGAAGTGGATGTGACTTTGCAAGAAGGAGAATCCTACGAACTGGACTTCCAGCCCCATTATCGGCGCTATAAGTGGGGGCGGGAAGCCTTTGAAAACGGCCTCTGTGGGTATGCCGCTTCTTTAAAAAAGATTTGAGCGAAGCAATATCTTGCGCCGGATTTGGAATTATCTGGGGTTTATATTCTTGAAACCGGATAAACGGTAATATAAAATGAAATGGAGGATTCAGACATGATTGGCAAGGTAATTCTCAGAAACGGTTTGCTCCTGGCGCTGCTGGCCATCGTGGGGCTCGGACTGCTGACGGCCGATTCAGCCTGGGCCGGACCCATGGGCCGGGGCGGCAACCGGGGCGCCGGCGCTAATCTCACCCCGGAGCAGGCCGGCCAGGTCTTTGATCTCAAACAGAAGTTTGCCAACGACACCGCCGAGCTGCGCAAACAGATGATGGTCAAGAGGACCGAGTTAGCGGCCTTGTGGCGGTCCGGGACCCCTGATCAAAATCAGCTTCAGGCCAAACAGCAAGAAGTCAACGCCTTGAGAGATCAGCTCCAGGGCAAGCGCACCGCGTTGCAGTCTCAGGTCCAAAAGCTCTGCCCCCAAGCCGGCATGGGCCTGGGGCGCGGCGCCGGCTGCGGCAAGGGCCGGGGCCTGGCCATGGGCGGACGCCGCGGCTGGTAACCTTGCAGAGGGGGTTTAAGCCCCCCGTATGGCTTTCCTCAACCCCCTCCCCCTGCCTCTCCCAGCCCCACCGCCGGGGCTGGGAGGGGGCCTAAGGGGTTTGGGCAGATCGGCAGCATCCTTTCATTAACCCAACCAATGGAGGAACTAACATGAAAAAACTCGTCATGGTGGCTTTGGTAGGCCTTCTCGGCCTGATCCTGGCAAACGGTATCTGGGCCCAGCCCGGCATGGGGCCGGGAGGCGGACAGGGCGCCGGCTGGGGCGCCGGCGATCCCTACAGCCGGATGTACAATCCGAAAACCGTGGAAACCCTGAGCGGCGCAGTAGTAAGCCTGGAGAAATTCACCCCCGAAAAGAAAATGTCTTACGGGGTGCATTTCACCCTCAAGACCGACAAAGAGACCATCCCGGTCCATTTAGGCCCCAGCTGGTATGTGGAAAAACAAGCCGTGACCATCGCCTCCGGCGATAAGGTAGAGGTTACCGGCTCCCGGATTACCTATGAGGGTAAACCTACCATCATTGCCGCGGCAGTGAAGAAAGGCGGCCAAGACCTAAAGCTGCGGGACACCAACGGGGCGCCGGCCTGGGCCGGCCAGGGTCAACGATAATCGGTCTAACAACTTAATGAAATAGGCGCGGCATCAGGGTCGGCCGGGGTAGTGGCCGACCCTTTTATCAAAAGTCCACATTAGGCACCGTTTTTGGGACCACGGGGGTTAAACAACAGGTTGCCGGTGCAGGGTAAGGCGCTAAGTACAATGAAATTTCAAAAATGTTGACTCAAGACCGCCGATTTAGCAAATTTGCGTTGTTATATATTCAGTAATTCGGTTATTCACATATAAAACCATAAGGGAAATTTCATGAATAAAGCCAAACTCAATTTTGCCATTGACGCCCTGATGTTTCTCTGCATGGCGGCCATCGCCGGGATGGGCTTCCTGATGAAGTACGTCCTGCTGCCCGGCCGGGAAAGCACCATTAAATATGGCCGCCGGGTGGATCTCTCCTTTCTCGGCCTGGACCGCCATGATTGGGGCGCCGTCCATCTGTATCTGGGATTCCTGTTGCTGGCCCTGTTGGTGCTGCATATCGTGCTGCACTGGAATATGATTCCGGGGTTATTCGCCCGGCTGGTCGCCAATTCCAGGGAAAGATGGAAGATCGCGCTTATTTATGCGGTGGTAGCCGCAGTTCTCCTCCTCTTTCCCTTCCTCGTCAGTCCCAGGGTGGAAGACGCCGGCGCCGGCGAGGGACGGCGCTCTGGCGTTCAGAGAGACATCGGGCCGACAGTTGCAAGTGCAGGTGCAGAACAACTTCCACTCATAACGGCTAACCGTTGGTTGACGCGCTCATGAAGCAACAACTCTATTCCTGAGGGGCATTTTTTCAGGTGGTGGCGGCAAGTGGGGAATTTAGACCTTGAAAATTTGACCGGAGGAGACCAGCCCGGAAAACGCTCCTGGCTGTTCTATCTCCTGGTCTTTTCCTTCGCCCTCGATCTGGCGAGCTTCGGCGCCCTGGCTTACTTTCGCCGGCAAGACTATAGCGGCGCCGACCATCGATCAGCCGGGCCGCCCCTGACGCTGCAGGAGCTTTGCCGGGCCTTGCCCCTTAAACCCGAGCAGTGCCGACAATTGCGGAGCCTGATGCCCGAACACCAGAAGCGGCGGCAGGACCTTCGGGTGGAACTGGCCCGGGGACAGAGGGCACTTTGGGAACTTCTCAAACAGGATTCTCCCTCCTGGCCGGATATTCAAAAGAAAATCCAGGAAGTCAGTTTCCTCCAAACAAAAATGGAAGAGGAGTCAGTGCACCTCTGCCTCGAGTTCCAAAAGGATCTCCAAGCCGGGCAGAGAGTAGTTTACCTGAAGCTGTTGGAGCAGCGGCTACTTGGAGAGCCCGAGAGAAGAGGGGAATTCATGGCCCCGAAAGAGGGTCGAAGCTGGCGCGGTGGTACCAGATGAATATGCCCCCCCAGAAAAGTAACCGCCTGACTGTGTGCCGGACTATCCGTAAGAAGTCCAGGTCAATTTTTAGGAAAGGAGAACATCGCGCGTGAAGGTTGTTCGTCTCACATTCCTCGCCTCAGTCACCCTGTTCTTGCTGTCGGGTTTGCGCCCTGGTGCAACCCACCGCACCTTTCCAACCGGTCCCCGCGGCCAAGGCCACCGGCATAACCCCACCGGCCCCGTCGCAACCCGCTCCGACCAAGGCCGAGGCTCTTCCCGGAGCTTTGGGTCTGGAGCGGGCCCTGGAGATTGCCCTGCAGAAAAATCCGGATGGTTCTGACCAGCCTGCTGGCCTTCGGGATAGCATCTCTCGGAGCCAGCCAGATCCATGCCCAGGGAAAACCGCCGGAGGGAGCTAAGGCCCTCCCCGTGGTGGCCGTACAACAGGTTCAGATGGCGCCTCTCTTCCGAACGTTGGACCTGACGGGCACCGCCACCCCCACCCGCCAGGCGCGCCTGGCCTCCCCAGGTGAGGGACCTGTCCATCCCTGCAAAATCCGGGAAGGTGATCTGGTCAAAAAGGGCGATTGTCTCATCGCCATCGGCCGCTCCGGCGCGGCCGCGGCCCAGGTCACCGCCGCGGCGGAGTCGGTGAAGGAACAGGAAGCCGAACTGAATCGCATAAAAATCCTGGTGCAGAACGGGGCCGTGCCGGGCTCCCAGCTCGACACCGCCAAGGCCAGATACCAGGGCGCCCGGGCCCTGCTGGCCAAGGCCCGGGAATTGGCCGGCGACTATGAAGTGAAAGCTCCCTGGAATGGGGTAGTCTCCAAGGTCCTGGTTAAAGATGGCGACTTTGTGGCGCCGAGAGCCCCCCTGGTGGAAATGTACGATCCCCACAGCCTGGTAATCCGTCTGGCCGTGCCTGAGGCCCAGGCTATCGAGGTCCTCAAAGGCACCCCTGTCACAGTCCAACTGGACGCCTATCCGGACAAGACCTTTGAGGGCAAAGTCAGCCTGGTGTACCCGGACCTGGATACCCGCATGCGCACCCGCACTACGGAAGTAACCTTGAAGGCGCCGGTGGCCCTGATTCCCGGGATGTTCGCCCGCCTCAAGTTAACTTTGCCGGGCCAAGCCGAGGCGCTGACCGTCCCAGGCGATGCGGTGCTGGTGATGCCTAACGGTGAGAAGCTGGCGTATATCCTTCAAGACGGCAAAGTTCAGCGCCGGGTGGTGCAAACCGGCCTGGAGGCCGAAGGCCGGGTGCAGATCATCTCCGGCATTCAGCCGGGGGAAACGGTGGTCACCGCCGGCAATGAAAAACTGCAAGAGGGCATGGAAGTGAGGGTCCAAGGAGAAGGCAAATGAGGATAACCACGTATGCCGTGCGGCAGCGCATTGCCACCTGGGTCATCACCATCGCTTTGGTGGTCCTGGGAATCTACAGCTTTATGCTTCTGCCGGTAAATTTTCTCCCGGACATCACCTATCCCCTGATCAAGGTGCACGTTTGGTGGCGGGGCGCCACCCCGGAGGAGATCAGCACCAACATTGCCGACCCCTTGGAGCAGCAGATGGCCATGGTGGACAACCTGGATTATCTGGAATCCTCCTCCATTGAAGGTATGTATACCCTCCTGGCCAATTTCAAATATGGGGTCAACGTGGACGTGGCCTATCAGGATGCCCTGGCGGCTATGGCCCGGGTGGCCCGCAAGCTCCCCAAGGACATCGACCCGCCGGTGATCTTCAAGGCCGACCCATCGCAGTTGCCGGTGGTGCAGCTCACCATCAGCTCGGACAGTTGGGATTTGACCAAATTGCGCACCTGGACGGAGAACTGGCTGCAGTATCAATTGCAGGCGGTTCCCGGGGTGGCGGGCACTGACATCGTCGGCGGCCTCAAACGGGAAATCCGGGTGCATCTGGACCCCAATGCCGTGGAAAAATACGGCCTCACCCTGCCGGCGGTGATGAAAAGGCTTTCGGAAGAAAAACTCGAACAATTCGGCGGCCGGCTGACGGTGGGCCGCCGGGAAGTCATCGCCCGCACCATGGGGGAGTACCGCAGCCTGGATGACATCCGCAAGGTGGTCCTGGCCAACGGCGGCCCCGGCAAGATTTATCTCAAAGACGTGGCTCAGGTGGAGGACGCCCACGAGGAGGTGCGGGTCATCACCAACCTGGGTGGGAAACCCGCGGTCAAGTTGAGCGTCCTTAAGCAGGCGGACGCCAACACCGTGGAAGTGGCCCGGGCGGTGACCAAAAGAATCGATCAACTCATGCCCTCCATACCCGCCGGCGTCAAGCTGGGTATGGTGGAAAACCAGGCGGACTATGTCTCCGCCGCCTTGAACGGGGTGCGCAACGCCGCGGTGGAGGCCGCGGTGCTGGTGATCCTGATCATTTACCTCTTCCTGGGAAGTTGGCGCCATGTCTGGGTGCTCCTGCTGGCCCTGCCCATCACCCTCATCATTAACTTCTCCCTCATGAAGCTGGGAGACTTCTCCCTGAACATCTTTTCCCTGGGCGGCCTGGTGGTGGCCATCGGGGTGGTGTTGGACAACTCCATCGTGGTGCTGGAAAATATCACCCGGCTGCGCCAACTGCATCCCCAGGAGGACGGCGTTTCCCTGGCGGAACGGGGCACCCGGGAGGTGGGGCCGGCCATCCTGGCCGCCACCCTCTCCTTCCTGGCCCTGTTTTTGCCCTTCCTCCTGGTGCCGGGCCTGACCAGCCTGCTTTTCCGGGAGCTTATCCTGGTGATCGCCGGGGTGGTGTTGGTGAGCCTGGCCCTGGCCGTCACCCTCACCCCCATGCTCACCGCCATCATCGTGGGCCGCGAGGGCGGCGGCCACCACGGGGAGGGTCGCTTTGCCCGGCTGTTACGTCAGGTGACGGAATGGTATGTAAGTTTCCTCAAGGTGAGCCTTTACCGTCGGAAACTGGTATTCGGGGGCTTTGTCCTCATTCTTTTGGGCGCCGTCGCCCTCTTCCCCTGGCTGGGGAGCGAGTTTTTGCCCCGCATGGATGACGGTCGGATCATGGTGAAGGTCAAACTGCCCACCGGCGCGGCCCTCACCGAAACCAACCAGATTCTGGCCCAGGTGGAGAAAAAACTCCAGGGCGACCCCCTGGTGGAAAGCTATGTCACCATGGCGGGCGGCAAGGTCTGGGGGCTGGCCACCTATGAAATCGCCAACGAGGGCCAGGTGGACATCCAGTTGGCGCCGCGCCACGTCCGGAAGATCGGCACCAGGGAATATGTCGCGCAACTGAAAAAGACCCTGGCTCCCCTCGCCGGGCCCGGGGCCAAGCCCATGGTCATGCAGGCGCCGATGAAGGGCATCCGCAAACTGGGAGAGGCGGACATCGAGGTCAAGATCAAAGGACAGGAGTTAAGCCAACTCTTCGATCTGGCCCGCCAGACCTCCGAGTCCATGAGCAGGCTGGCCCACTTCGCCAATATCTACGTGTCCATGGACATGACCAAACCCGAGTACCGGGTGGAGGTGGACCGGGTCCGGGCCGCGGACCTGGGGATTTCTGTGGTGGATGTGACCTCCTCGGTGCGCTCCCTGATCAGCGGCCAGGTGGCCACCCGCTATCGGGACGGCGACTATTTTTACAACATCCGGGTAATGATCCCGGAACAGCATTTTACTTCCAAACAGGAAGTGGAAAACCTGGTGCTGAACTGCAATCAGGGAGGCTACCTGCGCCTCAAGGACGTGGCCCGGGTGATCCCGGCGGTGGGTCCGGTGGAAATCGCCCGGGAGGATCAGGTGAAAGAGGTCATCGTCCGGGGGGACGCCAGTGGCGTGAGCGTGGGCCAGGCTCTGGGCGAACTGAAAGCGGCCGTGGGCAAGATGACTCTGCCGGTGGGCTACGAAATCTCCTATGGCGGCCAGGCCCAGATGATGGCGGAGATGCAGCGCTCGGTGATCTTTATCCTGGGCTTTGCGCTGTTCTTTGCCTTCGTGGTGCTGGCGGTGCAGTTCAACAGCCTGCGCCTGCCCGCGGTCATCCTGTCCTGTGTGCCCTTCTGTCTGGCGGGTATGGTGTATGCCCTGTATATCACCAATTTGCCTCTGGGGGCCACGGTGATCATCGGGGTGCTCATCGTGGTGGCCGCCAAAGTCAACGAAGGGGTGCTCCTCATCACCTTTGCGGAGGATTTGCGCCGGGAGCGGCATTTGTCCCCCCTGGACGCCGTCATCGAAGCTGCCAAAATCCGTTTGCGCCCCCGGCTGATGATCGCCCTGGCGGTGATTTTCGGCTTCATCCCCCTGGCCCTCAACCTGGAGGAAGGGGGCGAGATGCTTCAGCCCATGGCTGCCTCGGCCATCGGCGGCCTGGCCCTGGGGATCTTTGTAGCATTGTATCTCTGCCCCATTCTCTATGTGATGTTCACCCGCTCCGGAAAGCCTGGGGGTTATCCCAAGGTCTCGGCGGGGGGCATCTCGGCTTACCTGAAAGGAAGGTAAAGCTTTGATGACAGGTGCCTGGCCCTTACCAGGCAAAGGAAAAAAATGAAAAAATGATACTTGAAAAACCGGTTATTCGGATTTAAATTGTAATCATAAGTTCAATTTAAATCATAAGGAGCTTTGGCCCTATGTTATACGCCATATATTTTATCACCGGCCTCCTGGCCGGGGTGGTGGGAGGGTTGTTAGGCACCGGCGGCTGTGCCCTGATGATGCCGGTCATTCGCTTCGGCTTCGACTTCAACCCCGCCCTGGCGGTGGGCACCACCCTCACCGCGGTGGTCTTCACTGCCGCCTCGGGGGCCTTTCAGCATTGGCGCATGAAAAACGTGGATACGGACACCGCCCTGCTCACCGGCTACAGCGGCATCCTGGGGGTGATTATCGGGTCCATTGTCTTCCACTACCTGATGCCCTATGGCGCGCTCATCGACCTCATCATCGGCCTGGCCTTCATCGTGGTGTCCCTGCGGATGCTCTATGAAGGTTTGCTGGTGAAGGGACCGCCGACCGCCGCGGGCGCCGGGATTCCCGGCAAGCCCTTGTCCAAAACGGTCCTGGGTTCGGCCATCGGCGCGCTCACCGGCATCATCGGCCTGGGCGGGGGCTACGCCCTGGTGCCCTCGTACATTTATTTTTTCAAGGCGCCCGTCAAACTGGTCATCGGCACCTCCATGGCCGCGTTTGTCTGGATGGCCCTGGTGGGAGCGATTTTCAAGTTTTACGAGCAGGTGGTGGATGTGCCGGCGGCCGCCGTCCTGGGGGTGGGAGCCCTGATCGGCGCCATCTTCGGGGCCAAACTGGTGGCCAAAATCAAACCCCATATCCTCAAGGCCCTGTTCGGGCTGTTGTTTTTGTATGTCTCCCTGAAATACATCTTGATCTATTTCGGGATAAAAATTTGATGGAAGTCAGCCGGGGGGATTTTTTGCACCATCGGCAGGCGGGTTGGGCGGCCGTCCTGGAGGACGTCCTCCTCCTCGGAGCAGCCGCCAGGGTGAACGGGCGGGAGGGCCTGACCGGCCAGGAAAAGGGGGGTAATCCCGTGCCGGTCAGCCCAGGTGGGATTTAAGCCCTTTGGCTTCCTGTTGTTCGAGGCGTTTGACCATCTGCTTCAAGAGCCGCAGGGCCTCCTCTCCATCCCGGTCCATTACCGCGGCCTTGATCCGCAGCCAGTCTTCCTGGGTGATGGTCAATACAATGGTTTTGCTCATAAGGGAAACTCATGGGTGATTCTGCGCCGGCTGGCGTTTGCCGGCATTATTTTTCCACTTTATAGGGATTCACCAGGTGGACCGGCACCGGCGAGGTGCGAATGACCTTCTCGGCCACGCTCCCGAAAACCGCGCCTTTCTGATCGATTTCCTCGTGGCCGCGCCCATGGGTGGTGATCACCACCAGGTCGGCCTTCTCGGTTTCTATCGCCTTAAGAATTTCAACGGCGGCGTCGCCCTGAACCAGCTTAATGTCCAGGTCGGGGCAGGCTTTCAGGTCGTTTTCACAGATGGTCTTCATTTTATCTTGCGCCCGCTTCAACTCCCACTCCTGAAAATGCTTCAAATGATGTTCGCCGGGTTCATGGGCATAGCCGCCCCAAAATGCCGTCAAATCCGTGCCCACATACAGCATGATGATTTTGGCCTGATACTTTTCCGCCAGGGAAACCACCTGCCTGGCAGCTTTCAGCGAATTCCTGGATAAATCGGTAGGCCACAGAATGGTGCGAATCATGGCGATCCCCTTGAAGAATTTCATCAACCCTGGTCCGCGGCGGGCCGGTCGTTGATGAACTCCAATCTCATGAGCCGTTTGCCAAACTTGGTATGGCGAGAGTTGTCATTCTGAGCATAGCGAAGAATCTCGTATTTTCAAAGGTTTGAGATCCTTCACTTCGTTCAGGATGCCAGCATGAACCCCTTTTGCAAAATCCTCTCATGTTAGCCGGCAATTTTCTGGGAGCACATCCGCAAGCCGGAGACCCCGTGGTCCACCTGCGAATCCGCCGGAACCGGTAATTGGGGGCTGCTGGACCGCAGTCCCTGGGCTCCGCCTCAGCAGCCGTAAACGAAGCAAAGTCCGCCGATACACAGGCATAAGCCTAATTTTTTCAACATGTTACTCTCCTTTCAATCGAGCCGCTTGGTGATAAATTCCGGCGTTTTGCCCCGTTCCAGTTCAAAAACCGGGCGGCAATGAGGCTTGCTGGCGGCATCCGCCTTTTTCTTGAGGGTGGCCAGGAAATCCAGGGCCGCGTCCTTGTCTTCGTCCAGCAGGATGGCATCGAGTCGGAAAATATCCTCCGGATGAAGAGTGATGACGGTTTTTTCTTTCAGCATGGTAAAACCCTCCATCTTCAGAGATGGGGTGAATCGTTGCCGACGCGGGGAGACCACCAGCCCTTGAGGCCCCACAGACAGCCTTGCTTGCCGGGCGCTCAGCCAAGCCGGTTTTGCCAAACGCGCCCTGTCCGGCGAAGCCCGGAGGGCTTATTTGAGCGTGCAACTGCAGCCGCAGCCACCCCCCGAGGCCGCGGTCCCTCCCGCAGCAGACGAACCGCACAGGTCCCGGATCGCCTGTTTGACCCGGTTCACCTCCGCCGGGGCCGGGGAAAGATCTTTATTTTTCTCAATACCGAGGTCGGTGATCAACAAATAGCCCCGCACCGGCACTCCGGCCTGCTCCAGGACCCCCTTGGCGCAGGCCACCTCACAGCCGTCGATCACCACTAACTGGGGAATATCCCGGGCGGATTGGATGAAGCCGATCAGCTGGGCGCCGATGCCCGCCAGGCAAAATAATCTGCCGAAACCCTCCTGGGTGAGTTCCACCGCGGCCTGATTAGAGAGCTGCCCGACGTTGGAGCCCCCCGCGCAAGCCAAAATCATGATGGGAACAGTGGAGCCGCAACATTCCTCTGACATGAAAAAAACCTCCTGGTAAAAAATTCACTCCGGTTTAGACCCCGGCGCCGGATAAGGGAGCCTGGAGTCTTGCCAACCGTTTCCGCTTAGATGTTTTTAACCGGATATTCGATTATATGTCAATAAAATTATCGCATTACTGATGGGGAGAAAAACTGCTCAGGCTAGACGGGTAGCTGCCGAAATATCTGGCCTGGGTGGGTCGAAGTAACTTTATCCCAACAGTTCCTGAGGGGCCGGCGGTTCACCCGTAAGGCATGAAAAGCCGCGTTGAGCGGGTACCGCCCGCCGCTCTTATTGTGCCGGAAGCGGGGCCAAGCAGAGCTTGGCGGGCAAGTGGGTTCCCAAGCGGGAGCTTGGGAACCAGAATAAAGAGCGTAAAGGGGTTGGGGGAGGGGGCAGGGGCCCGCTGGCCCCGGTAGCACGGGCTTCCAGCCCGTGGGCACCCCCCTTTCCCGGATCGAACTTTTCAGGACAGCTCCTCATGGTCCGGCGGCCCACCCGCAGAGCATGAAAAGATTTTCTGGTGCAGGGACAGCCGCCCCCGGCTGTCCATTGAGGGCAGGCGAGGTCGCCTGCCCCTACACGCTACAAACTTTTCAGGATAGAAAAAACTTTGGACTGTGGACCCTGGACTTTGGACTTTTCAGGACAGAAAAAGCTCAGTGCTCAGGTAGCGCTCCCCGGTGCTGGGGAGCATGGCCACGATAATTTTTCCCTGACTCTCCGGGCGGCGGGCCACCTGCAACGCGGCCCAGACGGCCGCGCCCGAGGAGATGCCGCACAGAATGCCTTCCTGCCGGGCCACCTGCCGGGCGGTCTCGAAAGCTTCCTCATCGCTCACGGTGATAATTTCATCCAGAATGTCCCGATTCAGCACGCCGGGCACGAATCCCGCGCCGATCCCCTGGATTTTATGGGGTCCGGCCGCGCCGCCGGAGAGCACCGCTGACGCGGCCGGCTCCACTGCCACGGCCCGAAACGAGGGCTGCGGGCTTTGATGGCCTCCGCCACCCCGGTGATGGTGCCGCCGGTGCCCACCCCGGCCACCAGGATGTCCACCGCCCCTTTGGTGTCCCGCCAGATTTCCGCTGCGGTGGTGCGCCGGTGGATGTCGGGATTGGCCGGATTGTTGAACTGGTCCGGCAGATAGGCCCCGGGATGCTCAGCCGCGATCTGCCGGGCCCGGTTTATGGCCCCGGTCATCCCCTGGCCGGCCGGGGTCAGGATCACCTCGGCCCCCAGATGTTTTAAGAGCTTGCGCCGCTCCAGGCTCATGGTTTCGGGCATGGTCAGGATCAGGCGGTAGCCCCGGGCGGCGCAGACAAAGGCCAGGGCGATGCCGGTGTTGCCGCTGGTGGGCTCCACCATCAGGCCCCCGGGGCGGATGAGCCCCTGAGCCTCGGCCGCCCTTACCATGGCCGCGCCGATCCTGTCCTTGACGCTGCCCAGAGGATTCATGGACTCGAGCTTGGCCAGCACCGTGGCCCCCAGCCCCCGGGTGAGGGCCATAAGGCGCACCAGGGGGGTGCCTCCCACTGCGTCAAAAATGCGGGGATAATCGGCAGCCATGGAGGTTAACGCCCCGACGCGGCCCGGACCCCGCGCCCCTGGCCGTTCTGGTAGATCAGTGCCGGTTTTTTTAAGAATACCTTGGTGTCCGGGGGCACCGACTCGGTGAGCCAGACGTTGCCGCCGATGACGCTCCGGGCCCCGATCACCGTGTGGCCGCCCAGGATAGTGGCCTGGGCGTAAATAATCACATCGTCCTCCACGGTGGGATGGCGCCTGGTGGTCCGCAGGGCATCAACCTTGTCCCGGGGCACGGACAGGGCGCCCAGGGTCACCCCCTGGTAAAGGCGTACCCGCCGCCCGATTTCCGTAGTCTCCCCGATGACCACGCCGGTGCCGTGATCGATGAAAAAGCTCTCCCCGATCCGGGCTCCGGGGTGGATGTCGATGCCGGTCAGGCTGTGGGCGTATTCGGTCATGATGCGGGGCATGAGCGGCACCTGCTGCTCGTAGAGCTGGTGGGCCACCCGGTAAACAGTCACGCCGAACAGGCCGGGGTAGCAATAAATGATTTCATCAAAGCTTTTGGCGGCCGGGTCTCCCTCGTAGGCGGCCCGCACATCCATGGCCAAAATGGTCCTGAGGTCTTTGAGCCGCCGCATGAAACGGATGGCCTCCTGCTGCCCCCGTTCCTGACAATGGCTGCAGGGCAGGCCGTAGCGCAGACACTCGTGGCGCAGGGACAGGGTAATCTGCTGGGAGAGGACCTCGAAAAACCCTAGCGCTTCCTGCCCCAGATAATAGCCCAGGTTGACCTCATCCAGGCGCGTCCGGGTGAAGTAGCCGGGGAAAAGGAGCCGGTAGGCCCGGTGGATGAGGTCGATCACCGCTTTCCGGGAAGGTATGGGCTCGGGCGACACATGGTGAAAACTCTCCTCTCCCTCCTCCCGGCAGGATTCCTCAAGTTGCCGGACGATTCCAGGAATATCTTCCCGAAAGGCCTGCCCGGCCTTGACCTCCTCTTTGCATTGATCTTTTTCTTCGAGGGAGAAAGCCTCCATTTTCCCCGTCCTCCTTGGCCCCCGGGTCAAAAAAACTTTCGGCAGGGCCGGTTTCTTACGGTTTACAGCTTCTTTTTTTGTTGTTTAATATATATCAATATTATATAGAATAAATCAATATGAATAACGCAAAATTTTGGATTTATTTTACCACAGGGCTGGCAGATCCCAACAGCCTGAATATCCACAGGATTACCGGTGATGGCGAAAATTGCGGAAGGAGAAACCGATGGGCAAAACGATTCAGGAAATAAACGAAAAGATTAAAGCCGGGCGGGCCGTGGTGGTCACCGCGGAGGAGATTTTGGCGGTGGTCAAAGAAAAAGGCCCCAAGCAGGCAGCGGCCCAGGTGGACGTGGTCACCACCGGCACCTTTGCGCCCATGTGTTCCTCCGGGGCTTATTTTAATCTGGGGCACACCAAGCCGCGTATGAAGATCGGGGGCGGCCGGGTCACCCTGAACCACGTCCCGGCCTATGCCGGTTTCGCCGCGGTGGATATTGTTCTGGGGGCCACCGCCATTCCGGACGACGACCCCCGCAACAAGGTCTTTCCCGGCGAGTTTCCCTATGGGGGCGGGCATGTCATCGAGGAGTTGGTGGCGGGAAAGGACGTGCGCCTGACAGCCGCCGGCTACGGCACCGACTGCTACCCCCGCAAGGCCCTGGACACCTTGACCCGTTTGGCGGACTTAAACGAAGCGGTGCTCTTCAATATGCGCAACGCCTATCAGAACTATAACGTGGCCGTGAACCTGTCGGATCGGGTGCTCTATACCTACATGGGAGTGCTCCAGCCCCGGCTGCGCAACGCCAATTACTGCACCGCCGGCCAGTTGAGCCCCTTGCTCAATGACCCTCTCTACCGCACCATCGGGGTGGGGACCCGCATCTTCCTGGGAGGCGGCGTGGGCTATGTGGTGAGCCAGGGCACCCAGCACAACCCCGGGGTGAAGCGCACCGACAGGGGTCTGCCCCGGGTGGGCGCCGGCACCCTGGCCGTCACCGGGGACCTGAAGCAGATGAGCCCCCGCTGGCTCCGAGGCGCCTCATTCACGGGCTACGGCGTCACCCTGGCGGTGGGCCTGGGCCTCCCCATCCCCATCCTGGATGAGGAGATGCTCCATTACGCCTCGGTCAGCGACGCCGACATCGTGGGTTCGGTGGTGGATTACAGCGAGGCCTATCCCAACGGCAAAGCGGAAATTTTGGCGGAGGTCACGGTGGCTGAACTCAAGTCCGGGGAAATCACGGTCAACGGCAAAAAGATTGCCACTTCCGGCCTGTCTTCCTATGCCCGGGCCCGGGAAGTGGCCGGGATCCTCAAGGACTGGATTGCCGCCGGCTCCTTCCTCCTGGCCGAACCCCTGGCCCCGCTTCCCGGTCCGGATTCGGGTTACGCCTTTAAGCCCCTGGTCGAGCGGCCGCCGGTTTCTTAAAAAAAAACCGCGGTTACCTGGAGCTTTTTAAAAAAGAGGACTGCACCATGCCGAAAAAAATGGTTTTGAACATTCCGCCCCATCTCATCGACCAGCCCCTCACCTATCGCCTGATCAAGGACTTCGGCCTGGTGGTCAATATCCTGCGGGCCCGCATCACCCCCAGGGAGTGGGGCAGCATGGTGGTGGAACTGGCCGAGGACGGCGGCCGCTGGCAGGACGCCATGAACTTTCTGGCCCAGGCCGGGGTGGGGGTGGAGCCTCTGGCCCGGGAGGTGCTGTGGCACGAAGAGCGCTGCGTCCACTGCACCGCCTGCGTGGCCCCCTGTCCCACCAAGGCCCTTTATGTGGTGGACCGGCCCAGCATGACGGTGGCCTTCGACCGGGAGCGCTGCATCGCCTGCGAGAAATGTCTCAAGGTCTGCCCCTACGAGGCCATGGAGATCCGGTTCGATTGAAGGCGCCTCCGGCCATCTCAAGGGATTTCCCCTTGAAAAGGCATAATTTTCCGGAGGCTCCCTTGACAAATTTTTTATCGGCTTTATTCTATATTTAAATAATATATAATACAAAAATGGAGATAAGACCATGAGGTTTCTGCATGAGTGCAAGGCCGACGCCACGGCTGATCTGGTGTACCGGGTGTGTCCCATGCACCTCCTGGAACCCGCTGAATTCCTCAAGGATCTGCATACAGGGCAGGTGTTGGAAATTGTCACCGACTACGACGGCGCCCTGGAGGACATCCCGGCCTGGTGCGCCAAGCATGGTCAGGAATTCGTGGGTATCTGTGAGGACCAGGAGGACGAGGACCTTTATAAACTCTATATCAAAAAGGTTCATTGAGGCAAAATCATGAAAACGGTTTATCTCGACCACGCCGCGGCCACTCCGGTGCGGCCGGAAGTGCTCACCGCCATGTTGCCGTATTTTACCGAGCGTTTCGGCAATCCGTCCGCGGTTTATAGTCTGGGATCAGAAATCAAAGAGGTGATTGAGGCGGAGCGGGCCAAGGTGGCCCGGCTCCTCGGCGCTCCCGAGGAGCAGATCATTTTTACCTCGTGCGGCGCCGAGGCCAACAATCTGGCCGTCAAGGGGGCCTCCCTGGCCCATCTGAAAAAAGGCAGGCATGTCATCGTCTCCGCCATTGAACATCATTCGGTGCTGAATTCGGCCCGTTATCTTGAAAAATTCCACGATTTCGAAGTCACCTTTCTGCCGGTCAACAGATTCGGGCAGGTGGAGCCGGAGCGGCTGCAAAAGGCCCTGACCCCGGCCACCGTCCTGGTGTCCATTCAACATGCCAGCAACGAGATGGGCACCATTCAGCGCTTCCCCGAGCTGTCGGCCATCTGCCGGGAGCAGGGTATTCTTTTCCATACCGACGCGGTGGCCACCGCCGGGCAGGTGCCCGTTGACGTCAAGGAACTGGGGGTTGACCTCCTGACCCTCTCCGGTCCGGCTCTGGGCGGACCCAAGGGCATCGGCGCCCTCTACTTCCGCCGGGGCCTGCGCCTGGTGCCCCAGATTCACAGCGGCATCCAGGAGAACGGCCGGCGGGGCGGCACCGAAAACGTCCCCGGCATCGTCGGTCTGGGCGCGGCCGCCGAACTGGTCCACCGGGAATTGCCGGAGAAAATTTCTTATCTGCGCGCCTTGCGGGACCGCCTGGCGGCGGGCATCAACCGCGGGGTCGCCGATGTCCTCTTCACCGGCCATCCGGAGGAGCGCCTGCCGGGCCACGCCAGCTTCTGCTTCGAGGGCATCGAAGGGGAGGCCCTGATTTTTCTGCTCAACAGCCAGGGGATTTTCGCCAACACCGGTTCGGCCTGCGCCAGCAAGGCCCTCAAAGTTTCCCCCACCCTGTGCGCCATGGGAATTTCCCCGGAGATCGCCCAGGGCTCCCTGGTTTTTACCCTGGACGCCGCCAACCGGGAAGACGAAGTGGATTATGTCCTGGAAAAACTGCCCCCGGCGGTGGAGAAACTGCGCTCCTTCTCCCCGGTGTGGCGCAAAAAAATGGCCGCGGTCTCAGGAGGTTGAGCATGAAGCTGTCCACCCGCAGCCGCTACGGCACGCGATTGATGTTGGACATGGCCCAGCATTACAATCAGGGCCCCATCCAACTGGGGGACATTGCCAAACGCCAGGACGTCTCGGTGAAATACCTGGAGCAGATAATCATCCCTTTGAAAAAGGCCCGCTATATCGAGAGTGTGCGGGGACCCAAAGGCGGGCACATTTTAACCAGGCCGCCCGGGGAGATTACCCTGGGGGAAATCGTGGCGCTCCTGGAAGAGGGCACCAGCCTGGTGGAATGCAGTGACCACGCCGGGGTTTGCCAACGGGCCGACAGCTGCCCCACCCGCCTCATCTGGAAGGAAGCTTCGGAAGCCATGTTCGAGCGGCTGCAGGCCATCACCCTGGCTGACCTGGTCAACAAAGCCCAGGCCATGAACAGCAAGGAGTTTGACCATGTATTCTAATATCGTCATGGACCATTTCAACAATCCGCAGCACGCCGGGGTCATCGAGGACGCCGACGGCGTCGGTGAAGTGGGCAACCCCACCTGCGGCGACATGATGACCTTTTATATCAAGGTCAAAGACGACATCATTCAGGACGTCAAGTTCCAGACCTTTGGCTGCGTGGCGGCCATCGCGGTCTCCGACCTGGTAAGCGCTCTGGCCAAGGGCAAGACCCTGGCCGAAGCCCGGAAAATCACCAAAAAGGCGGTGGCCGAGGCCCTGGGCGGCCTGCCTCCCCAAAAAATGCACTGCTCCAACCTGGGAGCCGACGCCCTGGCCCTGGCCATTCAAAACTATCAGGAGAAAAAGACGGCGAACCATCCCGAAGCTTAACCGGGCTGCACAGGAGTGTGGGGAGTGGAAGGGGGAACCCCCTTTCCCCTGTTATGAAAAGTCCAAAGTCCAGGGTCCAGGGTCCAAAGTCAAAAAAGCCGGTCTTTTCATGCTTTGCGGGTGGGCCGAAGGCCCATGAGGGATTGCTCTCTTAAGAATCCCTTTTCCTGATCAAGGGACATTCCCCCGGCCGATGAGCCGCAAAGTGCACCGGGCGGCTTGAAATATCCTGGGAAATTCTTACAATAGTACAAAGTGTTTTCAGGGTTCAAGGAATCCACCAGGAGCCGGAATTTCCCTTTATAGCCATGAGAATATCTGGGTTAATGCTGATCATGGTCGGGGTGCTCATCGCCGCCGGGTGCGGGGGGGATGGGGACCGGCTGGTGGTGGATTTCGACAAGATTGTGCCCGCGGCCCAATCCGAAGAGCAGCCTTCCCGGCAGCCGACCCTGCGGGTGGCGGTGGCGGCCATGATTTCCCCCAAGGAAACCTTCGACCAGTACCGCCGACTCCTGGAATATTTAAGCCGCCGGGCCGGAAAAGACCTGGAATTCATCCAGCGCCAAACCTACGCTGAAATCAATGAACTCCTCCGGCGGGGCGACATCGATGTGGCCTTTATCTGCGCCGGCCCTTACGCCACCGCCCGGGAGGCCCTTGGCTTTAAGCCCCTGGCCGTGCCGGTGGTCCACGGCAGCCCTTCCTACCACTCCCTCCTCATCGTCAATAAGGACAGTCCCTACAACAGGCTGGAAGATCTGCGAGGGCGCACCTTTGCCTTCACTGATCCCCATTCCAATACCGGCAAGCTCATCCCCACCGCCTGGCTGGCCGACCTGCAGGAGCGACCGGAAACCTTTTTCAGCCAGACCATCTATACCTATAGTCACGACAACGCCATCCTGGCGGTCTCCCGGGAATTGGTGGATGGCGCCGCGGTGGATAGTCTGATCTATGAATATTATCAGGAAAAAAAGCCGGAGTTCACCGCCCGCACCAAAATAATCAGAAAGTCCCAGCCCTTCGGCATCCCTCCCCTGGTCACCTCCGGCCGGCTGCCGCCGGACGATCATGAGCGCCTGCAACAGGTGCTTTTCAGCATGCACCAGGACCCGGAAGGGGAGAAAATTCTCCAGGAACTATTCATCGACCGCTTTGTCCCCCTCCAGGAGGCGTGGTATGAGGCCATCCGGTTGAAATATCAGGGGCTGGCCCGGATCAAGGAAGAGAGTCATGGGGTTTCGCACCCTCAAGAGTAGTCTCTTGGCGGCCATCGCCTTTTTGGTGGTGTTCAGCGGTCTGGCCATCGCCTTCCTGGTCACCCAACGTTACAGCGCTGCCTTGCAGGCCACCCTGTCGAGCCAGGCGGAAAACCTGGCCCATGCCGTGGCCCTGGAGGCCGCCGACCGGATTCTCATCAACGACAGGGTGGGTCTCCAAAAGCTGCTGGATCAGCAAATGCATAGCAATCCGGGCCTGGGCTACCTGTTTGTGGTCAGGGAAGGCCGCATCCTGGCCCACACCTTTAAAAAAGGGGTGCCGGCCGGTCTGGTGGCGGCCAGTCAACCCGGTTCGGTGGAGAAGCCTGAACTTCGAGCCATCGCCTCCAAAGGCGGAGAACCTTTTCTGGACGCGGCCTGGCCGATATTCGAGGGCAAAGCCGGAGTCCTGCGGGTCGGTTTCTCGGAATCCTATTACCGGCGGCAGGTGCTGTCCCTGTGGCTGCAGATCGGCCTGCTTACCCTGGGCATTCTCCTGGCTGCCATGGTGGGCGGCCTTTTCTTTGTGAGGCGCATCACCCGACCCCTGGCCACCCTGGTGGAGGCCACCCGGCAAATAGACCAGGGGATGACGGAGGTGCGGGTGCCCGTGCAAGGACAGGCTGAAATAGCCCGGTTGGCCGGCTCTTTCAACCAGATGGTGGCCCGCCAGGAAGATTACACCCGTCGCCTGGAGGAGCAGACCCAGGAGTTGGAGCGGGCTTATGGACAGGCCCGGGCCGCCTGCCAGATTGTCCGGGAAATCAGCGCCCTGGGGACCTTGAAGGAAATGGGCGCCTTTCTCTTGGAAAAGCTCAAAGACCAGGTGCCCTGCTCCCATGTATCTTTTTTGGCCTTCAATGCCGCCCGGGATACCCTTTTTATCATCTCGGACCACGGCCTGGTTTCTTTGAGAGATCCCGAGACGATCAAAAACGCCCAGGCAACTTTGGAGAGGCTGACCAAACCGGGTTTTACCCGGAAGAATCTCCTGAGATCACCCCTGGTCCCGGAAAGTTTCCCCGCCATGGAACGTCAGGCCCACATTCCCTTTACTGACGGCCAGATTGTGGGCGCTGCGGTGGTCGCCTGTCCGGGGAATTGCGACTGCCATCCCGAGAAAATACAGTGGCTGGGGCTCATCCTGAATCAGAATGCCGGGGCTCTGGGGCGGGCCATGGTCCACGAGGAGGAGGTGGGCGGTCTCAGGGGCCGGGTGGAAGCCGCGGCCGGGTTTGGTGAGCTCATCGGCAGAGACCCCAAGATGCAAACCATATACAAACTCATCGAGGACGTGGCGCCCACCGACGCCACCGTCCTGATTCAAGGGGAGAGCGGCACCGGTAAGGAGTTGGTGGCCAGGGCCATCCACCGGTTCAGTCCCCGACAGGACAAACCTTTCATGGTCATTAATTGTTCGGCCTATCCCGCCGCGCTGTTGGAGAGTGAACTTTTCGGACATGAGAAGGGCGCCTTCACCGGGGCCATCCGCCAGAAGCCGGGGCGCTTCGAATTGGCCCAGGGAGGCACCGTTTTCTTGGATGAAGTGGGGGAAATGCCGCCCACCGCCCAGATTAAGCTCCTCAGGGTCTTGCAGAGCCGCAAGTTTGAGCGGGTGGGGGGCGAAAAGACGCTGAGCGTGGACGTGCGCCTCCTGGCCGCCACCCACAAAGACCTGTTGCAGGAAGTGGAGCGGGGCAATTTTCGGGAGGACCTCCTGTATCGCCTCAAGGTCATCCCCGTGCAGCTGCCGTCGCTCCGGGAGCGCAAAAACGACATCCCCCTGCTGGCCCTCCACTTTTTGCGCCGCTTCGCCGCAGAACAGCGCAAAGACATCACCGATATAAGCTCCGAGGCCATGCGCCTCCTCCTGGAATATCCCTGGCCCGGAAATGTCCGGGAGCTGGAGAATTCCCTGGAACATGCCGTGGTCCTGGCCAAGGGCAGCCAACTGGAGGCCTGGGATTTCCCTGCGGCCCTGCGGCAGCAGGCGCCCATGTCGCCCCCCACCATGGAAGAACGGGAGTTGCAGACTCTGCTGGAAATCCTCAAAGAAACCGGGGGCAATAAAAAGCTCACCGCCAAGCGCTTAGGTATAAGCCGCAGCACGGTGTACGCCATCTTGAAGCGGCACAAGGTCCCCAATTCCGACCCCACCACCCATTAAAGCCTCACTCCACCCGCTGTGTGCGCCTGCTTTGTTGCCGTGTCCATATTTCGGACATGGCTATCTCTTTAAAATTCTTAAATATCGTGATGATGTGTCTTAAGGATGTCCGCAGCCGGGGGAGAGGCGGTTCACAAAAATAACAATAATATATCTTGTTAAATCAATAAGTTAATCTTTTTCCAGCCTGTAATCGGCTCTCCTAAGACCGCAGCTCTTCCTGATCTCAATCTGTTAAAAACTATTTTACATGATATTTCAATGTGTTGACCTAATAGGCACAGAAATTGCCTTACCTTTTTTGCAAGATATTAAGATTTGCAACGAGGACCAGGGATCAATATGCGCAAGCCTCTCGTGCTTATGGTGACTGGAGATCGGCAGGACGGCAAACAATTGTGCGGACTCCTGGGCGCCAGGCGCTATGCCGCCAGGCTGCTGACCTCCCTGGAGGACTTGCAGGTCACCCTTCAGGAGGCCTCAGACGTCGCGGTCATCCTGGACCTGGACACCATAGCGGCCGACAAGCAGTTTTTCCGGACCCTGCGGAGGAGCCATCCCCGGCTGCATATATTGGGAATATCCAGTCTGGCCTACCACCCGGGACGGGAAGACGTCATCGGCTCCCTTTATGCCTGTTTGGTGAAGCCGTTGGACACGGAAGAACTGGGGTATTGGCTGAAAACCATCGCGGAGAATCTGTCTGAAACCGAATCCCCAACGGGAAGAGAGGTGGGATCATGAAAAGGTTGGTTATTTTGGGTCACGGCACCGGAGGCACCATCATTGCCACCAAGATGCGGCAGCAGCTGCCGGAGCGGGAATGGGACATCACCGTCATTGACCGGGATTGGGAGCACCACTACCAACCCGGCTGGCTGTTCATTCCCTTCGGCATCTACAACAGGGAGGATTGCGTCAAGCCCAGGACCAAGTTTGTGCCGCCCGGGGTCAACTTCGTGCTGGATGAAATTGAAGGGGTGGATCCGGACAAAAGGCAGGTCAAGACCAAGCAATACACCTTTCCCTATGACTTCCTGGTCATCGCCTCGGGCTGCCGCATTGTGCCCTCCGAGGTGGAAGGCCTCATGGAGGGCTGGGGGCAGGACATCCACAACTTTTACACCCTGGAAGGGGCCCTGGCCCTGCGGGAGAAGCTCAAATACTTCGACAAGGGGCGGGTGGTGCTGAACATCGCCGAACTGCCCTTCAAGTGTCCGGTGGCGCCCCTGGAATTCATCTTTATGGCGGACTGGTTTTTCTCGGTCAATGGCCTCAGGGACCACGTGGAAATCGAGCTCGCCACCCCCCTCCCCGGGGTCTTCACCAAACCGGTGGCTTCCAGGATTTTGGGCCAGCTGTGCGAGACCAAAAACATTAAGGTAACCCCAAATTTCCAGTTGGCCAGCGTGGACCCGAACCGCAAGGTGATCGTGGGCTATGACTGCCGGGAGGTGAACTACGACCTGCTCATCTCCATCCCCCCCAATTTCGGGGCCCAATATGTCATCGACAGCGACATGGGCGATCCCATGGGTTATGTGGACACCGATCACCATACCCTGCGGGCCAAAAATTTTGAAAATATTTATGTCATCGGCGACGCGGCCAACCTGCCCACCTCCAAGGCCGGGGCGGTGGCCCATTATGAGGCGGATGTGGTGGCGGAGAATCTCCAGCGGGAGATCGAGGGGCACCCGCCGCTGCCGAAATATGACGGTCACGCCACCTGCTATGTGGTCACCGGCTACGAAAAAGGGTCGCTGCTGGATTTCAATTTTAAGATTGAACCCCTGCCGGGGAAGTTTCCCTTCCCGGGCCTGGGGCCCTTTGATCTGTTGGGAGAGAGTTTTACCAACTACATGGGCAAGATGATGTTCCGTTGGGTTTATTACAATCTGATGCTGAAAGGCAGCCATTTGCCCCTGGAATCCCAGTTCGTCATGGCCGGCAAGGTGCGGGGCATCCTGTCTCCCGATGTGGAACTGCCGCTCAGGCAAAGGAGATTGACATGTCCGACGAAGGCCTGATCCAGGAGCGTTTGGCGAGAATAGAGGAGAAATTGGATCGTCTGGCCCGCCTGGAAGCACAGGTGAACAAGATGGCCGATCCCATGGAAAGCCTGTCCGATCTGGGACGGGATTTTGCCCTCCTCATGGGTCCCGGGGCCAAACTCCTCACTGACGGCTTGGCGGAGGTGGAGACCGGCTTTCAGCTGGAAGACGTCGTTGTTCTCCTGAAAAGACTGCTGTTGAGCTTCCGGCACCTCGCCTGGTCCCTGGAGCAGATGGAGAACCTCATCGACTGGTGGCATGATGTGGAGCCCCTCCTGAAGATCGCGGTGCCCCATATCATCGACAAGCTGGACGACCTGGAGCAGAAGGGCATCTTCCGCATCAACCAGGCCATCCTCACCATGTACAGCAAGCTCGCGTCGGCCTATTCCCCTGAGGACATCGACGAAATCGGCGACGGTTTCGTGCGCATGCACGGCATAGTCAAGAAGTTCGCCGACCCTGTGGTTCTCCGCTCGGTGGAGGCTGTGGTGGATATGTACGCCAAGCTGGCCTCGGTGTATCAGCCAGAGGATATCGAGGCCATAGGCGACGGCTTTGTGCGCATGCACGGCATGGTCAAAAAATTCGCCGACCCCCGGGTCATCGAGTTTCTGGACCGGCTGACGGACGTGCCGGCCAGGGTGGATCTGGACGCGGCCCGGCCGGTGGGCCCCCTGGGCCTGCCTTTCCGCCTGATGGGCAAAGAGGTTAAGGCGGGGATGGGCGTGGCCCTGGAACTTACCCGGGCCCTGGGCTTGATGAGATCGGGGAACGACCGCGCGGCCAGGCCGGAAGGGGAGAAAGTTTAGTCCAGGAAAGGGAGAGCGTTATGTCAAAGGATTTGCCTCAGGAGGACCTGTTAGTCCGCATGCAGCGGGACCTGAAACGGGCTCTCAACAAAAAGCCCCAGGACATCAGATGGGGCATGGTTATCGACCTCGCCAAGTGTATCGGCTGTCATGCCTGCACCATCAGCTGCGTGGCGGAGAACAAACTGCCCCCGGGGGTGGTGTACCGGGTGGTGCTGGAGGAGGAGGTGGGGCATTACCCCTCGGTGCGGCGGCGTTTTACGCCGCGACCCTGCGTCCATTGCCAGAATCCCCCCTGCACCAAGGTCTGCCCGGTCACCGCCACCTGGAAGACCGAGCAGGGGGCGGTGATCGTGGACTACAACCGCTGCATCGGCTGCCGGTATTGCCTGGTGGCCTGCCCCTACGCGGCCCGCACCTCCGACTTCGGGGAGTGGTACACCGCCGACACCCCGGAGGAGCCGGGCACCCTGTTCGGCCGCCAGGCCGCCCGGGACGGCTATGAACTGCGCCCCGCGGCGGAATACGGCCAGCAATGGCCCAACCGGGCCAAAGGCAGCTCGCCCATGGGCAACGCCCGCAAATGCCACTTCTGTCTGCATCGTCTGAAGGTGGGCATGCTGCCGGCCTGCGTCACCAGTTGTGTGGGGCGGGCCACCATTTTCGGGGACCGCACCGATCCCCAAAGTCTGGTTTTTGAGAATATGGGTTCCCCCCGGATTTTTCGGCTCAAGGAAGAATTGGGCACCCAGCCGAGCGTGTCTTACCTGAAATAAGGGAAGGGGAAAGAAGTATGCCAACCGAGCGCTATTACAAAACGTTGCTGACCCTGGCGATCATAGGCCTGGTGATAGGTTTTTGGGGGGTGTTTCAGGCCATGTGGTTCGGAAAAGGGGCCACCGACTTGGGGTCCTACGTCCCCTGGGGATTGTGGGTGGCGGTGTATCTCTTTTTCCTGGGCCTGACCGCCGGAGCCTTTCTCATCACCATCCTCACCTATGTCTTTCGGGTGAAAATTTTCGCCCCCATCGGCCCGTTATCGGCCTTCACGGTGCTGGTGGCCATCTCCTGCGAGGTGATCATCATCAGCTTTGACCTGGGGCACTTCTTCCGGGCCTACCGCTTTCTCCTCAGCCCGGGCTGGTATTCCATGATTTTCTGGATGGTGGTCTTCACCAACGCCATGATCCTCATCTATCTGCTGGAGTGTTACTTCCTGCTCCGGGAGGACCTGGTGAAGTGGTCCCAGGAGGAGGGACGACCGGCCAGGGGGCTCTATAGATTCCTGTCCTTCGGGAAAACCGGGTTCACCGAGGCGGACCGGGAGGCGGACCACAGGCGGGTGCGCTTTCTGTCCATCCTGAGTCTGCCCGTGGGGCTGATCTTTTACGGCATCAACGGCGCCATTTTCGCCATTCTGCTCAACCGCCCCCTGTGGAACGGCGCCCTCACGCCCCTGTTGTTCATTGTCACGGCGCTGCTGTCGGGTGGGGCCCTCATAACCTTTCTCACCTATATCTTTAAGGCTGACGATGAGCTGGTGCATTACCTGGGGCACGTGGTGCGCTTCCTCCTGGTGGTTTTTCTCTTTTTGCAGTTGCTGCAGTTTTTTGTGGGCTACCGCACCGGGCTTCCCATTACCAAAGCCAGCCTGGACATTATCGTGTTCGGGCCGTATTGGTGGGTGTTCTGGATCGTCCATCTGCTCATCGGCAGCGCCATTCCCTTGTACCTCCTGGCGGTGCATCATCAAAATGCCAAGGTGGTGGCCTGGGCCTGTTTTCTGATTATCATCACCTTCATCGCGGTGCGCCTGAACTTTGTCATCCCGGATCAGGCGGTGTACAAGCTGGAGGGGCTGGAAGCCACCTTTTATCATCACCGCCTGCGCACCACGGAGTATTTTCCCAACCTGACCGAATGGCTGGTCAGCCTCTGGGTTTTCTCCCTGGGATTGCTGGCCTTTCTGTTGGGTTCCCGGTGGCTGCCGGTGATCAGCGCGGGGAAAGGAGAAGCGAAGCATGTCTAAGACGAATACCAACCCCACTCAGGAGATGAGAGAACTTATCGAGGCCAAAATAGATCGGCGGGGTTTTCTCAAGTGTTCGGCCTTGCTGGGGGGCTCACTGGCTGCGTCCCACTATCTGGCCCGGGCTGCGCAAGCCATGAGCGCCGCCGATTGGACGGCTCTGGACGTGGGCGACGCTTATGTGCACTACCGCCCGGAAAATCAAATTCTGTCGGTCTGCCAGCAGTGCAACACCAACTGCGGCATCAAGGTGAAATTCGTGGATGGGCTGGCGGCCAAAATCGACGGCAACCCCTATAGTCCCTGGACCATGACGCCGCAGATTCCCTACAAGACCCCCATTGCCGAGGCCGCCACCATGGAAGGCTCCCTCTGCCCCAAGGGCCAGGCGGGCATCCAGGCCCTGTATGACCCCTACCGCCTGGTCAAGGTGCTCAAACGGGCCGGCAAACGGGGGGAAAACAAGTGGCAGACTATTCCCTTCGACCAGGCCATTACCGAGATCGTCAACGGCGGCAACCTCTTCGGCGAGGGCCAGGTGGAGGGCTTGAAGGATATTTGCCTCCTCCGGGACAGCAAGATAGCCAAGGAGATGGCGGCAGACGCCGAGCTGGTGTCTGCCAAAAAGATGGAACTGGCCGCGTTCAAGGCCAAACACCAGGACAATCTAAAGTATCTCATTGACCCGGACCACCCGGATCTTGGCCCTAAAAACAATCAGTTCTGCTTTAATTGGGGCCGCCTGAAAGGGGGCCGGTCTGATATTTTGAAGCGGCTGGTGGCGGCCCTGGGCTCGGTGAACGCCCACGGCCACACCACTGTCTGCCAGGGGTCGCTGTACTTCACCTGCAAGGCCATGAGCGACCAGTTCGTGGAAGGGAAGTTTACCAAAGGCAGCAAGTTCTACTGGCAGGCGGACACCGGCAACCCCGAGTTCATCCTCTTTGTGGGGGCCAATCCTTACGAGGCCAATTATGGGCCGCCCCTCAGGGCCCAGAAGGTGACCGAGGGCCTGGTGGACGGCACCATGCGCATTGCGGTGGTGGATCCCCGCTGTTCCAAAACCGCGGCCCGGGCCTGGAGGTGGCTGCCCATCAAGTCCAACGGGGTCGCGGCCGTGGGTATGGGCCTGATGCAATGGATCATCGAGAACCAGCGCTACGACGCCCGCTATCTGGCCAACGCCAACAAGGCCGCGGCCATGGCCGACAACGAGCCCACCTGGACCCAAACGGCCTGGCTGGTAAAGATCAACCCGGACGGCACCCCTGGGATTTTTCTCAGAGGTTCGGATATCGGCCTCCCCAAGGAAAAGCGTCCCATGAAAGAGGGGGGGGAGTGGGAATTCGATCCCTTCCTGGTCATGAAAGGCGGCCAGCCCGTCCCCTTTGACCCCAACAGCGAAACCGCCGCCGTGGAAGGGGACCTCCTGGTAGATACAGAAGTAAAGGGCCACAAGGTTAAAAGCGTCCTGCAGATTTACAAGGAGGCCGCCAACGCCCAAACACCGGCCGAATGGACCCAACTGGCAGGGGTGCAGGAGCGGGACCTGGTCGACCTGGCCCGGGAATTCACCAATCACGGCAAAAGGGCGGTGGCCGACATCCACCGGGGCGTCTCCCAGCACACCTCGGGGTTCTACAATGTGCTCATCTTCATGACCCTGAATGTGCTCCTGGGCAACCACGACTGGCAGGGCGGCCTGGCCAAGGCCACCACCTATAACATCGACGGCAGCAAAGAAGGCAAACCTTTTGACCTAATAACCCATCCCGGCAAGATCAAGACCTGGGGGGTGGACATCATCCGGCATGGCAAGAAGTATGAAAAGTCCACCCTGTTTAAGGGCTACCCGGCCAAGCGGCCCTGGTATCCCTTCTCCAGCGACATTTATCAGGAGGTCATCCCCAGCATGGGGGATGCTTATCCTTACCCGATCAAGGCCCTGATGTTCTACCAGGCCTCGCCGGTGTACGCCTTGCCCGCCGGGCATGAGCTCATAAAAATCTTGTCCGATCCCAAGAAAGTTCCCCTGATCTTTGCCTCAGACATCGTCATCGGCGAAACTTCCATGTATGCTGACTATATCTTCCCGGATATAACGTACCTGGAGCGCTGGGAATTCTCCGGCTCGCACCCTTCGGTCACCCCCAAGGTGGCCCCTTTCCGCCAGCCGGCCGCGGCGCCCCTCACCGACACCGTCACCGTCTTCGGTGAAAAGATGCCCCTGTCCACCGAGTCCCTGGTCCTGGGGATCGCCGAAAAGATGAAGTTGCCGGGCTTCGGGGATAACGCTTTCGGACCCGGACTCCATCTGAAGCGGGAAGAGGATATGTATCTCCGCATGGTGGCTAACATCGCCTGCGGCGACAAGCCCGACGGTTCCGAAAAGGTGCCCGCGGCCGGTCCCGAAGAACTGAAAATCCTCGAACAGGCCAGGCGACACCTGCCGCCCACGGTCTATGACGCCAAGCGCTGGCGGGCGGTGGTGGGCGACGACTGGTGGCCCCAGGTGGTCTATGTCCTGAACCGGGGAGGCCGCTTCCAGGAGTACCAGAAAGCCTACAAGAATGGCCAGCTGACCAACAAATATGGCAAGATGGTGGGCATCTACATGGAAAATTTTGTAACCACCAAGAACTCCATGACCGGCAAGCCCTATGTGGGCCATGGCCACTTCATGGAGGGGCCGGTGGACGTTTTGGGGCGCAAACTGGATGACGAGGCCAAGGGGTACGACCTCACCCTGCTCACCTATAAACACATCACCCAGACCAAATCCCGGACACCGGGGAATTACTGGACCAAGGCCGTGTACCCCTATAACACCATTGACATTTCCCCCACAGACGCAAGGCGGTTGGCGCTGGCCGATGGCGACCGGGTAAAAGTAATCTCCCCTTCCAACGAGGAAGGTACCTGGAATCTCGCCGCCGGCCACCAGAAGCCCATGATCGGCCAGGTCCGCATCACCGAGGGCATAAGGCCCGGGGTCATCGCCTTTTCCCTGGGGGGCGGCCACTGGGCTTACGGCTCCAGCGATGTGGTCATTGACGGGGTGCTGGTTCCCGGAGACCCCCGGCGGGCCACCGGCGTCCACGCCAACGCCGCCATGCGGGTGGACCCGGTGCTCAAGAACACCGGACTGGTGGACCTCACCGGCGGCAGCGCCGTCTTTTATCAAAGCCAGGTCAAATTGGTCAAAGTTTGATCTGCGGGCGAAGTGGGGACCGCAAAACAGGGATGGCAAGCCATGCAGATAACGCCGGAACACTTTGAAGAACTCCTGGCCGGCTCGGTGGCCGCGCACGGTCATCTGTGCCCGGGGCAGGTGGTGGGCGTGAGGCTGGCCGTGTTGGGCCTGCGGCTCCTGGGTTTTGAGGCGCCCCCCACCTTGCCCCAACTGAAACGGCTCATCGTGTTTGTGGAAATGGATCGCTGCACCGGGGACGCGGTGGCCCATGTGACCAACGTCAAGCTGGGGCGGCGCTCCCTCAAGTTCATGGACTACGGCATCATGGCCGCCACCCTGGTGAACCTGGAGACCGGTCAGGGCTTGCGGATTATTTCCACCGAGGAGTCCCGGGAGCTGGCCGCGGTCTACGCCCCGGGGGAGCCGGATCGCCGGCGGCAACAGACCCTGGCCTACAAGGTTATGCCGGATGCCGCTCTGTTCCGGGTCCAGGCGGTGGAGGTGGATCTCTCCGAGTTTGACCTGCCCGGGCCCACCCGACGCCAGGTGGCCTGCGCCGCCTGCGGCCAGGTGGTGCGGGACGGCCGGGAAATTATGGTGGAGGGCCGCCCCTGTTGCCGCCCCTGCGCCGACGGGGCCTATTTTCGCAAACCCCGGGAAATCGCCTGGCCGGACATGGATTGGTCCCCTTATGCCGGGATACCGGCGCAAACCGCTTCAGCTAAGGACCTTCGCCGGCCGGCGGCGGCGAGGGGACGCTTACGAGGCCTGACATGAAAAAAGTCATCGAACTCAAAGACGCCGTGGGGCACACCCTGGCCCACGATATCACTGAAATCCGCCCGGGTGAGTTCAAAGGCCCGGCCTTCCTCAAGGGCCACAACCTCTGTGAAGAGGACCTCTGCCGTCTGCAGCGCCTGGGCAAGAACCACCTCTATGTTTTGGATCTGGAGGAGGATGAAATCCACGAAAATGAGGCCGCCGCGCTCCTGGCCGGCGCCCTGGCCGGAGAGGGCGTGGTCTGGGAAAACAACCCCCGGGAGGGCAAAATCAACCTGCACGCCGCCTGGGACGGCCTGCTCCGGGTGAATGTCCCGGCCCTGGCCGCCTTCAACCTGGTGGATGAAGTCATGTGCGCCAGCCTGCACAACCATACCCTGGTGAAAAAAGGGGAAAAGGTCGCGGCCACCCGGGCCATCCCGCTGGTGATGAAACGGGCCCCCATTGAACGGGCCGTGGCCCTGGCCGGCGCCGGCGGTGGCCTGCTTGCCGTCGGGCGACTGCGGGCGGCTCGAGCCAGCCTCATCATCACGGGCAACGAAATCTATCACGGCCTCATCCAGGACCGCTTCGTGCCCATTCTCACCAATAAGGTCGAGGACTTGGGGGCGTCGGTGGCGGCAGTGGATTTCTTACCGGATGACGCCCAGGCCATCGCCCGGACCATTCGCAGCCATCTGGCCCAGGGCTGCGACCTGCTGCTGCTCTCCGGCGGCCTGAGCGTGGACCCGGACGACGTCACCCGCCACGGCATCCGCCTGGCCGGGGCCACGGAAATGCATTACGGCTCCGCGGTCCTCCCCGGCGCCATGTTCCTGGTGGCCTACCTGGGGGAGGTGCCGCTGCTCGGCGTGCCGGCCTGCGCCCTGCACCATCCGGTGACCGTGCTGGATTTGGTGCTGCCCCGGATTCTGGCGGGGGAGCGCCTCGGCAAAAAGGACCTGGCCCTCCTGGGACACGGGGGCCTGTGCCGGGACTGCCCGGATTGCGCTTACCCCCATTGCCCCTTCGGCAAAGGCGCCTAAATCATGGGAACCGCAGCCGGCCCCCGCAGGATCAATTACCTGCGCCTGTCCGTCACCGACCGCTGCAATCTGCGCTGTCGGTACTGCACCTATTGGCGTGATTGGCAAAAACTGTCGGCCGGCGAACTCCTGAGTTATGAGGAAATGCTGCGCCTGGCGGCCGTGGCCGGGGAGGTGGGCCTTGCCAAGGTCCGGATTACCGGCGGCGAACCGCTCCTCCGCCGTTCATTGGTGGATTTTCTCGGCAAGCTGCATGAGGTTCCCGGCATCACCAAAGTCTGTCTGACCACCAACGGCGTGCTGCTCCGGGAACTGGCGCCGGCTCTTTACCACACGGGTCTGCGGCATCTCAATGTCAGCCTCGACACCCTGCGACGGGAACGCTACCGGCAGATCACCGGCGGGGATTACTTGCCGGAGGTGCTCAGAGGGCTTAAGCGGGCGACGTCTCTCGGTTTTGCCCCGCTCAAAATAAATTGCGTGGCCCTGCGGGGGGTCAATGACGATGAACTGCTGGATGTGGCCAGGCTCGCCCGGGAGCATCCCTGGCAGGTGCGCTTCATCGAGCTGATGCCCACCGTGTCCCAGGCATGGTGGCAGCGCCATTTTTTGCCCCTGTCCGAAGTGCGGCGGCGGCTTGCGGTGCTGGGGCCCCTTATGCCGTCAACCCGGGAGCCCAGCGCCGGTCCGGCCCGAATTTTTAAGGCGCCGGGGTTTCAGGGGGAATTGGGCTTCATCAGCCCCCTGAACGGGCACCGGTGCCGCACCTGCAACCGCCTGCGCCTCACCGCGGACGGAAAGTTGCGCCCCTGCCTGCTGACCGATGCCGAGATCGATCTGAAAGAGCCTCTCCGTCAGGGCCGCAATACGGCCTTCTTGAGTTCCCGGTTCCAGGAAGCCATGCTCATGAAAGCCGGATTTCCCTCGACCTCTTCCCACCATGCCGGCCGGTCCATGGTCAGCCTCGGCGGCTGACGCACAACAAGTCGGCCCCAGTCCCATGGATCAGGGTACTGCTCTCTCCTTGCACCGGCGGTGGCAGCGGCTCATATGGTTTTCGGTTTTACCGTGAAAATCCACCCGTAGGGGCGGGGTTACCCCGCCCCTACAAAAGATTTTCATTGCCGGGGGTGGCCGATTGCGGCCATGATGGTTTCGGTAAAAATTAACAAAAATAATCAATATGTTGGGCGTTTCGTGGGTTGCAGTTCAATGAGAAAAAGGAATTTTTCGCAGGCGCGCAAATCTTGGCACCCTTCCAGGGCTCGATGAATCGAGTCCCTACAATCGAGCCCCTGCAATTGATGCACTTTGATGACGACTGGGCATTACTCCGAAAAACGGGGAAAATTGTCCGGAGGCCGACGCACCGCCACCCCGAAAAGCAGGGGCTGCAATAACCGGGGAAAGTTCTTCATTCTGACGATTTGACTTTCCAGACCTTCTCGCAATATTCCCGGATGGCCCGGTCCGAGGAGAATTTGCCCATCCGGGCTGTATTGAGGATAGACATGCGGGTCCAGCGTTTCTTATCCTGGAAGATGAGGCCGACTTCATCCTGCCGGTCCACGTAAGACCGATAGTCGGCTAACAGCAGATATTCGTCCCGGTAAAGCAGCGAGGCCACTACAGGTTGGAAGAGCTGGGTGTCGCCCCGGGAAAGATATCCGGAGCTGATGAGATCCATGACTTCCTGCAATTCTCGGTCTCTTTCATAGTAGCCAATCGGGTTGTAATTCCGGGTCCTCAGGTCCGCCGCCTCCGCAGCCGTGAGTCCGAACCGGAAGAAGTTTTCCGGCCCCACCTCCTGCCGAATTTCCAGGTTGGTGCCGTTCAGGGTGCCGATGGTGAGGGCGCCGTTCATGGCGAACTTCAGGTTGCCGGTGCCGCAGGCCTCCCTGCCGGCGGTGGCGACCTGCTCAGAGAGGTCGGCCGCGGGGTAAACCAGGTGGCCGTTTTTCACGCTGAAATCCGGAAAAAAAACCACCTTGAGGCGACCGTTGACGTCCGGGTCGCGATTCACCACCTCAGCCACCGAGTTGATGAGCTTGATGATGCGCTTGGCCATAGTGCAGCCGGGCGCCGCCTTGCCCCCGAAGATGAAGGTGCGGGGCGTGATCTCCAGCTCCGGGCGGCTTTTTAAGCGATTATACAGGGTGATGATGTGCAACACGTTCAGATGCTGCCGCTGGTATTCGTGCAGGCGCTTCACCTGGAGGTCGAACAGACTTTGGGGATCGACCTCGACCCCGGTGCGCGCCTTGATGACCGCGGCCAGAGCCTGCTTGTTGGTGAGCTTCACCTGGCGCCAGTCCCGGTGGAACCCCATATCGTCGGCAAATTCCTCCAGGCGCCTGAGTTCCTCTAAATTCTTGACCCAGGATTCACCAATCTTCCGGGTGATGAGTCCGCTCAAGGCCGGGTTGCTCAGAGCCAGAAAGCGCCGGGGAGTCACGCCGTTGGTGATCCGGAGAAACTTCTCCGGCCACAGCTCATGAAAATCCTTGAGCACTGTCTGCTGCAGAAGCTCGCTGTGGGGGACCGCCACGCCGTTGACGGCATGACTGCCGACGCAGGCCAGATTGGCCAGGCGCACGGATTTGTCCCCGACTTCGTCGATCAGGGATAGTCGACGCAAGCGGTCGTCATCCCGAGGATGCTTGAGGCGCACCTCATCCAAAAAGCGGTGGTTGATTTCATAGATGATTTCCAGGTGCCGGGGCAGGTGTTCCGCAAAGAGGGGCAGCGGCCAGGTCTCCAGGGCCCCGGGAAGGAGGGTGTGGCTGGTGTAGGCCAGGGTTTTTCGGGTTATCTCCCAGGACTGCTCCCAGGGGAGGAGATGCTCGTCCACCAGCAGCCGCATCAGTTCCGCCACCGCGATGGCCGGATGGCTGCCGTTGAGCTGGATAGCGAAGCTCTCAGGGAAGCGGTCCAGACTTTTCTGTCTCAGAAGATGAATCCGGATCATATCCTGCAGCGAGCAGGAAACGAAAAAGTGCTGCTGCCCCAACCTGAGGACCTTATCCACCTCGGGCTCGTCATGGGGGTAGAGCACCTTGGTGATATTCTCCGAGAGCACCTTTTCCTGGACTGCGCTGTAGTAGTCTCCCACCTTGAAGTCCGCAAAATCAAAGGACTCCGCCGCTTCCGCCTTCCACAGGCGCAGGAGATTGGTGACCCGGTTCCGGTAGCCAGGAACCGGATAGTCGTGGGCCACGCCCCTTGCCACCTTCCCTGGCGCCCAGCGCCTCCGTTGATGGCCAGCGACGTCAAGGTAGGTTTCGGTGAAGCCTTTCCAGCCTACTTGATAAGCGATCTCCGGCCGGCAGATTTCCCAGGGATTCCCATGTGCCAGCCACTTGTCCGTGACCTCTACCTGCCAGCCATCCCGGATTTCCTGGCGGAAGAGGCCGAATTCGTAACGGATGCCGTAGCCGATGGCCGGAACTTCCAGGGTGGCCAGGGAGTCCAGGCAACAGGCGGCCAGCCTTCCCAAGCCGCCGTTCCCCAGCCCGGGCTCGGCCTCCTGTGCCAGAAGTTCTTCCAGCTTCAGACCGTGAAGCGCCACCGTTTCCCTGACCTGCTCCCAGAGGCCCAGGTTAATGAGGCTATTCCCCAAATGCGGCCCGGGCAGAAATTCCGCCGAGAGGCAGCTCACCACCTTGACGTCCTGGCGGATGAGCTTGAGGGTTTGCATCCAGTTTTGCAGCAGCCGGTCCCGCACCGTGTAGGCCAGGGCCATGTACCAGTCGTTGAGGTTGGCCAATTCGGGGGGCCGTCCCTGGACATAATAAAGATTCTCCAGTAGGGCCTGGGCCAGGGTTTCCGGGCTGGCGCCGGTGCGAAGGCCTTCTCTGGCCGGAGATTGTTGCTGCTGTTTCATGGTTCTCCCCTGATGCTGCCCATCTGCGGGAAGATCTCAGGCCTTCCCGGCGCTCATCAGGACCTGCTCGTTTTTGTATCTGACCATTTTGACAAGCTCGTCCCGGGCTGGCCCCAGGTATTTGCGCGGGTCGAACTCCCCCGGGTTTTCGGCAAAAATTTTCCGGAGCATGGCGGTCATGGCCAGGCGGCCGTCGCTGTCGATGTTGATTTTACAGACCGCCGAGCGGGCCGCCCTTCTCAACTGCTCTTCGGGGATGCCCACTGCCTGCTCCATCCTGCCGCCAAACCGGTTGATCAGGTCCACGTACTCGGGCATGACCGAAGAAGCGCCGTGCAGCACAATGGGAAATCCTGGCAGGCGCCGCTCGATTTCTTCCAGGATGTCAAACCTCAGGGGCGGCGGCTCCTCGCCGGGCTTCACCTTGAACTTGAAGGCTCCGTGGGAGGTGCCGATGGAGATGGCCAGGGAGTCCACCCCCGTCTGTTTCACAAATTCTTCCACCTCTTGAGGCCGGGTGTAATGGGAGGCTGCCGCGGAGACTTCGTCCTCAACCCCGGCCAGCACCCCCAATTCACCTTCTACGGTGACGTCCCGCTCCTGGGCGTAGTCCACCACCTGGCGGGTGAGACGGATGTTTGCCTCGAAAGCATGGTGGGAGCCGTCAATCATCACCGAGGAGAAGCCCGAGTTGATACAGGCTCTGGCCAGTTCGAAAGTGTCGCCGTGATCCAGGTGCAGGGCGACGGGGATGCTGTTCCCCAGGTCCTTCATCATCTCCACGGCCCCCTTGACCAGATGGGGCACCATGGCCTCGTGCATGTATTGGCGGGCGCTGCCGGAACACTGGAGAATAACGGGAGATTTTGACTGGATGCAGCCAATCATGATGGCCTCGAGCTGCTCCAGGTTGTTAAAATTGTAAGCCGGCACGGCATAGCGCCCCGCCATGGCCTTCTCAAACATCTCCCGGGTATTGACCAGCCCCAGGTCTTTATAATGAATTTGATCCATAATCCAGACTCCTGCTTTGGGATAGCGTGGACCTCAAGGAGGGATTCATGAAACTGAAGCTAAGTGCTTAAAATCATTGGAGGCGGCAACCGGATTCGAACCGGTGAATAACGGTTTTGCAGACCGTTGCCTTACCACTTGGCTATGCCGCCTGGCTGGGAAGCTGGGTGGGGACAAAAATGGAGCGGGAAACGGGATTCGAACCCGCGACTTCAACCTTGGCAAGGTTGCACTCTACCACTGAGTTATTCCCGCTCGTCTCATAATTTTTTAATATCCGGCCGGGGTTGTCAAGGAGAAAAATGTCCGGGGCCGCCGCTTCGACTCCCAACGGCCTCCCGGAAGGTGGTGACCTCGATGCCCCCCCTCTGCAGAGCTTCCCGCACCCTGGGGCTGGTGAGCGCCTGAAACTCCTCCTGGCGCAGGTAGCCGGGCGCGGCCTGATCCAGCGCCGGATCGCCCCCCAGGGCCGGGTGGCTGTAAATTTCCGTGAGCCCGGGCCTGAGAAGGGGAATCAGCCCCAACATATATTTTTCCGTAACCCGGCCGGGGTGGGTGAGCCCGAAGAGGTGGTCATTCAGCACCAGACCGGCGGCCTCGGCCAGCCGCCGGGCCCGTCGCGACAGAACCGCAAAAATGCACCCCAGGGCCGCCTTGGGAAGGGGGCGGCCCGGGGCCAGGGCCAGGGTGGCGCGCCAGTCCTCCGCGGCCGACCGTAGGGCCGGAATGCCATATTCCCGGGCCAGGTCCACCACCAAGGGCGCCAAGCGCGGGTGCAGGTGCAGGTTGAGGTGGCCGTTGATATGCCACACCTCGACTCCGGCCGTAAGCACCGCCTCGATCTGGGCTCGAAGCTCCCGGCGGAGGTCGGGGATGAGGCCCGCATCAAAAAAATAGCGCCAGCCGGTGCGCACCGGGTCATGGGGGAAACGGCCCTCAGAATCGACCAAACGGGGCAGGGCCCGGGGCGGCAGCACGGCCCTTCCCTGAATCAGGGTCAGATGCACCCCGAGGCACAGGCCGGGGAAATTTTTTGCCAGGGCCAGGGCCTCGGTTGTCGCAGGCGCACCCGGCATCAGGCTGGCATTGCCCAACAGCCCGTGTCGATGGGCCAGGGCCACCGCCCGGTTCAGGGAGGGGGAGAGGCCGAAGTCGTCGGCGGTGAACGTGACCCGGCGGGGAGCCCGGCCGGTTGGGGGCTCCGGGTTGGGCCGGCGCTGAACCGCGTGATTCAGTGCACCCACTGCAGGCCTTCCCGCAGCGCCGCCAGGGACAGGACATTGTTGCGGTTCAAGAGCGACCTGAACCCCTGGACCACGGCCCCCCGGCGCCAAGCGGTCAGGGTGTCCGCCAGGGACACGGCCGCATACTGCAAAACACTCGGGTCCCGATAGCAGTCCACGCTGCACGCGGTGCAGCCGTCCCGGATGGGGGCGAGCCGGTCGATCTCCTCCAGGGTCCCCAGAATGTCGCCCAAAAAATGGCAGCGATACACCTGCAAATCCCAGTCGGCGAAAAAATATTTAAACCCGGCCAGACAGGGAAAGCGGCTGGGGCGCCCCTGAAGCTGCCGCCGCACTTCTTCCAGGGACAGCCGGGGATTGAGGATCATGACGGGAGAGCGCTCCTTGAACTCCACGATGCGGGCAAACACCCGGTCCAGTTCTTCCGGAGAAAAACTCACCAGCGCGCTTTCGGCGCACCCCAGGTAAGAGGAGTCCAGCCGGGTCAGGGGGTAGGAAAAGGTGAGCCGGGTGAAGCCCAGACTCCCGATGAAGGCCGCCAGGGCGTCCAGGTCGTCCCACAGGCGGCTGATGGTCACCGACGCCGCGGCCCTGATGCCGGCCTGCCGGAGCAGAGGGAGCATGTCCCGGATATGCGAGGTGAGGCCGGGCAGGCCCCGGTGGCGGTCGTGAACCTCGGCTGTGGCCGCATCCATGGAAATAATCAGGGTGTGAACGGCCGCCCGGCCCAGGGTCCGGATGAGCGCCGGGGTCAGGAGGGCGCCGTTGGTGACCACCAGGGTCTCCAGCCCCAACTTCCGGGCCCGGGCCAGGCAGGCGCACAGGTCGGGGTAAAGCAGGGGTTCCCCCCCGGTTATGGCGATATACGTGACGCCGGCCCGCGCCAGGGCCTCAAAACCCCGGACCAATCGGGCCGGGTCGGCCAGACGCACCCGGTCCGGGGGCACCTGGGGAAAGCTGCAGAAGCGGCACCGGGCGTTGCAGGCGTTGGTGACCGCCACCTGGATGAAGCCGGGCCCGCCCTGCACGGCCAGTCTGACCATTTCCTGAAAGGTCATGAGCACCCGGGACCAAGGTTGGCGGCCTCATCCTTGCCCTGGCGGCGGCGAAACAGGAAGCTGAGAAATTCCTGTCCGGTTTGCAGATAGCGGCGGCGCTGCACCGGGTCTTTGACCATCTGCCGGGTAATGCGGGCCAGGGTTTGGGGCCGGAAATAAAAGCGCCGGTAAAACCGGGACACCGCCTTGAAAATGTCCCCGGCCGCCAGCCCCGGGTATTCCACCGTGCATTGCTGGTACCCGGTGGCCCCATGCACCAGATTCTGGTCCGCCAGATACCCCTTTTCCCGGCAAAAATCGTAAAATTCCGTGCCCGGATAAGGCGAAGCCAGGGACACCTGGATGGTGTCCGGGTTGAGTTCGCAGGCAAAGCGGATGGAGGCCTCGATGGAGGCCCGGCTCTCCCCGGGCAGGCCCACCATGAAGGTGCCGTGCACCATGATGCCCAACTCCTTGCACCAGCGCATGAATCTGCGGCCCATCTCCAGGGTGCTGCCCTTTTTGATGTTGGCCAACACCTGGGGGTCCCCCGACTCAAAGCCCACCACCAGCAGGCGCAGACCCCCCGCCTTCATGGCCTTGAGGGTCTCGTAGCTGGTGTTCACCCGGCCGGTGGCCGACCAGGTGCACTTGAGGGGCGCCAACGCCCGGGCGATGTCCCGGGCCCGCTCCCCGTTGGCCGTGAAGGTGTCGTCATCAAAGAAAATTTCCTCGGCCCGGGGGAAAAGCTCCAGGGCCCGGCGCACCTCGGCCGCCACGTTGCCCACGCTGCGCACCCGGTAGCGCCGCCCGGTGAAGGTCTGGGGCCACAGGCAATAGACGCAGTGGTGCGGGCAGCCCCGCCCGGTGTAAATGGACAGATAGGGATACAGCAGATAGGGAATTTTGTAATTCTCCATCCGCAGGTCCCGGTGGTAAATGTCAGTGACAAAGGGCAGCGCGTCCAGGTCTTCCACCAGGGGCCGGTCCTGGTTGTGCCGGATGCGGCCGTTCTGGCGGAAACTCAATCCCAGGATGTCGGCAAAGGCGCGGCCCTGGGCCACCTCCAGGATGGTGTAGTCAAACTCCCGGCGGGCCACAAAATCCATCTGGGGGCCGGCGGCCAGCGATTCTTCCGGCAAAATGGTCACCTGGGGACCCACCAGACCGGCCACCAGCCGGGGATTCTCTTCTTTCAGGCGGGTGATGGTGGCCAGGTCGGAGTGAAAGGAGGCGTTGGAGGTGAAAATCACCGCCAGGTCGAAGTCCCGGGCCAGGGGCGCCACCTGCTCCACCGTCAGATTCTCGGGGGGGGCGTCCACCACCCGGCTGTCGGGAATCAGGCCCGCCGGGTAGCACAGCCAGGTGGGATACCAGAAGGACACCACCTCCCGGGTGGCCTGATAGCGGGAGCCGGCCCCGCCGTCGAAATCCTGAAAGGACGGGGGATTGAGAAAAAGGGTGCGTTTCATGGGCTGACTTTCCTACCGCTCATGTTGGAGTTTTGGGCCGAGTCCCGCAGCCTGAAAAAATGTCGGTGGGGAAAAGGGTGTGGTGCGGCTCGCTTGATAACCCGGTCCTGATGTCCGTATTTCCCCCGCCCCCAGGCTGTTAACCGTAATGTATTAATCTATCCGAAATTTTCCTTATTGTCGAGAAGAGCTCAACTTTTTACCGGTCCGGCGCGGAAAAGTTCTTCGTGGGGGGGGGCCGGGGGCCGGGGGCAGGTCGTTGCTCTTGACCTTCTTGGGGCCTGCCGGTATAGTGTCTGTCAGGATTGATTCGGGAGAACTGCATGTCCAGACTCTTGCTGGCGCTCCTTGTTGTCGGGTTGGCCTTCGGTTGTGCCCAGAAGGTCCTCACCCAATGGCCCCAAAAACAGATCTTTGCCACCTTTTTCCGTCTCCAGGAAGTGAGGCTGGGCATGAGCCGGCAGGACGTGGAGGGGGTCATGGGCCCGCCCCAGGTCCTGGAGGAGGGGGATTTTCGGGGGGGACATTTCGTGTTATATTTCTACCGCACCCACAACATGGACTACGACGAAAGCGGCACGGTGCGGGGCGGCTATACCCCCCTGGTCTTTCAGAACAACCGCCTGGTGGGCAAAGGCAAAAGGGACTACCTCCGGGCCGTGGACCGCTCCTGGGGTGACAGCATCGCGCCGCCGGCCTCCCCCCCCACCCAAACCATTTTCCCCCAGCGCTCCTGGTGAGCTGAGGCCCTCCAGCCGGCCTCGGGCCCGCGGCCCCGGTAGCACGGGCTTCCAGCCCGTGGGCTCCCCTTCTTTAGACCAAACTGTTGCCGTGAAACCCTGGGAAGTGTGGCGCTGGCGTCCTCGCCCGCCTCTGCACCTCAAGAGATCTTTTCAAGGCCGTCATTCCTGAGCCTCCGGCCCTCTCAAACCGAAAAAAATCCGGTAGCACAGGTTTTCAACCTGTGCCTGGACGGGCTGGAAGCCCGTCCTACCGATCCAGGTATGGTCGGGGGAAATAGAGGCGATTGAACTTTTTAAAGCAGTCGCTCCGGAGCCTGCGGCTCCCCCGAAAACAGGAAAAATCCGGTGGGGCGGGCCTTAAGTGCCCGTCAGCACCATGGGCGGCCGGGGACGGCCGCCCTGCCAACATATGGCAGCCTGAGGAACTTTTCAAGACAGCTCCTCATGGACCTGCGGCGCACCCGTAAATGCAGGAAAAGCCATTATGGTGTAGAGGACAGCCGCCCCCGGCTGTCCAAACCGGGCAGGCGAGGGCGCCTGCCCCTGCACCAAGCAAACCTTTCATAACAGAAAAACCCCCGGGGTTGACTCCGGCCGGGCCGGCCGCTGCCCCCGCCCCGCGCCCCGGCCTTGGCCAGGTTTCCCCCAAAAGCCAAAAGGGCCCGCAGGCCCTTTTCCTTCCTTCCCAGGGGTTCGGCGCTCCACCTCACCCCGTATCATGCCTGGCGGGGACGACGAGACTCGAACTCGCGACCTCCGGCGTGACAGGCCGGCGTTCTAACCAACTGAACTACGCCCCCGGTTATTTTAGTCCAAAGTCCAAAGTCCAAGGTCCAAAGTCCTAAATCAGATGTCCAGGCTTTGGGTCAAGGGCATCGGCAATTTTTCCGCTAGACCCTGGACTTGGGACTTTGGACTGGTTTTTATTGGTAGGCGGAACAGGGCTCGAACCTGTGACCCCCGGCTTGTAAGGCCGATGCTCTCCCAACTGAGCTACCCGCCCGGCGTTGCCACCGCCGCTTTTCGGGGCCGTCCCGGGGTCCGCCTGACCGGTTCCCGCAGGACCTCCCGGCGCCCCCGGCCTGGTCCCGGCGGC